>DASWIG010000340.1:0-10026 GCA_036397835.1 Thermoanaerobaculia bacterium
ATCGACGGGGATTTGACCAGCCTGGCCTTCGTGCTGCCGGCCGCGGCGCCGGTGACGACCACCGTCGTCGGCGAGGTGCGGGGCTACGGCGGGGAGCCGATCGCGGGAGCGCCGGTGCGCTACCTGGGAGCCTCGACGCTCACCGACGACGACGGCTCCTTCACCCTCCCCGCGGTCACGGCCCCGTTCTCGCGCCTGAGGGTCGCCGCCGAGATCGACTTCGAGGTCTTCGTGTCGGCTCCGGCCGTCGCGGTCGACGGCGGCGTCACCGACGTCGGCGTCATCGAGCCCTTCTGATGAGCCGTTCGGAGCACCCTACCCGCCGGGATTTCCTGGGCTCCGCCCTGGTGGCGGCGCCGCTCCTGGCCGGGGCGCTCGCCGCACCGGCGGCGGCGGGCCCTGGACGCCGGGACGATCCGTTGGCGGTGCGGCTCGAGCAGGCGGTGCGCCTTCGCCGGCGCGCCGCTGAGCGCCTCGAGCGCCGTCCCCTACCGCGGCACCTGGCCAACGGCGACGAGGAGGAGCTGCCGGGGCGGATCGCCTGCTATTCCAAGGCCCTGCCCCACGATCCGCTCGGCGTCGTCGAGCCGCGGGCCTACGGTTTCCTGCTCGCGGCCTTGCGTTCGGGCAAGCCGAACGACTTCGAGGAGATCCCGCTGGGCGGCCAGGTGAGGCTCGCCAACCCGCAGGCGGCTCTGGGCTTCGACCTGGTGGGGCCGGACGCCGCCAGCCTCACGCTCCCGCCCGCGCCGCGCTTCGCCGGCGAGGAACAGGCGGCCGAGATGGTCGAGCTCTACTGGCAGGCGCTGCTGCGGGACGTCCGCTTCGAGGACTATCCGGGTCATCCGCTGGCCGAGCAGGCCGCCGCCGAGCTGTCGGCCCTGCCCGCCTACCGCGGGCCGCGGCAGGACGGACGGGTCACCCCCCGGCTCCTCTTCCGCGGCTCCACCGAGGGCGACCGAGAGGGACCCTACCTCTCCCAGTTCCTCCTCAAGGACATCCCCCTGCCGCCGATGCGCACCCGGCAGAAGATCCGCACCTGCCTTCCCGAGGACGACTACCTTGCCTCCCACGACGACTGGCTCGCGGTCCAGAACGGCGCCCTGGCTCCGGTCAACCGCTTCGACCCGGAAGCGCGCTTCCAGCGCAACGGCCGCGACCTGGCGGAATACGTGCACCGGGACTTCTCCTACCAGGGGCCGTTCGCGGCCGGCCTGATGCTGCTCAAGTGGGGGGTGCTGCCGGACGGCGGCAACCCCTACAAGCACTCCCGCACCCAGTCGGGCTTCTCGACCTTCGGCGGCCCCTACGTGCTCTACCTGCTCGCGCTGGCGACTCAGGCGGCGCTGACGGTCTGCTGGTACCAGAAGTGGCTCGTCCACCGCCGGCTGCGGCCGGAGGAGTACGGCGGCCGGGTGGAGAACCACCTCCTGGACCGTGCCTCCTATCCGCTGCCGCCGGCTTTGCTCGACTCGGCCGCCCTCGCGCGGGCGCGGAGCAAGTGGGGCACGGCACTGCTGACCGGCACCTATCCCGAGGGCTGCCCGGCTCACCCGTCGTACCCGGCCGGCCATGCCGTCATCGCGGGGGCCTGCGCCACCGTCCTCAAGGCCGTGTTCGACGAGTCCTCGGTGGTCCCGGAGCCGGTGGTGGCGAGCGCCGACGGCCTTTCCCTGACGCCTTGGACGGGTCCGCCGCTGACGGTCGGCGGCGAGCTCGACAAGCTGGCCGCGAACCTGAGCCTGGGCCGCAACTTCGCCGGCATCCACTGGCGCACGGACATGACCGCCGGCCTCGACCTGGGCGAGGCGGTGGCCATGGAGGTGCTGGCGCAGGCGAAGCTCACCGGCAACGAGACCTTCACCGGCTTTTCTTTCCGCCGCTTCAACGGGCAGCGCGTCACGGCATAGCGTGGGCACGGAGTCAGGCGCTGCCCTCCCCGCTCACGGTGATCCGTCGGACCACCGGCCGGGAGCCAGCACGTCGCTCATGCGCGCGAGGTTGCGGATGCCGTGCGCCGCCATCCAGCCGTCGGCCTCGCGCACCAGGCGCTCGTCGCCGCCGGCGAGCTCGCCGCGGCGGCGGCGGGCGACGGCGGCGTAGAGCCCCATGTCGGCGGCGTCGAAGCCGGCCGCCGCCGACACCAGCAGCTCCTGCGCCGTGCCGCCGTCGCCTTTGAGCGTCGCCAAGCCGGCGCGCACGAGCTCGACCAGGGGCCGGGCCCAGGACACCTTCTCGGCCGCGATCCGGCGCAGCTCGCCGTCCACCAGCTTGAGCAGCGCCTTGCCGCGCGCGGTGTCGACGCCGGCGGCCGCGGCCGCGGCCAGCGCGCCGCGGCAGCGCAGGTGGCGGCCCTCGGTGCGGGTGAACTGGATGCGCAGCAGCAGCGAGCGCCCGATCCGCGGCCAGGCGCCCTCGAGCGCCTCCCAGGCCGCCACGGCGTCGCCCCGGTAGAGGGCGGTCTCCACCTGGCCGGTGAGGTGCCAGTAGTGCTGGATGTGGAAGCCGCGCTGCGACCAGCGGCCGATGGCGTCGGCGAGCTCCGCCAGCGCCCGGTCCGGCCGGTCGTCGGCGAGGTGGACGACCCAGGCGACGCGGCTGCGCAGGTTGACCTCGGCATAGAGGTCGCCGCGGTCGCGCACGTCCTTGAGGCAGCGCGGCAGGCGCTTGCGCACCTCGCCCACCTCGCCCATCAGCAGCAGCGAGCGGAGCTGGAACGACATCGCGGTGTCGAGCTCCCAGGTCACCCCGGTGCAGTGGTCGCGCAGCACGCCCTCGGCGCGGTCGAGGAGCTCGAGCGCCCGCTTCCAACGGCCTTCGAGGTAGGCGGCCACGCCGGCGGTC
Source organism: Thermoanaerobaculia bacterium (assembly GCA_036397835.1). Lineage (GTDB taxonomy): Bacteria > Acidobacteriota > Thermoanaerobaculia > Multivoradales > J023 > DASWIG01. The sequence goes on from DASWIG010000340.1 coordinate 2,845, forward strand.
ATGTTGGCGAGCCCGAGGGCGTGGGGATGGCCCACGCGCTCGGCCAGGGTCATGGCCTCGCGCACCAGGCCCGACGTGCGCTCGCGGGCCTTGCTGCCGCCGGTCGCCGAATAGCCCGCCTCGATGGCGAGGGCGCGGGCGACGCGGTAGGGCTCGCCGGCGCGCAAGGCCAGCAGCAGGTGGCGCTTGCCGAAGTCCATGCCGCGGATGGTGTCGACGGTGCCCAGGCCGATCGACACCGACCAGCAGGTGTCGACGCGGATCAGCTCCTCGGCCGAGATCTGGCTGGGGTCGCGCTCCTTGAAGCCGCGCCCGCGCAGCTTCAGGCGCAGGATCCGCCAGGCGAGCGAGAGCAGGGTGCGGCGCGGCGTCGCGGTCAGCTTCATGCCGATCGAGGCCAGCACCGCGCGCACCGTCTCGAGCCCCTCGTCGATGCGGCCGCTGATCAGGAGCTGCTCGGCGGCGCGGCGGCGCAGCTCCAGGGCCCGCGCCGCCATCGCCCCTTCGGCGCCGCGCAGGAAGGCGCGGGCGGCCTCGGCGCCGCGGCCGGCGTTGGAGAGGGCCTCGCCGAGCTTGACCTGGAGCACGCGCGCCTCGGCGGCGGCGAAGGCCTCGTGCCCCGCCGCGATGCGGTAGAGGCGAGCGGCGCGGTCGAAAGCCAGGGCCTCCTGGGCCTGGTCGCCCGCCTCGCCGGCGAACTTCGCCGCCATCTGCCGGTCGCCGGCGCCGTGGTAGTGGTGCGCCAGGGTCTCCGGGTCGGCCCGGCCCGAGCCTTCGAGGGCGAGGGCCAGGCGCCGGTGGAGGTGGCTCTTGCGCGCCTCGTCCAGCGTCCGCGTCACCGCCTCGCGGATACGGTCGTGGTAGGTCTCGATCTCCTCGCGCTCGCGCGAGCTGCGGATGCGCACCAGGCTGGCGCCGCGCAGGCTGGTGACCGCCGCCTGCGTGTCGCGGCCGAGCTCGGCGGCTTGCCGCGCGACGTCGAGGGCGGTCGGGCGCCCCGCCACCGCCACCGCCTCGAGCAGCCGCCGCGCCTCCGGCGAGAGGCGCTCGAGGCGCGCCTCGATCATCCGCTCGACGCTCATGGCGTGGGCCAGCGCGCGCTCCATCTCGGCCGGCAGGCTGCCGCCGTCGCGGTCGCGGCCGGCCTCGGTGCGCGCCAGACGCACCAGCTCGTCGACGAAGAAGGGATTGCCGCCCGATTCCTGGGCGATGGCGTCGGCGAGGGCCTGGGCCCCCCCGCCGCGCTCGCCGAGGAGCTCGAGCACGAGCTGGCGCGTGGCCGCGGGGGAGAGCTCCTGCACCAGCACCTCGCGCACCTCGGCCGCGTCGCCGAAGTCCGCGGCCAGCAGCTCCTGGAGCAGCGGGCTGGTCTGCCGCTCCTCGGCGGTGAAGGTGCCCACGAGGAGCAGGGGCGGCGGGTCCGGCGGACGCAGGATCTCGATCAGCAGCGCCGCGCTGTCGAGGTCCCCCCACTGCAGGTCGTCGATCGAGAGCACCAGGGGCCGGCGCTGCCCCAGGCGGCCGAGGAGCTCGCGCAGGGCGGCGAAGGCGCGCCGGCGCTGCTCGCGCGAATCGGGCACCGCGACCGCCTCGCGGTGCGCCCCGGCCACCGCCGGCACCCGCCGCAGCGCCGGGAACAGCCGCCCCAGGGCGCGCACGTTGGCCGGCATCAGCACCTCGACCTCGTGGTCCGGGAGCTGGCGCAGGAAGCGCGACAGCGCGTCGATGAGCTCGTCGAGGGCCTTGTAGGGCACCGACTCGCGCTCGTGGCAGCGGCCCACCAGCACCACGGCGTCCTCCCGCTCCTGGCGCGCCAGGCTCAGGAAGTGGCGCACCAGCGACGACTTGCCCATGCCCGAGCTGCCCTCGACCCAGACCACCTCCGTGCGGCCTTCGCAGGTGGCGCGGAAGGCTTCCAGCAGGCGCTCGAGGTGGGCTTCGCGGCCCACGTAGGGCGCCCCCGGCCCGCTCGAGTGGGTGGCGCCCTGGCGCGACGCCGGCGCGGCGGCGCCGAGGCGGCGCAGCACCTCGCCGCCGCCGGGGCGGGCCGCGGGCTCGCGCGCCTGCAGCGCCATGGCCAGGTCGGCGAGGTCCGCCGGCACGCCGGGCACGACCTCGGCCGGCGGCGGCGGGTCCGTCTTCTGCTTGTCGGTGAGCATCTTGAGGAAGCCGCCCGGGAACGGCAGCCGGCCGGTGAGGGCCTGGTAGAGCACCGCGCCCACGCTGTACCAGTCGCTCGCCGGCGTGGCCTTGAGGCCGGCGGCCTGCTCGGGCGACATGTAGGCCGGCGTGCCCGAGACCTCGGCACCCTCCAGGGTCTCGTAGACGCTGGCGTCGAAGAGCTCCTTGACAAGCCCGAAATCGAGCAGGACGACGCGGCCGCCGGCGGTCACGCGCACGTTCGACGGCTTGACGTCGCGGTGCAGCATGCCGGCGTCGTGGAGGGCGCGCAGCCCCTCGGCGAGCTGCCGCAGGGCGCCGCGCAGCCGCTCGACCGCGGCCGGCTCGGCGCCGTTGCGAAGCTGGGCGTGCTCCACGAAGTCGGGGCCCTCGACGAGCTCCATGGTGAAGAACCAGCGCCCCTCGTGGGACTCGAGCTCGTAGAGCTGCGCCAGGTTGGGGTGGTCGACCCCGGTGAGCGAGCGGAACTCGCGCTTGAAGCGGTGGATGGCGACCGGATCGGTCTTGTGCAGGGTCTTCAGCGCCACCAGGGTGCGCAGCTTGCGGTCGAAGACCTTGTAGACGTCCCCCGAAGCCCCGGTGCCCAGATGCCCCCGCACCTCGTAACGCCCGGTGCCGGCAAACTCCCGCCTTTCCATCAACGGCAAGCCCTCGAAAACGCGGCCCTCCCGAGAAGATCCCGACGTTCTTAGCACGGAGCGGCGGAAATGTCCAAGACGCGGCACGTGAAGACTGGCGTACGGCCGCCGGGAATGACCCCGCGGGCCGACGCCGCCGCTCCGGAAAGGACCGGGGCGCGCGGGAAAGGAGACGGACAGATGACAGCACTATCGAGACAAGCGTTGAGGGCCGACAAGGCTATCCGGGACGTCACGGCGACGTTGCGCGAGAACCGCGACGTCCTCGGCGACGTGGTCACCCAGCTCCTGCAGCCGTTCGCCGGCGAGGGGGTGGCGGTGCCCGGCTTCTCGGCGGTGGTGGACCCCATGGTCAACCTCCTCGAGAGTCTCGGCCGGGACGTGGTCCGGGCCGATCAGGGCAAGCTCGACGAGATCGCGGTCGACACCGCGCTGCGGACTCGTCGTGACGAGTCGAGCGCAAAGCTCTACCGCGAGCTCGTGGCCCTGAAGGGCACGGTCCGAAGTGCCCATGGTCCGGACGGCGTGACGATCCTCGGGTTCGCGCGCCGCCTCGGGCGCGATCCGGTAGTCGTCGAGCGGCAGACTCAACGCCTCCTCGCCAACCTCGGGAACCCCGAGAGGCCGTTGCCGGCGCCCCAGGTGGCCGGTGATCCGGCCAATCCACTGAAAACAAGGACGTTATCGCCCTCGGACGAAAAAAGTCCGACTCCCGCGTCAGAATTCACGGCTCTCATACGTCTTACATGTTTTCAGAAGACGCACGCACGGATTGCGCGCGTCTGATGGCCGCTTTCGTTCCCGAGAGGCGGCGACGGAGGATCTATGCGTGGCGCTCACGACCATATCGTCAAGGAGCTCGGCATCGCCTTTCCCGCCGATCTCCTGACACTGACCCTTCCGCACCTGGCGGCTGCCGCCGACCCGTCGAAGCTCGAGCTCGTCCCCGGCCGCGAGCGCTTCCACGACCTTTTGCGGGGCCGCCACTGGTATCCGGACTTGGTGGCGGAGATCCGCGTGCCGGCCGATCCGGAGCCGCGGGCGTTGGCCCACTTGGAGATCGAGTACGAGTACCGCAAGCGCAAGCTCGTGCGTTTGCGCGACTACAACCACGTTCTCACCCTGGGCACGGGCTTGCCCGTCCATACGGCAGTGGTCTACCTGCACGGCGGGCAGGCGGGCCTGACCCGGTGGAGCTTCGAGGAGGTCTCGTTCGGATTCGTCCCGGTGACCTTCGCCTACAACAGCCTGGGGCTGTCGCTGGCCTCGGCGCGCGATTACCTCGCCCGGCCGGAGCCGCTGGCGTGGGCGTTCGCGGTGCTGATGAGCCCGCGGGGCTTCGCCAGCCGAGCGGAGCTGGCGATCGCCTGCCTGCGCCGCATCCTGGAAACCCCCGGCCTCGACGAGGATCGCCGCTTCCGGCTGTTGAACTTCGTGAGGACGTACGTCAAAATGGACCCGCAGACGGCGCCGGAGTACGAGGCGTTGCTCCGCGAGGCGGGATATCGAGAGGTAGAAGAAATGATCACCACGTGGGCTGACGACATACGGGCGGAAGGTCGCCAAGAGGGTCTCGAGAAGGGCATCGAGAAGGGCCTCGAGGAGGGTCTCGAGAAGGGCATCGAGAAGGGCACGGAGAAACTGCGGTGCGTGGTTCTCGACCTTCTCTCCCAGCGCTTCGGCCGCCTTTCGGCACAGACCCGGCGGCGCATCGCCGAGATCACCTCGCTCGACGACCTGGCGGACCTGGCCAGGAAGGGGATCAGGGTCGACTCGCTCGAGGAGCTGAGGCTCGGCGGACGGCCGTAGCTCGTGCGCGGAGCTTGCCGGGCTGTCAGAACGGCAACGCCACGACCTCGGCGCCGCCGCCGCCGACCGCGACCCGTATGCCCGGCTCGACGCAGAGGGCTCCCCCATGCGCATCTACGAACGCCTTACAGCTTCCCCGAGGACGCCCACCGCGTCCCGCAACTGCCGATCCGAGAGGTAGGGCGCCGGCCCCAGACGCAGGCAGTCGCCCCGGTGGTCGGTCATCACGCCGCGACGCCGCAGCTCGCCGCAGAGCTCGCCGGCGCGGCGGCTCTCGAGCACCAGGAAGCCGCCGACCCGGGCGAGGTCGACCGACGCGTCGCGGCGCACGACGCTCGGATCGAGATCGAGCGCGTCGAACGCTTCGGCCAGCAGGCGCACTTGGTGCCGGCTGACCTCGCGCAGGAGCGGCGGCTCGAGCCCCGTCTCGACGAAGAAGTCGAAGACCTCCGCCGCCCGGTAGTGGCTCGTGGGGTCGTAGGTCGAGCCGGCGAAACGCCAGGGGCCGCCGCCGTAGGTCACGCGGCTGTCGGGCGCACGCTCGAGGCCTGGTTCAGGCGCTCGGATCCCTCCAGGATGCCGGGAGCGGCGATCCGCTGGCCGAGGTCGACGATCCCCTCGAGCCCCAGGAAGCCCCTCGAAACGCTCTATCACTCGACGGAAGAGTCGCGTTCGGTCCGCGAACAGCTTCTCCGAGAGTCGATCGGCGTGGCGGAAGCCGCCGAGCTCACCGGCCGCTCGCGTCAGGCCCTGGAACGGCAGCGCCGATCCGGACGGCTGCTGGCGCTGCGGCGGCGCAATCAGTGGCGGTATCCGCGCTGGCAGTTCGATCCCGACGCGCCTGGCGGCGTGGTATCGGGCGTCGAACGCTATCCAGGAATGACCCTACTTTGCTTGCCAGAGAGATCCACCCTCAGTCGACTCTCCTTCACTTTGTGTGGACGGATTCCAGGCGGCGAGCCAGCAGGGACGGGCGCTGGGAGCGCCGGCGTCTCGCCGGCTCTTCGTCCCGAAGGACGGACCGTTACTGAACGATTTGAGCCGCAATCGTCTTCAGTGTGACGAAAATCAACATGAGACCCGCAATAGCTAGGTAGACGCCCAATGCAACAAGTTCTTGGATAACGGTTGCGTCAAAGGCGCCGTATATCAAGACAAGACCAGTTGGGAGGGAAGCCCCCGCCACTGCCGCAAGAACTGGACGTTCAAGGGTTGTCTTGCCGTCGCTTCTCCAGTTCTGAACCCAAACCAGTACAAACGAAACGATCCCGCACAGGGCTGTGCTTGCCTGGAGGACAAGTTGAACATCTTTCATGGTCACGCTTCTCCCTGTTTGCGCCTGCGTCGTTCCGGTCTCATTGGGAATATCGGATCTCTACCAGTTACACCACCGCACTTTGTACTCATAATGCATGGGTGTGACCCTTGGAAACGATTCGCCGTTGCGATGCTCTCTGCTCTCCTTTGCACTTTGCCATACCGGCCTGTCTGCGACACCAACCGCGTCTGGACTAGCGCTTCTGAACTAGTATATCACCCGTTGAGCTTACTTCATTCGTTGCTAACTCTTCTTATCTCTTTCGAGCGCCGGAGCGCTACCCTTGGCAGTCCATCGGACCAGCACGGAGGAGCCTTTGAGCTGAGTACAGCTATACTCAGGCCTATCGTCTTCAAGGCCAATCCACGACTCGACTCCTCGCCGTGACTTTGTCTCCACATCTCATACCCCCGGCCCCGGCGCACTCCACGCTGAGCGTGAGCTCCAGCGAACCCAGCCTACCATAGAGACGCTTCATTCTCCCACAACGCGTAGACCGCTAACCCTTCCTATCCCTTCGCGTCGGCCCGCCGAAGGCCCACCTAGACGCACCAATGGCCGGCCCAGACCCTTCTTGAACGCCCTGACGCGGGATTCTAAGGCAACTTCCTAGCCCGCAGTAGCATCTCACCATTCGAGCGGCTACCACATCGCGTCAGGCCTCAGCTCGGGGTTCAGGCACTTCGGGTCCAACAGCTCCAGACTTGTGTCGCTCCGGCTTCCCCGGTCCGCTTTCAGACCGCTGGAGGTGTCGTCCACCTTTGGATATTAGCGGAGAGAGAGCAGACGCCGGCGCGTCATCTCGTGGAATATGAGATAACGCTCACTTCACGGTTGGTAGCTTTTTCCTCAGGTATTCCCGGATGTCCTCTTCAGGTGTTTGGGGCGTGCGGCTGTACAGCGGGATGTCGAGCTCCTCGAGCAATTGTCTGGCTTGATCATCATCGCGTGCCGAGACACAGACGATCGGTAACGTCTCAGCCGAGATCCCTAGTTCCTTTCTTGCGTAGTAACAAAGGCGTATTCCCGTGTCTCTTGATTTTTCATAGAACCTTTCCTTTGATTCAACCAGATCCATGATGTCCTTGATGGCCACCATGATGTCGATAATCGCGAGCGCGTACGAAGCGTCGCCCTTCTTTACGGCCTCGAGCTGCCGGCGCGCAGCCTCTTCATTGGTGATCTCATGGACTCGGTAACCTCGCTCTTCAAGAAACTCGATCATCCATATGACAT
>DASWIG010000341.1:0-23476 GCA_036397835.1 Thermoanaerobaculia bacterium
TCGTCCGGGAGTCCGTCGTCCGGGAGTCCGTCGTCCGGGGCTTCCGGGGACGTCTCCTCGGGGAGCGGGCTCGCCGCCGGCGGCTCCGACGGCTGGGGACGGCTGACCCGGCGCACGATGGGCCGCAGGCGGTCCGCCAGCTCGTCTTCTCCCGCGAGCCGGTAGTAGCCTTCGACGGTCCGGGCGGTCCAGACGATGTTGCGACGGTGGTCCTTGATTTGCTGGTTTTTCTTCCTGCTGGAAGCCTGGACCACGCGCCGCGCCCGACGGAACTCGTTTTGGGCGGTGCGCAGCTTCCCGGCCAGCGTCTCGAGGTCGTCGGCCATCGCCACCGGGTTCACCTTGATGCCCTCGACCTTGGCCTGCTTCAGCTTCAGGTCGGGGGCACGCAGGCGCGGCACGGCCAGATCGATCTGGCGCAGGAGCTTGTTGGCCTTCCGTGAGGTGGGTCCTTCGATCCCGGCCTGCACGAACGCCCTGCCCTCTCCGTGGAGGTCGTCGATGGTGCGCCGCATGATCGAGAGCTTGTCGTAGCCGCTCGTCACGAGATCGTCGCGGTCCTCGCGCAGCTCGATCACCTTCGCGAGTTGGTGGACGTGGGTCTGGTCGGCCTGGCTCAGGGAGCCCGCCGAAGCGGTGAGCCCGTCCCTGAGCGTGAACAGGTGCCCCAGGTAGTCGGGCGGGTCAGGCGCGTCGACCTGGGGGGTGGAGTCGGGAGGCGCGGTCATCGTCGTCCACTTCTCCTGGAGAAGGGCGGCGACTTCCACGCCGTGGGTCTCGATCGAGGCGACGATCTCGTCGGAGTTCGTCAGCAGACCGAGGGCTTCTTCGCTCTGTCGTTGCATTGTGGTTCTCCTTCGTTCTTCGTTCTTCGTTTCGGTTTGCCCGGCGTCGGCCGCCGCCGGGCGCTTTCACTGAACGAAGATACGTAGCCGCGGGAGGAGAACCCGTCTTCATTTGATTGGACGATTCGTGCGAAATCGGACAGCTCGCGGAAATGAAGACGTCTTCATTTGACAGGACAATTCGTGCAACTGCCTGTCAGGACAGGACTTGCCGGCGCGGAGACGGCTGCCGAAGAGGGGTCGGGATCCGCACAAAGTGTCCTGTTTTTTCAGGCGTCCAGCACTGCGCGGAGCGCGGCGAGGGCCTCTCCGCGCCCCGCCGCCGAGTCCGCCTTGCCCTGGAAGAGGCGCCCGGAGCCGCCGCCGCGTCCGCCCAGGGCCGACGCCGCCTGCCGTCCCGCGGCCTGGACGTCCGCCCGGCAGCCGCCGCCCGCCGCCACGATGAAGACGACGCCGTCCGCTCCCGCGGCGGTCAGCAGCGCCAGGCCCGTATGCGGCGACTCGCTGAAGCGGTGGGCGATCCGGAGCAGGAGGTCCATGCCGGCGTCCACGAAGTGGGCGTCGACGACCGGGCCGGCGCGCTCGGCAAGGCCGGCGGCGACCGCCTCGCCGAGCTCTCTCTCGAGGCGCTTGCGGAGCCGCGCGGCGTCCTTGAGCTGGGCGAGCTTCAGGGACACGACGTCGACGAGCGCGTCGTCCGCCGTGTCGAGGAGCCGGCGCAGCTCGGCGGCGCGCGCCTCGTGGGCCGCCAGGCGCCCGCGGACCCGCGACCCGGCGAGCCAGTGCAGGCGCGTGCCGCCGCGCATGGGCTCGGTGCCGAGGAGCTTCACGGTCTCGATCTCGGCGGTGGAGCGCAGGTGGGTGCCGCCGCAGGTGTTGACGTCGACGCCCGCGATCTCCACCAGGCGGACGTCGCCGCGGTGGCCCGCGGGCAGGCCGCGGCTGCGCACGTCGAGGCGGGCGTACTCCTCCGGCGTCACCCGGCGGGCGGTGACGGCGCGGCCGGCGCGGACCTCGGCGGCGACGGCGTCCTCCAGCGCCTCCAGGTCGGCGGCGGCGACCGCCGGCGCGTCGAGCTCGACGTCGCAGGCGTCGGCGCGCAGGTGGAAGGCGGTCGTGCGCCAGCCGAAACGGCGCAGCGCGGTCGCCGTCACCAGGTGCTGGGCGGTGTGCTGCTGCATGTGGTCGTAGCGGCGCCGCCAGTCGAGCGCCAGCGTCGTCTTGCCGGCGGCCACGGGAGCGTCGAGGACGTGACGCACCGCGTCGCCGCGGCGCCGGACGTCGACGACGGCGGCGGCGGCCAGGCGCCCGTGGTCGGCGGGCTGGCCGCCGCCCTCGGGGAAGAGGATCGTGTCGTCGAGCACGGCGAAGGGCCCGCCGTCGTCCTCGCCGGTCTCGAGGACGGCGACGTCGAGCTCGGTGCGGTAGGGCTCGCGCTCGTAGGCGTAGATTCGGCTCATGGTGCTCCGGAGCCCGGAGGGCGGCATGCGGTAGCCCAGGGCGTAAGCCCTGGGAAACCTCACGGGAAGCTCAGGACACCGGCACGTTGTGGACGCCGGTGGTCTTCTCCGCCAGGGTCTTGAGCTCGTCGGCGATGGCCAGGCTGGAACGCATGGCGGCGGCGGCGCGGACCTGGATCTCGGCCGTGGTGGCGTAGCGCTCGAGGATCTCGCGCCCGCGGCGGTGGTGGTGCACCTCCTCGGGCTGGATGATCTCCTCGTAGAGCCGGGCGGTCTCCTCGTCGCCCAGGGCGTGGCAGAGCTCGATGAACTGGGCGTTGCGCACCTCGGCCACCGCCTCGCAGGCGAACGGCCCGGCGGCGATCCGCTCCACCGTGCCGCGCAGCCCGCGCAGGTACTGGTGGAGGGGGCTGGGGCCGTGGGCGGTGGCGTCGAAGCCGGTCATGTCCTCCCCCAGAGCCTCGAGCCGCCGGAGGATCAGGTTGTAGTGCCGCATCTCGTCGGCGCACTGCTCGGCGAGCACGGACTTGGCGTCGATCTCGGGCGTCGTCGGCAGCCAGTGGGCGGCGACGTTCGAGGCTTCGAGCTCGCTGGTCAGGGCGAGCTTCAAGAGCGTGACGATCTCCACCTGGCCGTCCGACTCCGACTCGAGGGCCTCGCGGTCCTCGAGCTGGGCGAAGAGGGCCTGCATCTCGTCGACGAGGCCGGCCACGAAGGTCTTGCTGTCCACGGTCGTATCCTCCGATGCTGCTGCTTTATGGGGAGTCCATTTTTCGCATCGTCTCCGAGGCGCTAAGATCCGGAGACCATGAAGCTGTTGACGCCGGTCTTTCCGATCTCACCCCGAGCCCGCCAGATCGCCGGTCTCCTGCTCGCGGGTCTGGCGCTGGCGCCGGGCCCGCTCGGCGCCGGGCCGGCGCCGACCCGGGTCTACCCGGAGCCTTCGAGCTTTCTGCTCTTGCGCCTCGGCGGCGACCGCGCTCATTCCCACTATACCCCCGGTTCGCTCGACCGGACCGCCAACCTGAAGGCGCGACTGGAGATCGTGGCCCGCAGCTTCGAGCGCTGGACGAAGCTGCGGGTCGAATACACCGTCTTCGTCCTCGGCCGCCGTGAATGGGAAGAGGCCGGGATCGACGTCGAGTACGGGATCCCGGTGCGGGTGGGCACCAGCGGCATCGCGGTGCCCGCCCGCGGCGACGCCGGCACCGTGGAGCTGTGGTCGGGCCTGCTCGGCGGCATGCTGCCCTCGGTCGCGGGCACGCCGCTGCTCGGCTCGCCGCAGGAGGCGGCGAGCCTGATCGTCGCCGACGTGGTGGCGCAGGTCCTGGCGGGCCAGATCCTCGCCGACGTGCTGGGCCTGGTGGGCGACGAGCCGTGGATCCGCGGCGCGATGGCCCACCTCGCCGCGTTGACCGTGGTGCTGCGCCAGGGCACCGACCGTCCGGAGGACCTGGCGGTGCTCTACCGCCGGCTCCTGAGCCGCCACCCGCCGAAGACCTTCAGCCTGCGCGACGACCGCGACGGCCTGGCGGCCGCGGACTGGCTCTGGTTCCAGGCCCAGTACCACTTCGGGGCCCGCGCGATCTACGACAAGGAGGGCAAGGACGCTTTGAAAAAGATGCACAAGCTGAGCAGTAAGGGCAAGCTCACCGCGAGCCAGCTTCGACGCAAGCACAAGGCGCTCGGCCAGTGGCTCGACGATCAGTTCGCGGCGGTTTCGAGGCAGCGGTGAGCGCGGGACGAAGAGTCCGGAGTTTCTGTGGGCTGGTGGCGTTGACCCTGGCCGCGGGGGCCGCCGCCGGCGAGGAGGGCGCGCGGGGCCCTTACGTGGTGGTGCTCGGCATCGCCCAGGACGCCGGATTTCCCCAGGCCGGCACCAAGGAGAGCCCGGCCTGGGACGACCCGTCGCTGCGCCGGCACGCCGCCTGCCTGGCGCTGGTCGACCCGGCGACCTCACGGCGCTGGCTCTTCGAGGCCACGCCCGACTTCAAGGAGCAGCTCCGCCGCCTCGACGTCATGGCGCCCGACCCCGACGTCCCCGGGCTCGACGGCATCTTCCTCACCCACGGGCACATCGGCCACTACACCGGGCTCGTCCACCTCGGCCGCGAGGCCATCGGCGCCCGCGCCGTGCCGGTCTGGGCCATGCCGCGCATGACGTCGTTTCTGCGCGCCAACGGTCCCTGGGAGCTGCTGGTGCGGCTCGGCAACGTGGAGCTGCGGCCCCTCGCCGACCGCCGGCCGGTGCGCCTCGGTTCACGGCTGACGGTGGAGCCGATCCTGGTGCCCCACCGCGACGAGTACACCGAGACCGTGGGATTCGAGATCCGCGGCCCCCGGCGCGCCGTGCTCTTCATCCCCGACGTCGACAAGTGGACGCGGCTCGCCGAGCTCGGGCGCTCGATCGAGGAGCTCGTGGCGCGGGTCGACGTGGCGTATCTCGACGGATCCTTTTTCGAGGACGGCGAGATCCCCGGGCGCGACATGTCGCAGATCCCCCACCCCTTCATCAGCGAGTCCATCGCGCGCTTTGCGAGCTGGCCGGCCGCCGAGCGGGCCAAGGTGCGCTTCACCCACCTCAACCGCACCAACCCCGCGCTGCTGGCCGGCAGCGAAGCTCGCCGCGCGATCGCCGCGGCGGGCCTCGCCGTGGCCCGCGAGCTCGAGAAGGTCGACCTGTGAAACGCTTGGCATGTCGTTTGCTGGAACAACTGACCGACGGAGGGAGAACGCCCCCTCCGGATCAAGGAGTGCCGTCATGTCTTTGACCAGAACGATCCGAATCGCCCGGCCGCTCCTGGCGTCGCTGCTGGGCTTGACCCTGGCTTTGTGGATCGCGGCGCCGGCCGCGGCCCAGTCGTCCAAGCCCAAGAAGCCGCGCAACCCGGCGTCTCAGACGCCGCCGCCCAGCCAGCCGCCGCCCAGTCAGCCGCCGCCCAGCCAGCCGCCTGACAATCCGGTCCTGCGGCGCGTGGACCAGAAGCTCCAGGCCTACGCCACGGGCGCGGCGCGGGCCGAGCTCGGCGACCTCGCCAAGCAGGACAGCCCGGGGCCGCTCACCGCCATGGGCCGCATCTACGAGCAGGAGAAGAAGTACGGCGAGGCGGCCACCGCGCTGCAGAAGGCGGCCAATCTGGCGCCCGCGGACCCCGCGCCCTGGGCTCATCTGGGCGAGGCCTACCTCCATCAGAAGCGCACGGCCGACGCCACCGCGGCCTTCCGGGAGGCCGAGAAGCGCGCCCGGGCCGCCGTGACGAGCCGGCCGAACGACGTCGAGGCCAACTACCACCTCGGCTGGGCGCTGCAGCGCCTGCAGCAGTACGGCCCGGCCCTCGACAGCCTGCGCAAGGCCCGCGAGCTGGCGCCCGGCAATCCCATGCCGGCCTACCAGATCGGTCTGACGCACGCTCTCCAGGGCAAGTGGCAGGAATCGGTCGACGAGCTCACCCGCGCCATCGAGCTCAACCCGAACCTCGCCTACGCCTACTACTACCGCGGGCAGGCGGCGAGCAAGGTCGACCGCCAGGACCTGCTGATCGCCGACCTCGAGAAGTTCCTGAAGCTCGCCCCCGACGCTCCCGAGGCGCCGATCGCGGCGCGCGTGGTGGCGTCCGCGCGGCGGTAGGCCCCGAAGCGAAGCGAGGAGTCAGCTTCCCCCCTTTGAAAAAGGGGGGACCGAGGGGGGATTTCCGCGGCGAAGCCGCGGATCGGCAGGCACAGCCTGCCCTATTCCCCCTCCTCCGGGGCCGGGAGATCCTCGGTGAGCACGTAGTCCCCCGTGCTCGCGAAGCTCTGGATCTGCGAGAGCTGGGACGTCAACTGGCCGTGGAAGGCGGAGATCGTGTCGCTCTGCTTGCGGTTGAGGCGCAGCCTGTCGGGGCACTGCCGGCACTGGATCCGCGTGTTGTCGAACTCGGTGACCAGCGCCACCACGTCGGCGATCTTCGCCGCCACCGCGTCGCGCCGGTCCTGCTCCTTCTGACGCTTCGCGCGCTCGTCCCGCAGCGTCGTGTCGATCGACTGCGAGATCGCCCTCGTGTCGGTGCCCAGGCTCTCGAGCACCTGGCGGGTCGCGGTGAGCTCCATGCGGACGTCGCTGTTGTCGGCGACCAGCCGATCGAAGCCGCCCATGACGGTGGCGAAGTACTCGTCGAGGTAGCGCGTGACGTCGCCCCGCACCTGCTCGGGCACCATCTCCACGATGCGGTCGCGCTCCTCGTGGAGCTCGTTCAGGGCCCGCGGCAACTGCTCCGTCACCGAGGCCCCCACCACCTCCCAGCGCTGCGCCTCACGGTCGAAACGCTGCTCCCAGGAGATGACCTTGGCGTCGGCCTGGGCCTTTTCCTCCTGGCATTGAGCGAGCTCGGCCTGGGCGCTCTCGTACTGGCTCTTCGACACGCAACCGACGGCGGCGAGCAAGACGGCGGCGAGCATGACGGCGGCGAGCAGGGGAGGCAGCGGGCACGGAGCGGTGCGGATCGGCTTCATGGCGTTCTCCTCGGTTCAACACTCAGCCAGCCGGGAGGGGAGCTCCCGGAGCGCGTTCGCAAAAGCTGGACGCCCCGGACTATACACCGGGTCGGTATCGACCGGCTCAGCTCTCGAAGACCGCCTGCTCGCGGAGCTGCTCGGCGGCGTGGGAAAGGGGGGCGTGGGTGAGGATGAGCTGGATGCGCTCCAGGGCCTTCACGTGGTCGCCCACTTCCTGGTAGAGCACCACCTCGCCGTAGAGGTTGTTGGCCAGCGCCTCGAGCCGCTCGCGCACCACCTCGCCGTGCTCGCTCTCCGGGTAGCGCTTGAGGTAGCCGGCGCCGTTCTCGATGTCCTCGTACTTCGGAGCGAGCTCGGCGAGGCGCCGGCGCGAGAGCTCGGCGAGCTTCGGGTCGCCCACGTCGTCGGCGAGCTGCTGCAGGGCCGCCAGCTCCTCGAGGTGCGGGGTGAGGTTGCGCAGGCCCTCGAGCGCCCGGCGGCCCGCCTCGCTCTCGGGTCCCGCCTCGCTGGCGCGCAGGAACTGCTCCACCGCGTCGACCTGGCGGCCCAGGCGGCTGTAGGCGTTGCCGAGCGCCAGCGCCACCGCCGGCACCTCCGGCGAGGTCGGGTAGTTGCTGAGGAAGACCTCCAGGAACGGCGTCTGCACCACGTCGCCGCGCCACACCTCGAGGGCCTTCGGGTAGAGCGCGTCGACCTCGCCGCGCATGGCCGCGAGCTCTTGTTCCAGCGTCGCCAGAAAGGCGCTGTCGGGGGTGAGCAGGCGCACCTCCTCGAGCTCCTCCTCGTAGATCCGCACCAGCTCGCCGTAGTCGCGCTGGAGCTCGGGCTTCTCGATCTCGGCGTCGCGGCGGCGGTGGAGGGCGGCGAGGCGCAGCGACTCGGCCCGCGCGCCGCGCGGCCAGGCGTGGAGCGCCGAGGTCTCCACGAAGAGGTCGAGCTCGGGCTCCTGCTTCTCGCGCGCGGCGTAGTCGAGCAGCGCCTGCTGCACCTTCGCCCGATAGTCCTCCGGCGGCCTGCCGGTGAGGGTCTTGAGCTCGGCGGCCCGCACCTCGGCGGCGCGCAGGCGCTGATCGGAGAACGGGTGGGTGCGCCAGTAGCCGTAGACCTTGGCCTGCGGGATGCGGGCGTTCATCAGCGTCCAGAGCTGGTGGGCGCCGGCGGGGTCGAAGCCGGCGGCGGCCGCCAGACGCTGGCCCTCCACGTCGGCCTCGTCCTCGAACTCGCGGCTGTAGTTGCGCAGCAGCAGCTCCGAGAGCGCCATGCCCGCCGCCGCCGTGCCCTGCACCAGGCTGCCCTTGCGGTCGTCCCCGCCGTAGCCGTAGGGCGAGCTCGGGTTGGAGCTCGGCTCGTCGTCCACGCCCACCATCACGCCCACCAGCAGCGCCGTCGACAGCACGTTGAGCAGGGTGGCCTTGCGCTGCATGCGGGTGCCGTGCTGGAAGGTCACGTGGGCCAGCTCATGGCCCAGGAGACAGGCCAACATGTCGTCGGTCAGCCCCAGGCCCAGCATGCCGCGGGTCACGAAGATCTGTCCGCCCGGCAGCGCGAAGGCGTTGGGCTCCGGCATGTCGACGAGGTAGAACGTGAAGGGGTAGGCGTCGAGGTTCGACATCACCGCGAGCCGGTAGCCGACGTCGTTCACCCTCCGGCGCGCTTCGGCGTCGTCGTGCTCGCCGTAGTATTCGAGGGCCTCGCGGGCGGCCGAGAGGGACTTCTCGTAGAGCTTGGGGTTGCTGATCTGCTGCGCCGCGAGCGGCGAGGCTCCGAGGAGGACGGCGAGGACGGCGGCGCTCGACAAGGCTCCGGATGAACGGCTCATGACCTCCATTCTACTAGCAGGAACCGTGCCACGCGCCGCCCTGCCGGCGGCGCTCGCCGACCGCGCCGCCGCGACCCCCGAGGAGCCCTGGCTCTTCTACCGCGACGCCGACGACTGGCGCTGGCGCTCCTGGGGTCAGGTCGCGGACCAGGCGGCGCGCGGCGCCGCCGCGCTGCGCCCGCCGGCGTGGACGGCGCGCGTCGCCGTCGACGACCGGCTCCGTCCCGACGCCGTGGCCGCGGCCCTGGCGGTGCAGGCGGCGGGCGGCGCGGCGGTGCCGGGGGGCGAGGGAGCGGCCCTCGCCCTGCCGCCGGTACGCTCGCGTCTCGCCCGCTGGACGCCGGACCTCGACGCCTTGCGGCACGCCGCGGCGGACGCCGTCGCCTTCGCCGGCCCGCGTGACCAAGAGGGGCGCACCCACCGCGACCTGATCGGCGCCGCCATTGCCTGGAGCGATGCGTTGCCGGCGCCGCGCGGGCGTCCGATCGTGCTCGCCAGCCCCGGCGTGGGGCGCCTCCATCGCCAGGTGCTGCTCGCCTGGAATCTGTTCACGGGCGCGGCTTGGGTGCTCGAGGACGATCCGATCGGCTTCCTGCCCGCCGTGCTGCGCAACCGCCCGACGTGGGTGCTGGCGCCGGGCGCCGATTTGGCGCTCCTGGCGACGGCCCTGCGCGAGCGCCGTCACCGCCGCTGGCACCGCCTCCGGGCGGTCGGCCTGACGGACGAAGCGTCCGCGGAGCTCTATCTCGGAGACGAGTGGGACGCCCTGGGCGTCCCGGTGGCGCGGTTGGGACGCCGCCCATGAGCCTCGGGGGATGGCCACCCGGCGACCAAAAAAATGCCCCGGGGGGCGACGATCATTATTCTTAGGGATGGTCGCCCTGCCGGGGGCTTCGGAGCGGCAGCGGGTGCCGCTCCTTGGGAGGGAGTCCAGTATACCACCTTTGGATCGGCTACGATACGGGCACGGGAGGCACAGGCAATGCGTGAGCTCAAGTCGACCCAGAAGGCGAAGGTCTTCATCTCCTCGCTCAACAGGCACAAGCTCGGCGAGCGGCCCCTGTCGGCGGTGCGCGACGCGCTCGTGGAGCGCCTCGAAGAGCGGTTCCCGTTCCTCACCGTCGACGTCAACGAGGACTGGCCGGCGATCGGCGCCGGCGACCCGCGCAAGACGACCCAGCACCAGGCGCGGACCTGCCACCTCTTCCTCGGCATCCTGGTCGACGCCTACGGCTTCAAGGACAGGACCGGCCTGTCGGCGACCCAGATCGAATTCGAGGCGGCGATCGCCGACAGCCGGGAGAAGATGCTGGTCTTCGTCCAGGACACGCTCAAGGACCCGAAGGTGCGCGCGCGCCAGCCGGATCCCTACCTCGACCTCCTCGACGAGCTGACCAGCTATCGCGGCGGCAAGATCGTGAGCTGGTTCAATGACGCCGACCAGCTCGTCGAAGACGCCCTCGACGCGGTCAACCTCTTCTGCGCCACGACGATGCGCGCCATCCGCCGTTTCCCCGACTACGCCAGCGCCAAGACGCCGCTGGAGACGCAGTGGGAGCTGATGACCTTCACCGACCGTCATCGGGCGCTGGTCGAGGCTTTCCACGACGAGGTGAAGGAGATCGAGCTCCAGGACACGGCCGTCCGCGGCATGGAGTGGCGGGGTGAGGTCGAGACGGCGGAACGCTACGACATGACGCTCGAGCTCGACGGCGAGGCGCACACTCTGCCGGTGCTCCTGAGCGCCTGCCCCGACCGCTTCTCCTACGCCGACGCCGCGCGCTACGTGGGCTACCCCTTCCGCACCTGCGTCGAGAGCTGGGACGAGCCGCTCGGCCCGCTTCACATCGTCGCGGTCTTCCGCACCGTCACCGACACCCAGGTGCGCCGCCACCTCGGCAACCCCGACATCCACGTCTTCAAGGAGAGCTGGGGCTTCTACGCCGCCGACCCCGAGCGCTTCATCCAGATCGCCTACCTCGTCGGCTGCTCGAGCCCGCGGCGGATGGTGGGCAAGGTCCGCGAATTCCTGGTCTGGCTCGACGAGTACGAGCAGCTCGACGAGCTGCTCGAGCGCGCCCGCATCCGCGGCAAGGTCCTGGCCGCCCGGCGTTGAAGCGATCTGTCCCCTCAGTGCCTGCCTGACGTATCCTGTCGCGTCCTTCTCGTCTGCTATGCTTCAGGGGGCCTCGGCGAGCCTGAATGGAGGCCCCTCTGCCGACAGGATGGACCGATGACCGACGAAGAGCTGAAGGAGCTGGTGGCGTCGAACAGCCGCACGATCACGCGCCTGGAGGGGCTCCACGCAGAGAACGAACGGCGCTGGCAGGAGATGCGGGAAGAATTCCGCACGTCGAGGGCGGAGAGCGAACGGCGCTGGCAGGAGACCGACCGGCGCTGGCGGGAGGAGATCCACGCCTCACGAGCAGAGCTCGACCGCCTGGTCGGGGGCATCCACCGCGAAATCGGCAGCCTGGGCAACAAGCTCGGCGACTACGCCGAAGGCCTGTGCCGCCCGGCGCTCGAGCACATCCTGCGCGAGCGCTTTCGGATGTCCGAGGTCGCTCTCCGGGTCAATTCCCGGCGTAACGGTCACGAGATCGAGCTCGACGTGCTCGGCCACGCCAACGACCGGATCAACAAGGCCTACGTAGCCGAGATCAAGAGCACGCTCCGGCAGGACGGCATCGAACAGATCCTCGAGCACCTGCGCGTCTTCCCCGACTTCTTCCCGCAGCATCGCGGCAAGGAGCTCTACGGCATCCTGGCCGCGATCGACGCGCCGCCCGAGGTGCAGGATAAAGCGTTGCGGGAGGGGCTCTACCTCGTGCTCGTCAGCGAGGACGCCTTCCGATTGGTCGAGCGCGAAGGTTTTCAGCCACGCGACTTCAGCGGCTGAGCGGAATCGAAGCTCGGCTCCGCGTGATCAACGACGGCTCACCGCCATCCCCGCGGATTCTCCGCCATCCCCTCCTCCCACGCCTCCACTGACGCACGCAGCCGCGCCGTCACCTCCGGGTGCTTGCCCGACACGTCGTACGACTCGCCGGGATCGAGCTCGAGGTCGAAGAGCCACGGACCCTGGCGACGCATCGGCCCCCAGGGCCAGTCCATGGGATTGCCGTAGAACACGCCGTGGCGGTCGTGATACTTGAACCGTCCTGAACGGACCGCTTGAAGGTCGTTGATCAGGTAGAAGCAGATCTCCCTGGCCGGCGGCGGCGACGCGCCGCCTGCGAGCAGCGACGCGAGGCTCTCGCCGTCGAGCACTCGGTCGTCCGGCGGCGGCAGGCCGGCGAGCTCGAGGACGGTCGGGAAGAGATCGAGGCCGATGACGGGCGCGTCGATCACCTGTCCGGCCGGCACGAAGCCCGGCCGCCAGACGATGAACGGCACCCGCATGCCGCCCTCGAAAATGTGGTGCTTGCGCCCCCGGGTGCCGCCCGGCGAGCCCTGGAACCAGGGACCGTTGTCGCTGGTGACGACCACCAGCGTGTTTTCCGTCAGCCCCAGGCGCTCCAGGGCGCCGACGACGGCGCCGACGCTGTCGTCGAGCTCCTCCACGACGTCGCCGTAGAGCCCGGCCGCGGACGTCCCTCGGCGCTCGGCCGAGGCGTGGAGCGGCACGTGCGGGAAGGTGTGGGGCAGGTAGAGGAAGAAAGGACGGCCGCGGTTCGCGGCGAGGAAGTCCACGGCACGCTCGGTGTAGCGGCGGGTCAAGGTGGACTGGTCGATCGGCGGCTTCTCCGCGACCTCGCGGTCGTTCCACACCGGCGGCGCGCCCTGGTCGTTGCTGTGCAGCAGGCCGTAGAACGCGTCGAAGCCGCGGTCGTTGGGCAGCGAGGGCGACGCGTCGCCGAGGTGCCACTTGCCGAAGACGGCGGTGGCGTAGCCGGCGGCCCGGAGGACCTCCGGGAGGACGATCTCGTCCGCCGGCAGCCGCGTGTTGAGCCCGCCCAGCTTCTGCAGGGCGTGGAAGAGGCTGCCGCGGTTCGACAGCACGTGGTCGAGCCCCGAGCGCACCGCGTAGCGGCCGGTCAGGAAGCCCGCCCGCGAGGCCGAGCAGTAAGGCGAGGGCGAGTAGGCGTGGGTGAACCGCGCCCCCTCGCGGGCCAGGCGGTCGAGGTGGGGCGTCGCGATCGCCCGGCTGCCGTAGACGCCGACGTCGCCGTAGCCGAGGTCGTCGAAGAGGATGAGGACGACGTTGGGACCCGCCGGTCTCAGCGCGGCGACGCGTTCGAGATAGCGCCGCTTGCGCTCCAGGTGCTCGGCGTCGTCGTGCTGCCGGTAGAAGACGATCCGCGCCGTCACCCCGAGCATTGCCACGGCCGGCAGGAGGCCGCAGCCAAGAGCGAGTCGGACGCCCTTGCGGCGCGAGAACCTCATGCCGATCCCAACGTCATGCCCGGCGGGCGCACGCCGTGCGCCCCTACACCACAAGAACCTGATGCCGATCCCAACGTATTGGGCCCTTGAGGCGATTCAGTACGGGACCGTCCGCCGCCGCACTTCCGACGTCCCAGGCTCAGGAGGTTGACCGTGAAGAAACCCGTCGTCATGTTCGTCCTGTCCGCCGCTCTTGCCGCCGCCGTGGCGGCCCAGGGTGCAGGCGGGACGCCCACCTGCGCCAGCGGCTCGGCGAGCAAGCCTACGACAAACTCGACGCCCTGCCGGCGTTTACCCAGCAGCTCACCGAGGACCTGCAATCGATCAGCCATGACCTGCACCTGCGGGTGATGCCGATGCCGCCCGAGGCCATGAACGGAGAGCAGCAGGTCGACGAGGAGGCCATGGAGCGCCGCTTCCTCGAGAGCATGCGGGCGAACAACTGCCCACCGGTGGACATGCACCGCTTCCCCGAGCTCGGCGTCCGGGCGTCGGTGCCGTTCGGCCGCGCCGTCAACCCGATCACCGGCACCAACTGGGAGGGCACCGGCGTCGAGCCCGACGTGGCGGTGCCCGCGGCCGAGGCGCTCACGGTGGCGCACCGCGAGGCTCTAGCCCGCGCAACGAGTAGCGCGATACGCCGCTCACAGCGTCGCCAGCGTGCTCAGGATCTCCGCCACCTCGAACGGCTTCGAGCACAGGAAGTCGACGCCGTGGGCCGTCAGCTCCGCGGGATCGACCTGCGGACCCCAGCCGCTGATCAGGCCGATCTTGACCTGCGGCCAACGCCCCTTCACCCGCTCGGCCACTTCCCAGCCATTCATGCCCGGCATGCCGAGGTCGGTGATCACCAGGTCCACGCTCCGGAGCTCCAGGAGCTCGAGGCCGGCGCGGCCGCTCGCGGCCTGCAGCACCTCGTGGCCGCCGGAGGCCAGGATCTCGCCCAGCACCTCGCGCACCGGCGCCTCGTCGTCGACGACCAGGACGCGCAGGCGCCTGCCGTCGACCGCCGGCGCCGGCGTTTCGCGGGCGGGCGCCTGGCGCACGTGGCGCGGCAGGCGCAGGGTGAAGACCGTGCCGCGGCCGGGCTGGCTGTCGACCAGGATCTCGCCGCCGTGACGGCGCAGGATGCCGTAGGAGACCGAAAGCCCCAGACCGCTCGAGCCCGGCCCCTTGGTGGTGAAGAACGGGTCGAAGATCCGCTGCCGCACGTCGAGCGGCATGCCCACTCCGGTGTCGCGGACCTCGAGGCAGACCCAGTTGCCGGAGTTGCGGCTGGCCAGGGTGAGCGTGCCGCCCTCGGGCATCGCCTCGAGGGCGTTCACGGTGAGGTTCAGGAGCACCTCGCGCAGCTCCGCCGGGTGCGAGGCCGCCCGCGGCACCTCGCCGAGCTCGAGCACCACGTCGAGGGCGATGCCCCTGGCCTCGGCCTCGTCCTTCCAGCGCGGGCGCGTCACCTCGCGGGTGTGCCGCAGCTCCTCGTTGACGTCGACCGCCAGCGTGGCCTCGGGCCGCGGCGTGGCGCGGGTGAACTCGAGCAGACGGCGCACGGTCTCGGCGCCGTCGCGCGCCGCCTGCTCGATCACCGCCAGGTTGTGCCGGCCCTCGCGCGGGGTGAAGGCGCCGGCCTCGATCACCCGGATCAGGACCTGGGTGCGGCCGAGGATGGCGGTGAGGAGGTTGTTGAAGTCGTGGGCCACGCCGCCGGCCATCTCGGCCAGAGCGCGGTATTTCTCCCCTTGCACCAGCCGCTCCTGGGTCTCCCGGAGCTCGGCCAGAGCCGCCTGGGCGCGCTCGTAGTGCCGCACGTTATCGAGCACGAGCGCCAACTGGCTGCCGATCGTGGACGCCAGCGCCACCTGCTCGCCGTGGATGGCCTGGGCCTGATCGGTGTTGTCCAGGGCCATCGCCCCCAGCACCTCGTCGTGGCGCACCAGGGGCACCGTGAGCAGGGATCGGAAGGCGAAGACCGCCATGTTCGCGGGCACCCGCGGGTCGGTGGCGGGGTCGTCGATGACCACCGGCGCGCGTTGGCTCACCGCTTCGGCGAGGAACGGGATCTCGTCGAAGCGCATCCGCCCGAGCCCCAGGAAGGAGTCCCACAGCGGCTGGTCGACCCGGCCGTCGGCGAATTGCGACATCACCGGGATCACCCGATCGCCGTCGAGCAAGTAGATCGAGCAGCGTTCCATGTGGCCGGCGCGCGCCGCCTGCTTGGCGATCTTCTTGAGCAGCGGCCGCAGCTCCAGGGTGGAGCTCAGCGAACGGCTGATCTCCAGCAGCGCCTCGGTCTGGCGGAGCTGGCGCCGGGTCTTCTCCAGCATCAGGGCCTTCTGCAGCACCACGGCCACGTGGTCGGCCACCGCCACCGCCAGCTCGCGCTGGCGCTCGGTGAACGGCCTCACCTCCCGCCGGTCGAGCAGCAGGGCGCCGATCGTATCGTCGCCGGCCACCAGGGGGACCCCGAAGATCGAGCACAGGCCGAACGCCGCGACCGAGTCCTGGTTGACCATCGGCGAGCCGCGGGCGTCGTCGATGTGGACGCTCTGGCGCGTCGACGCCAGGCGGCTGATCAGCCGCAGCTCGTTGAGCGGGCGCCGGCCGAGCTCCTGCAAGCGGCGCCAGAACGACTCCTCGTGTTGGCCGGAGGGGAGCTCGGAGCTCGCGGGGTAGACGTCCTTCGAGTTGTCGCCCCACAGGAAGATGGTGCCGCGGTCGGCGCCGCAGAGCTGAGCCGCGCGCCGGCAGACCTCGGGCAGCACCTCCTCGACGTCGCGCGCCGAGGCCGCGACGCGGGCGATCGCTGTGAGCTCCCGGGCCTCCACCCGGATCTGCTCCAATTCCGAGGACGTCGACGTCATCCCGTTTCCTCTTGAGTCCGCGCCCGCTCTCCTTGGGTGACATATCGAGACGTGCGCATAAGCGATCGACCGCCTCGGCTCGGGTGTTGGGAGCGCTTCGTGCATGGTGATGATACCCAGAAGAATGCGGCCCCGGCGGCTGGAGGAGACGCCGGGGCCGCGAAATCAGGCAGAAGGCTTCAAGACGTGGCGTTGATTCGGCCGCCGGATCCGGACCGTGTCCGTCGCGGCGATCACTAGCAAGACACGCGCCAAATGGCCGGAGGTCGTCTGCCGCCGGATCCCGCCAACACGCTGCGTCCGAATCCGCGGTTGAGCGGCTGGCGCGGACGGCTCAGCCGACGAGCGCCGCGTAGAGCTCCTCGTACTCGGCGCCCTGGCGCTCCCAGGAGAAGTCCTGCCGCATGCCGTTGGACCGCAGGCGCGACCACGCCTTACGGTCCTGGTAGACGGTGAGCGCCTGCTTGAGAGCCCAGGCGAAGCCGGTCGAATCGTAGTGCTCGAAGACGAAGCCGGTGCCCTCGCCGGTCGAGCGCTGGAAGTGCTCCACCGTGTCGGCCAGGCCGCCGGTCTTGCGCACCACCGGCACGGCGCCGTACTTGAGGCTGTACATCTGGTTGAGGCCGCAGGGCTCGAAGCGCGACGGCATGAGGAAGACGTCGGCCGCCGCCTCGATCAGGTGGGCCAGGGGCTCGCTGTAGCCGCGGTAGAAGCACGCCTTCTGCGGGAAGGTGCGCTGCAGCCGGTGGAAATGCTCCTCGAATCGGCTCTCGCCGGTGCCCAGGATCGCCAGCCGCAGGTCGAGGTGGCGCAGCGCCTCGGACAAGGGCTCGAAGGTGAGCTCGAAGCCCTTCTGCGACGTCAGCCGCGAGACGATGCCGAGCAGCGGCGGCTCCGCGGCGGCCGGCAGGCCGAGCTCGCCGAGAAGCCGGACCTTGTTCTTGCGCTTGCCCTCGCCCGCGTCGTCGATCCCGTAGCGGTAGGGGATGAGGACGTCGGTCTCGGGGTTCCAGGAGCTGTAGTCGACGCCGTTGACGATGCCCACCACGCTCCCGGCGCGCGCCCGCAGCAGGCCGTCGAGGCCCTCGCCGAAGGCCTCGGTCCTGATCTCGCGGGCATAGGTGCGGCTCACCGTGGAGACCACGTCGGCGTAGATCACGCCGGTCTTGAGGAAATTCACCACGCCGCGTTGCAGGTCTTCCTGGTAGAGCAGGCCGGCATGGTCGGCCAGGCCCAGGTTGGGCACCACGTCGGCCGGGAACACGCCCTGGTAGGCGATGTTGTGGATCGTCAGCACCGTCTTGGTGCGGGCGAAGATCCGGTCCCACTTGTAGAGCGTCTTCAGGTAGAGCGGCAGCAGCGCCGTGTGCCAGTCGTTGCCGTGCACCACGTCGGGCGCGAAGCCCATGCGCTGGCAACACTCCAGGGCGGCGCGCGCCAGCAGCGCGAAGCGCAGGTGCTCGTCCCACTCGCCGGTGTAGACGGCGGGGCGGTGGAAGAGCTCGGGGCAGTTGATGAAATAGACGTCGAGCGCGCTGCCCGGCAGCTTGCCGACGACGCCCGAGAACACGAAGGGATGGGCGCCCAGGTCCAGCCGCACGCCGCGCAGGAAGTCGACGGGCGTGACCGGATGGAGGGCGGTGTCGACCTGCGCGTGGAGCGGCATGAAGAGCCGCACGTCGTGGCCGCGGCTCGCGAGGTAGGGCGGCAACGCCCCGGCCACGTCCGCCAGACCGCCGGTCTTGGCGAAGGGCGTGACCTCGGAGGCCACGAAACAGATCTTGAGCTGGCCGGCGCTCACGCGGGAGGATGTTAACCGAAGGCGACGCCTCAGAGATATCCGAGCGCGCGCAGCATCGTCCTGTCCTCCTCGGAGATCTCGCCCGCGCGGGCGCCGGCGCGCAGCGGCTCCTCGGCCCGGATCGCCCGCGACAGCAGCAGGGCGAGCCCGGCTCGCAGCAGCGGGTGCTCGGCGATCACGTCGACGGTCTCCCCGGGGTCCGCCGCCAGGTCGTAGAGCTCGCCGCTGCCGTTGCCCCAGATCGCCTTCCAGCGCCGCGTGCGCACGCCGAGCCAGGGGTCCGTCTTCTTGGCCGAGCGCAGGTAGAGCGCGCGCTCCGGCGGGTCGCCGTCGAGAAGGTCGAGCCCGCGCACGGCCGCCGGCGCTTCCAGCCCCAGCCGCCGCAGGATCGTCGCCGGCACGTCGGCCAGGGTCACCAGGCGGTCGAGGTCGAGCTCGGCGGGCGGCTCCCAGGAGCGCGGCAGCTTGACGATGAGCGGCACCCGCAGCATCTCCTCGTAGATCGTCTTGTTGTGCCCCATCCAGCCGTGCTCGAAGAAGGCCTCGCCGTGGTCGGAGGTCACGATCACCAGCGCGTCGTCGTAACGGCCGGCGTCCTTCAGGCCCGCCAGCACCCGGCCCACCGCGGCGTCGGCCATGCGCAGGTTGCCGTCGTAGAGGGCCACCATCTCGGCCAGGTCGGACTCGTCGAGCTCGATCTTGCGGTCGTAGACGGCCTGGGCGAGCTCGCGGTCGCTGGTCACCGGCCCGTCGTAGGCCGGATCGCCGAAGACGTCGAACTCGGGGTCCGGCGCATAGGGCTCGTGCGGCGGCACGTAGTGGATCATCAGGAAGAAGGGACGCGCGGCCACGTCGGCCTGGCGCAGGCGCCGGACCACCCGCCGGGTGATGTGCCCGGGGTGGGTCTTCCAGATCTCGTAGAGCTCGTCGAAGCCCTGGTCGGAGCCGGTCATCCGCGAGCTGTTGGGGTTGCCGGTGTAGCCCAGGGTGAGGTAGCCGGCACCGCGCAAGGTCTCGGCCAGGGTCACGACCTCGTCGGCGAGCACCAGGCCGTCGTGGACCAAGCCGTGCTGCACGAAGAAGAGCCCGCTCAGCAGGCTCGGCATCGAGCACAGGGTGTAGGAGCACTCGGCCACCGCCTGGCGATAGACGAGCGACTCGGCCGCCAGGGCGTCGAGGACGGGCGTCGTCTCGCGCTCGTAGCCGTAGGCGCCGAAGTGGTCGGGGCGGGCCGCGTCGAGCACGATGAGGACGACCGGCGGCGGCTCTCCGGCAGGGGGCTCCCCGGCAGGCGCATCGTCGCCCGGCTCGCGAGCGTCGCCGGGCACGAGCCGCGGCCGGCGGACGGTGAAGCGCTCCCCGGCGGCCGGCTCGGCCGTGAACACGAGGAGCACCGGCGCGCCGCGCCAGGCGTCGAGCGCCAGGCGGTGGACGCCGGGCGTCGGGTCGCCGCTCCGGAAGGTGGCGAGCGCCCGCTCGTGGCCCTCCACCGAGAGCGCCGAGATCCGCAGCTCGCTGCCCTCGCCCCGCGGCGTCCCCAGCTCGAAGTCGAGCGCCGCTCCGGCGCGCGGCACCTCGAGCGGCGCCACGTAGGTCCCCGGCGCCTCGAGCACCAGGACCTCCTGGCCGCGATAGACGCGGAAGCCCACCTCTCCCGGCGCCGGCGGCCGGCGGCCGGCGGGGACGAGCCCGAGCCGCTCGAGCCCCAGCGCCAGGGGCCGGTGGTCGCTCTCGAGCCCGTCGAGGTGGTAGGCGTAGACGAGGTCGAGCTCGTTGACGCCGCGGCGCAGCGCCTCCGGCGGCACCGGCAGGCGGTGCGTCGCCCAGTCGTCCCCGGCGGTGAAGGCGCCGACCTCGTGGCCGTTGACCACGGCGCGCACGGTCTGCTGGCGCTCCGTGGAGCCGGGGGGCGCCATCGCGGTCACCGCGAGCTCGTAGGGTCGCGGATCGCCGACCACGAAACGGGCGCGGGTACGCTCGCCGAGCCCCCAGGCCCCCCACTCCTCCGCGCCGGCCCAGCCGTCCACGACCTCGAGCGCGCTGGCGAACGGCACCTGCCCTTCGGCCCTCTCGGCCGCCGCCCCGTGCTGCGCGCGGTAGAGGTCCGCGACCTCGAGCCACGGGTCCCGCGGCAGGAAGGCGCCCGCCGCGAGCGCGTCGAACGCGCTCTCGCCGGGGCGGTCCTCGCCGGCCGGACCGCAAGCGGCGGCCGTCAGCAGCAGCAGCGTCAGCACGAAGGCGTTTCGCGGGGTCATCGGACGTTCTCGGCGTGGGCGGCGGGGACTTCGCGGCGGCCGCGCGGGCACGATATCATCCGTCCTTGCCGCCCGCACTCGCGGCCGCCGGCACCACCGCAACAGGATCGCCACCCGAGGGGAGTCATGAAACCGAGCCACCGAACGACGCACCGATCGCCGATCGTCCTCGCCGCCGCGGCCCTCGCCGCCTTCGTGGTCCTCGCCACCTGCGACAGCTCGAATTCGAGGTCGCCGACCGAGCCTGACGACGAAGCCGTCTTCCTGATCAATTCCTGCCCGGACGCCGCGGGCGAGACCTTCCGCGCCCTGATGCGGGACCCGGCGTTGATCGCCGAGGCCGAGCGCCTGATCGCGACCGGCGATCGGCGCATCCTCATCGGCACGCTGCGCGCCGGCAACGGCGGCTTCAACGCGCCCTGGAGCTGGCACCAGGACCCCGCCACCCTCGAGTTCGCGGACGTCGCGGTCGAGGTCTGCGACGGCTGCGCCAGCTTCGTGGAGAACGACCTCGACGTCTGGCTCAACAACGTCGGCTTCTATTGTCCGTGGGCGGCGGTGTTCCTGCAGCGCGAGCGGTAGAGGCCCGGCCGGAAACCCTCCGGCCGCGCGTGAGAAGGCCGACTTCGTCGGCCAAATCCCCCCAACCCCCCTTTCTTAAAGGGGGGCTCAGAGTCCCTCACTCAGGTTCCCCCCTTTAATGAAAGGGGGGTTAGGAGGGATTTCCCGGCAGACGAAGTCTGCCGCCTTGAGCTCGAGACCGTCCTCGTACGCCTCGGGGACGTGGTCGAGCACGTATTGCTCGGCCTCGGTGGGCTCGTAGTCGCCTTCCTCTGCCTTCAGCGTCATGAGACGTCGCCGCGGGTGAAGCGCATGAAGGCGTCCTCGAGGCCGCCGCGGCGCCGCCGGTACTCCACCACCTTGACGCCGCTGGTCACCAGGTGGGCGAGGAGCTCGGCGCTCTCCTCGGGGCCGCCCAACAGGTCGACCTCGAGCTCGGCGCCCACCGGCCGCACCGCCTCCACGTGCGGCGCCGCGAGCAGCCGGCGGTGGAGCTCCTCCGGCGGCTCGATGGCGCGCAACCGCACCGTCCAGTGGAGCGTCTCGTCCTCGAGCAGCTCCTCGATCGTGCCCGAGCGCACGATGCGGCCGTGCTCGAGGATGACGGCACCGTGGCAAATCTCCGACAGCTCGGTCAAGATGTGCGAGCTGATCAGGATCGCCTTGCCGTCGGCCGCCAGCGCCAGGAGCAGCTCGCGCAGCTCCACCCGGGCGCGCGGATCGAGGCCGGCGGCGGGCTCGTCGAGCACCAGCACGCCGGGGTCGTGGATCAGGGTGCGGGCGAGGCTCAGGCGCTGCTTCATGCCTTTGGAGAGCGTGTCGATGCGCTTGCCGCGGATACCCCCCAACCGCGTGAACTCCACCACCCCTGCCACCACCCGCCGCCGGTCGGCGCCGCGCAGGGCGTAGGCGCGGCCGAAGAAGTCGAGGTAGTCGTCCACCGTCATGTCGTGATGGCTCGGCAGGTTGTCGGGCATGAAGCCCACGGCGCGCCGCGCCCGCTCCGGGTGCTGAACGATCGAGACGCCGTCGAGGAAGGCGTCGCCCGCGGTGGGCTCGTCGAGGGTCGCCAGGATGCGCATGGTGGTGGTCTTGCCGGCGCCGTTGGGGCCCACGAAGCCGTAGATCTCGCCCCCGGCGACGCGGAAGCTCACGCCGTCGACGGCGCGCACGTCGTCGAAGCGGCGCACGAGGTCGACCACCTCGAGCCTCACGGCGCCTCCTCGACGAGGCCGTAGACCACCGCCTCGCTGCGGGCCTCGCGCAGGCCCTCGAGGCCCGGCTCGAGGAAGGGGTCGGCGGCGAGCACGGCGAGGAAGGTGCCGGGCCGGAGGTAGTCCTCGGGCTCTTCCCGCAGGCGCCGCATCCGGCTCGGCAGGTCGGCGTCGTAGAGCTCCCGCAACGACGACGGCCGGCCCGCGGCGTCGCCGTGCGGGCCGGTGAGGGGCTCGCTGGCCCCGGCCGCGACGCGTCCGGCGCGGTAGAGGCGGCCATCGGCGCCGGCGAGGTGGAGGGCCACGATCTCGGCGCCCAGGCCGTTGGTGACCGCGAGCCCGCCGTCGCGGCGCACTCGCAGGCGCTCGCGCCGCAGCGCGTTGCGGCGCACCATGAAGTACGCCGGCAGCCGCGCGCTCACCCATCC
This sequence comes from Thermoanaerobaculia bacterium, assembly GCA_036397835.1. Lineage (GTDB taxonomy): Bacteria > Acidobacteriota > Thermoanaerobaculia > Multivoradales > J023 > DASWIG01. The sequence continues at coordinate 22,125 of DASWIG010000341.1, forward strand.
CGCGTCCAGGTGTTGGCCTTCGGTGAGGTCGAGCGTCTTGTAGCTGGCGGAGCTGCCGTAGGCACCGAAGGTCCACGCGATCACCGGCGTCACCTCCACTCCGGGCGCGAAGCGCAACCCGCCGCCGGGCGTCAGGGTGGAGTAGTAGCCGCTCCACGCCACCGTCACGCCGCGGTGGGAGCGCTGGTCGAGGATCGTCAGGCTGGCGCCGCGGTGGACGCGGAGGAGCCCCTCGTCGACCAGGGTGTAGGCGAAGATGGCGAGGCAGGCGAGGAGGGCCGCGGCGGGCACCGTCCACAGCAGCCAGATCCGTCGTCCCCGCCGGCTGAGCAGGAAGAGGTTGACGGGTCCGATCAGGACCGCGAAGGCGACGACGACCAGAAAGAGGCCGCGCACCGGCACCCGGATCTCGTCGATCACGGGCATGACCTGGTGGACGCCGCGGGGATCCGACGCCAGGGACCAGGGAGCGGCGCTGCGCAGCCAGGCGCGGGCGACGCGGTCGAGCTGGCCGGCGCCGAGGCGCTGGGGTCCGGACATCACCACGCCGAAGCCTGTGTACGACACGGCGAGGCCGAGCTCGTCGACCGCGGGCGGCAGCTCCAGGACCGCGGCGTCCGCTCCCATCGCGAGCACCGCGCCGCCGCTTTCGGCGTAGCGCCGGAGGGCGTCGCGGATCTCGCCTTTGAGCTCGGCGAGGTCGCCGGCGGCGAGCACCACGCCGTCGTAGCCCGAGTAGGCGAGCCAGTCGCCGCTCCACGCCGCGGGCGGGCTGACGGCTGCCCGGTAGCGCTCCGTGTCCGTGGTCTCGGGGAGGACGTCGACGTCGACGCGCTGCGAGACCAGCACGCGCAGGGCGACCTCCTCGGCGCTGCTGCCGCCAGGGCTGGGCGCGCGGTAGATCCGCGAGCTCGGGTGGCCGGAATTGAAGGGGAGGCTCTCGGGCACGACCCGGCCGTCGACGGCGACGCGCACGCCGGTGCCGGCCAGCGGCAGCGGCGGCTGGAGGAGCGCGACGCGCAGCGAGGTCGCGGGACCTACCACCACGGTGCGGCTCATGCGGCCCAGCAAGTGCGCCCCGGCGAAGGAGTCGGCCGGGGTCTCGAGCCGCACCTGGTGAGGACGCGCCGGCGAGTGGTTGGTCACCAGGAGGACGATCTCGCAGTAGCCGTGGGTGGCGCCGTCCGGCAGGCCCGGCAGCCCGCGCACGACGACGTCGCCGCTCGTGACCTCCTGGGCGCCGAGGGCGGGGCAGAAGAGGAGGGCGAGGAGAGCGTGGGGCAGTTTGTGCCTGCCGATTCGCGAGCGTCGGCGGATTCGCGAGCGTCGATCGCAGGAATCGTCAGGCGGAG
>DASWIG010000342.1:0-6515 GCA_036397835.1 Thermoanaerobaculia bacterium
CGGAAGACACCCGATGGACACCCGAGGCGGACTTCCGCCTACGGGTGCCGGTACTAACTCTTGTGTCTGGAAGACTTAGAGCTACATGGATCCCCACCTACCCCCTCTCCCCCTGGGAGAGGGGCCGGGGGTGAGGGTTCCGGACTCCCCTCTCCTCCTGGGAGAGGCGCCTGGGGGGAGGGTTCCTACTCATAAAGCAATTCCACCCCATACGTCCCCAGGGTGACGCGCTGGTCCTCCTCCCGTCCGTTCACCACGATCCGGTATCTCCCCGCGGGCAGGAAGCCACGCGGGATCTCCACCGTGAACAACCCCAGGTCGGACGGCCGCAGCTCGGACGTCGTCCACAGCGTTGTGTCGTCCGGCGTCGCGTCCTGTGTCCGGATCTCCAGCTCGTATGCCTCGAACGTCCGCGTCTCGGCAAGGGCCAGCGCCAGGACGACGCCTGAAGCCGTCGCCGGCACGCGCACCGTGCGGCCGCCCGCCGCGCGGACGCCGTCGTCGTCCGGCGACAGCTCGGCGATCTCGAAGTTGACGCGGGGACGCGCGGCGTCGCCGTCCGGCCGAGGCGTCATGAGCGCGCCCGTCAGGGCGATCGACGTCGCCAGGAAGACGGCGGCCGTGGCCCAGGCCAGGCGCGGCGACGCGGCGAGGAACGCGAGCCACGAGGGACGGGACGCGCGTCGCTCCACGCCGGGCAGACGCTCGCGGAAGCGCCGCCAGCTCCGCGAGACGTCCGCGGGCGTCACGCGGTCGCGGGGGTCGAGCGGCTCGGCCGCGGGAAAGCTCGCCAGGTCGATGACGACCCGGGCACAGTCCGCGCAGGCGATCAGGTGCGCGCGCACCCGCTCGTGATCGGCGGCGGCGAGCTCGCGGGCGTGATAGCCCACCAGCTCGTCCGGCGTCGGATGGGCGTCGGAGGTCCGCGACGCGGCCAGGAGGGCCTGCACGGACGCTTTCAGATCTTCGTTCATGGGCTCGCGCCTCGTTGGTTGTCTCAAAGCTCGAAGTCGCCGAAGTGGGGCTCCAGGATCGGCTTCAAGCGTTGATAGGCCATGCTGAGCTGGGACTTCACGGTGGCTATCGAGACTTGCAGCACGGCGGCGATCTCGCGGTTCCTCGGCGTCGGGGTTCATCAGCTCGTCCAGCGAAACCTGCTCAGCCTGCCGCTTCAGGGTCCCCTGAGCGCGCAGGGCGTTCTTCCATACGGACCTGACGATCTGGAAGAGCCACGTCTCGAAGCTGGCCTCGAAACGGGGGGGCCGATCCCTGAATCCGACCTGTCTTGCCTCCGGCCCCGCCCGCCAGTGACTGAAGTCACTGGCTACCTCTCCACCGTCCCTGTGGGACGAGGAGTGACGGCAGCAGGACGGTGAAACGATTTGTTCCTGGGAAGGGCCGCGAAGCGTCCTCGTGAATCGCCGCAGGCCGTCCCTCTTCGTCCCGAAGGGACGACCGCATATAGCGCAGGGTTTGAACCCTGCGTCGGGCGCCGTGCTCGGCGGCCGTGCCGGCAGCACCGGGTTGAAACCCGGAGCTATACGCGGGCGTCCCGAAGGGACGAGGAGTGACGGCAGCAGGGTGGGCCGCGAGCGGGCTGGTCCGCTGAAACCTGAACCCTGCCGCGCCGCCCGCGTATGCTCTCCTGAACCGGAAAGGAGACGGACATGACGCGTCGTGCCATCTGCGTCCTGAGCATCGCGCTGGCCTGCCTGCCGCTCGCGGCGGACGAGGCGGAGAAGAGCTTTGACGAGCTGGTGGCCGGCGCCACGGCGCGGCCCGGTCTCTTCGACACCTACGAGAAAGGCGACCACCTCTACCTGGCGATCCCCCGCGAGCGCCTCGGCGAGGAGCTCCTGCTGGTGCCGCGGATCCGCCGCGGCATCGGCGACCGCGGGCTCTACGCCAACACCATGTACACGCGCCTCGAAGCGAGCGTGGTGACCCTCGAGCGCCGCGGCGAGCGCGTGTTCCTGCTCGAGCTGCCGCACCGCTTTACCGCCGCGCCGGACACGCCCGCCGCCGTGGCCGTGGAGCGCGGCTACAGCCCCTCGGTGCTGGCGGCGGCCAAGGTCGAGGCCGAGCGCGGCGACGGCGCCGCCGTGATCGACGTCTACGGCTGGGTCGTCGGCGACCTCGTCGACGCCGAGAGCTTCGTGAAGCAGGCGATCTCCGAGCCCGGCAAGAGCCGGGGCGTGTCGCTCGACGCCGGCCGCAGCTATCTCGAGGAGGTGAAGGCGTTCCCGCGCAACCTGGAGCTCAGCTCGCGCCTGACCTTCCGCCCCAGCGAGTCGCCCGAGCTCGACTCGGTGCCCGACAACCGTTTCCTGTCGCTCGGGCTGCGCTTCTCGTTCATCGAGCTCCCCGCCGAGCCGATGACGCCGCGCCTCGCGGACGACCGCATCGGCCTGCTGGTGAACGCGCGCAAGAACTACTCGCGCACGGGCGATTCGAGCTTCTTCGAGCGCATCGCCGACCGCTGGCGGCTCGAGCCCGGCGAGAAGGTGGGGGACCTCCACCGTCCGCAAGAGCCCATCGTCTACTACCTCGACGCCACCATCCCCGAGGCCTACCGGCCGTTCGTCAAGGCCGGCGTCGAGGCGTGGAACGCGGCGTTCGCCGCGGCGGGCTTCCACGAGGCGATCCGGGCCGAGCCGCTGCCCGACGGCGCCGATCCCGCCGACGTGCGCTACCACACCGTGACCTGGACGGCCTCGATGGAGCCCTTCGGCGCCTTCGGCAACGAGATCGCCGATCCGCGCACCGGCGAGATGCTCGACGCCGACGTCGTGGTCGACGCCGGCTTCATCGAGTCGCTCCACCACCAGTGGCGCAGCCTGGTGGCGCCCCGCGCCGCCGCCCAGGACGCCCCGGGGGACGGCAGGCCGGACCACCTGCGCGACGGCTACGGCCTGCGCCTGGCCGCCGAAGCCGGCCTCGGGCGTCTCGCCCTGGCGGCCCGCGGCGAGCTGGCAGGCGGCGCCGATCCCCGCGCGCTCGAATTCGTGGGCGAGTACATCACCGAGTTGACCATGCACGAGGTCGGCCACACGATCGGCCTCGACCACAACTTCCGGGCCTCGTCGGCGACGCCGCTCGACAAGCTGGGCGACCCGCGATGGACGGCCGAGCACGGCATCTCGGCGTCGGTGATGGACTACCTGCCGGTCAACCTGGCGCCCCTCGGGGAGCCCGAAGGCGAGCGCTACATGCGGGCCGTGGGCCCCTACGACCGCTGGGCGATCGCCTACCTCTACACCCCCGATGCGGGGCGGGCCGCGCAGCTCGCCCGCCGGTCGGCGGACCCCTCCCACACCTTCGGCACCGACGTCGACCTCTACGCGCCGGGGGCCCTCGATCCCCTGACCCACTCGTGGGACCTGAGCGCCGATCCCCTGGCCTGGGGACGCCGGCGCCTGGAGCTCGTCCGCCAGTTGCTGCCGCGCCTGCCGGAGATCGTGCTCACGGACGGCGCGCGCTACGGCGACCTGACCGACGCCGTGGACGTCCTCTACGACGCGCGCTTCGGCGCGGTGCGCGGCGCCGTGCGCTGGATCGGCGGCCAGTACGTCCACCGCGACCACGTGGGAGACCCCGGAGGGCGTCCGCCGTTCGTCCCGGTGCCGCGCGGCAGGCAGCTCGAGGCGCTGGCGCTGCTGACGCAGGAGGCGTTCGCGCCGGAGAGCTTCGCGCTGCCGCCGGAAGTCGAGGGACGGCTCGGCGCCCGTCATTGGGACCACTGGGGCCACGAGCCCACCTACGACGGCCGCATCGACCCGCCGCTCCACGACCGCGTCCTCGAGGGCCTGACCCGTCTCCTGGAGGGCTTGACGGACCCCTACCGCCTGGCGCGCATCCGCGACGCCGAGGGGCTCGGCGGCGAAGACGTGCTGACGCTGCCGGAGCTGATGGCGACGTTGACGGCGGCGATCTGGGAGGAAGCGTGGACGCCGCCGGCCGTCGACCCGACGGCCCTGCGCCGCGACCTTCAGCGCGCCTGGCTCGACCGGCTGGCGGTGCTCCTGCTGAAGCCGCCGGAGAGGACGCCGGCCGACGCCCGCGCCGTGGCGCGGGCCGCGCTCGTCGACCTCGGCGAGCGGCTCGGCGGGGCGCTGGGGCGCCGCGAGGGTCTCGACGCCGTCAGCGCGGCGCACTTCGAGGAGTCGGCGGCGCGGATCGCGCGGGTCCTCGACGCGCAGCTTGCGGCGTCTCTGCCGTAGGGCAGGCTGCGCCTGCCGATCCGCGGCGAAGCCGCGGATCGGCATTCTGGGGACGGATTACACTACGCGACGATGAAACCCAACTTCCTGTCCGCAACGGCGCTGGCGTTCGCGCTCCTCGCCTGCCGTCCCCCGGTCTCGCCCGCCCCGCCCCGTCCCGTCGCCGTCGACCCGGACGCGACGCGATGGGTCGAGTCCACCCTCGCCTCCCTCGACCTGCGCGAGAAGGCGGCGCAGATCGTCATGGTCCGCGTCCACGGCTATCCCTACCATCCGGAATCGCCGGAGTACTTGACGCTCCTCGAAGAGGTGCGGGACCTCGGGGTCGGCGGGCTGGTGGCCTTCGACTCGGAGGTCGAGTCGCTGCCGCGCCTCCTCGACCGGCTCCAGGAGACGGCGGCGGTGCCGCTGCTGGTGGCGGCGGACATGGAGCGCGGCATGGCCTTCCGCGTCCGCCGGGGGGCCGTGGAGATCCCTTTCGCCATGGCCATCGGCGCCACGCGGTCCGCGGAGCTCGCGCGGTGGACGGGCGAGGTCGCGGCGCGCCAGGGACGCGCCCTGGGCGTCCACTGGGCCCTGGCGCCCGTCGTCGACGTCAACGTCGATCCCCACAACCCGGTCATCAACCTGCGCTCCTACGGCGAGGACCCCGAGCTGGTGGCGCGGCTCGCCGCGGCCTTCGTCGACGGCGCCCGCGCCGGCGGCCTGATGACGACGGCCAAGCACTTCCCCGGCCACGGCGACTCCGCCGTCGACAGCCATTTCGCGTTGCCCGTGCTCGCCGTGGACCGGCAGCGGCTCGAGGAGGTGGAGCTGGCGCCGTTCCGGCGCGCCATCGCCGCCGGCGTCGACTCGGTGATGATCGGGCACCTGGCGGTGCCGGCGCTCGATCCGTCGGCGGCGCCGGCGACGCTGTCGCCCGCGATCGTCGACGGCCTGCTGCGCCGGGACATGGGCTTCGGCGGCCTGGTCGCCACCGACGCCATGGAGATGGCCGGCGTCGGCGGCGTGTGGGCCGGGGCCGCGGCGGTGCGCGCCGTCCGCGCCGGGGCGGACGTGGTGATGCTGCCGCCGGACTCCCGCGTCGCCGTGCAGTCGCTGGTGCGGGCGGTGGCGGAGGGTGAGCTGAGCGAGGCGCGGCTCGACGCGTCGGTGCGGCGGATCCTCGAGGCCAAGGCGCGGCTCGGCCTCCATCGCCGGCGGCGGACGGACGCCGACGTCCTGCGCCACATGGCGAGCCCGGAGGACGGCGCGCGCGCCCTCGAGGCGGCGCGCGCCGCCGTCACCGTGGCGCGCAACGAGGGCGGCGTCCTGCCGCTCGTCGCCGAGGATCCGCTGCGCCTGCTCGTCCTGACGCTCTCCCATCCCCCTCGCGCTCCGGAGGAGACCGGGCTGCCCGAGGAGGAGCTCGACGCCCGCCGCGTCGACTACGCGAGCCGTTCGCTGGGGCCGGAGGTGTCGCCCGAGACCGAGGACGAGATCGTCGCCGCGGCGCCGGGCTTCACCCACGTCGTGGTCGCGGCCGACGTCCGTCCCGGCCGGCTGTCGCCCTCCCAGGCGCGCCTGTTGCGTCGCTTGACCCTATTACGTCGAGAGACCGCTACGGGTCCACCCGTCGTCCTCATCTCCTTCGGCAGCCCGTACGTGCTCGCCGAGGTGCCGGAGGTGCCGGTCTACGTCTGCGCCTACGGGCGGGCCGCGTCGAGCCGGCAAGCGGCGGTGGAGGCGCTCTTCGGCGAGGTCGCGGTGCGCGGTAGGCTTCCCGTGACCCTGCCGGGGCTGTACCCCTACGGCCACGGGATCGCGATTCCGAGGAGAGAGATGACGCTGCGACACGCGCCGGTCGACGGCTTCGACGAGGTGGACGCCCTTCTCGACGCCTACGTCGAGCGGCGGGCGTTCCCGGGCGGCGTGCTGGCGGTGGGCGTGGGCGACGCGCTCGTCCATTTGCGGGCCTTCGGCCGTCTCTCCTACGACCCGGACGCGCCGCCCGTCGCCGTCGACACGATCTACGACGTCGCCAGCCTCACCAAGGTCGTCGCCACCACGACGATGGCGATGATCCTGGTCGACGAGGAGCGCCTCGACCTCGACGCGCCGGTCCGGGATTTCCTGCCGCGGTTCCAGGGGCCGGGCAAGGACGCGGTGACGGTGCGCCAGCTCCTGACGCATTCGTCGGGCGTCGACTGGTGGGCGCCGCTCTACGAGGAGGTGGCGGGCAAGGCGGCGTACCTGGAGCGGATCCAGGCCATGGACCTGGCCTACGAGCCCGGCACGCGCTCGCTCTACAGCGAC
>DASWIG010000343.1:0-2921 GCA_036397835.1 Thermoanaerobaculia bacterium
TCGTGACCTCCCGGTCGTAAGACCAGAGCTGCTGCAGCCCGAAGGTCAAAATCGCCGGGATGCCGCCGCTCGCCAGGACGAGCGCGTCGAGCACGTCCTCGGACAACGGGCTGCCGCGCTCCGCGAAGGGAGCGGCGAGCGCCTCGGCGTCCGTCCTCGTCAGGGGACGCAGCCGCAAGTGAATAGCCCGCGACAGGAAGCTCGAACCCAGGACGTCGCGAAAGATGAAGACGCCGATCGAGCCGACGGCCAGCACGCCCAGCCCGGGCAACGAGCGACGGGCCGCTTCGAGGTCGTTGAAGAAGCCTCGTCCCGGCGGCTGCGCCGATGGCGTTCCCTTCTCGGCGTACCTGTCGAACTCGTCGAAGAGCAGGACGAGGCGCGCCGGAGCGTCCGGCCGGGCAAAGAAGTCGTCGAGGATAGGACGAGAGGAGAACGGATTGGCCTCGACGCCGAGCTCCGCAGCCAGGAATCCGAGACAAGCATCGACGGTCAATGCCGCGGGTGGTGCCTCGATGAGCACGACCCGCGTCCCAGGATGATGCTCGAGATCGGACCTGAGCTGTCCCAGGAAGACGCTCTTGCCCATGCCGCGCCCGCCCATCACGACGGCGCTGCCGTTGCTGCGAAGGACCTCCGAGAGCCGCCCGACGTCGGAACGCGGGATCTCGATCTGGGGCCGGTGGCTTTGCCAGTTGAAGGGGTTCATGGCCGACGCTCCAGGCGTCCAGTATACGGCGGCGGGCGGCAGTGCCGTTAGCTGCCGCCCCGCGGCCTCGCAGATGGGACATATGGCTCAATCCACTCATGTGACGGCGTCACATGGACCGATTGAGTCTCATTCAGCTCAGTTGACGGCGTCACATGGACCGATTGAGTCTCATTCGGCTCAGTTGACGGCGTCAGATGGACCGATTGAGTCTCATTCGGCTCAGTTGACGGCGTCACATGGACCGATTGAGTGGGATGAACCGGGTCTTCGACGTCACGACGCCATGAACCGTGCCTGCTGCCGGCCGCGCGGAGCAGCCGGAATGAGGTGGCGGGCATTCACCTGCGCGTCCTGGATCTCGAGACGGTCATCGCCTCCAAGGAGTTCGCCAACCGCGACAAGGATCGCGCCGTGCTGCCGATCCTTCGCCGGACCCTGGAGCTCAGGAAGGCGCAGAACGGCGACTGAGGGCAGCGGTGGGTCCATCTGGTACAATCCGTGGGGACTTCGGAGGGCACGTCATGAATTCACCCGTTGTACCTACTCGCCGCGTATGGATCCTTTTATGGTGCATCCTCACGGTTCTGGGCCAGCTTGCTTGCTCACCACCCCACGAGCCCGACGAGAACATGATCGGGGTCGTCACCAACGACCACCCAGAGATCCGCGCTGCCAGCGAAGCGGCCCGTGCCGAGCTTCCTCGCCTCTACGACACATTCCAGCAAGGACTCGCGCCCGGTGAGAGCTTCCTGGTCAAAGGTCCTTTCGAGGGCCCCGGCGGTACTCAGGAATGGATGTGGGTCGAGGTCGTCGAATGGAGCGACGGGCGTATTCGGGGACTCCTGATGAACGAGCCCCGATTCGCGGAAGGTGTCGAGCATGGCTCCAGCGTCACGATGAAGGAAGCCGACGTCTTCGACTATATCTTCGTCCATTCTGACGGCAGCGAAGAGGGCAACCAGACCGCGGCCGCCATCGAAAGGCACTCGGTCGAGAATCAGTAGGAGCCAGGTCGTCCTTCGAAGGCCTCCGTCGTCCGCTGCTCGACGTGGCACTGACGGCAACGCGTCCGCTCGGGGTGCGACGTCCGGATCTCCTCGCGCGCCGTCGGTCCCGAGCCCGCTGCCGATTCCGTAGCGATCAGGGTAAATAGCGGTCGATGTCGAGAGCACCGTGAAAGACCCCAAGGACGGTCACGTCCTTGTCATGGTTCACGGTATAGGCGATGCGATAGTGGCCGAAAAGGATGATCCGTAGCGGCCTGCCGCTCTTGCTGGTGTGGGGATAGCCGCGCTCAGGAAACGCGCTCAGGCTGTCGATCTTGTCGTAGATTCCACGAGCAGTCCGTAGCGCTGCCTCTGGGTTGTCGCGCGCGATGTAGTCGTGGATTTCGCGGAGCCAGCGTTCCGCCTCCTCGGTCCACCTTACTTGGCCCACGAGGAGATCCTTCGCCCCATCTCCTCATGGCTGACGGTGCGGCCGTGGTCCGCATCGTCGAAGCCCCGCTCTACCATGCGCTCAAAGGCGAGCTCGCGGAGGATCTCGTCGAAGGAGCTGTCGTCGGGCTGCTTCTCGATAATCTCGAACATCTGCGCTTTGGCGGTTGTGGCTGGCACTTGGCGGCCTCCTCATTGGGGAGTATAGCACTCGAGACGGAGGAGTGGGTCCCGGCTCCCGCGTCGCCTCATGCCGTCTCAGGGGCGGGACGTCTCGAAGACCTCGGTCGTGCGCTGCTCGACGTGGCACTGACGGCAACGCGTCCGCTCGGGGTGGGACGTGCGGATCTCCTCTCGCGCCGTCGGACCGGAGTGGCAGGCCTGGCAGTTCTCGCGCATCAGGATCTGGTGCGGGATCACGGGGGGCGCCAGCGCGTTCAGGCGACGGCCGCGGCGCAGGTCCTGGCGCAGACCGTCGAAGCCGTTGTCGGCGAAGACAGCCCGCGTCGTCTGGAAGACGTGGCACTGCTGGCAGCGGCTGACGGCGCTCATGCCTTTCGTCCTGGCGTGCGGCGAGGGGGGCGAGAAGCCCACGCCTTCGACCGCCATGCCGCTGTCGCTGTGGCAGGAGACGCAGGGGCCGAACGCCGCATGGGGGATCACCGGCGGCGCGCCGTCGAAGGCGCGGCGCAGGGCGCGTTCGGAGGCCGCCGATTTGGTGACGCCGTCGTGCCCCGGCACGGGGGCGAGCTCTTTGCCGTCGTTGCAGGCGG
>DASWIG010000344.1:0-6748 GCA_036397835.1 Thermoanaerobaculia bacterium
GGCCTGGAACTTGACCGGCGGGCGGTACTTGCCGATGCCGTAGTGCTCGCGCACGTCCGTGCCCACCTCCCAGTCCGTCCTCTCGGGCCGCACGACGAATCCGTAGGACGGCTCGCCGCGCAGGCGCACCCGGCGGACCACGAGCTCCTTGTCGCCGTCGAGGTTGGTCTTCTCGGAGAGGTAGGACGCGACGCCGAGCCGCTCGGCGACCTCCCGCGGCAGGGTGCTGTCGGGCGGGACGTAGACCACCCGATCCCCCGTCGCGAACTCGGGAGAGCCGTCCTCGAGCTTGCGGATCACCGTCTGCCAGCCCTTGATGCGGGCGAGGAAGAGGCGGTCCGCGTTGGTGTGGGGCCGCACGTCTTCGACGCGGGCCACTTCTACGACGATCGATGACATGATGGGTTCCTCCGCCGGTATCCCGGGCGGTGTAGGCCGGCACGTACCGGCCTTTCTCGTAATGATACACGAGAGCCGGCAAGGCGGAGCGTTGCGCTATGATGCGGGTGGAGGCACCGCATCCCATGAACGACAAGGGTATCAGCTTCATGCGTTCGCTCTGCGCCGGAGAGATCGAGCAGGACGTCCTGTTCCCCTACCCGGAGATGGATCCGGAGGAGAGCGAGATCCTCGCCACCGTGATCGACGCGATCGACTCGCTGCTCCAGGAGCGCGGCGAGGACTTCCGCGCCTGGGACGAGGCCGGCGAGATGCCGGCGGAGTTCATCGCCGAGCTGCGCGAGTTCGGCCTCTTCGGGCTCATCGTGCCGGAAGAGCACGGCGGCATGGGCCTCTCCAGCATGGCCTACTCGCGCACCCTGCAGCAGGTGGCCCGCCACGACGGCTCGGTCGCCGTGACCATCGGCGCCCACAGCTCCATCGGCATGCGCGGGCTGAAGCTCTTCGGCACCGCCGCGCAGCAGGCCAGCTACTACGACAAGCTCGCCTCGGGGGAGATGATCGCGGCCTTCTGCCTGACCGAGCCGGGCGCCGGCTCCGACGCCGCGTCGATCCGCACGTCCGCGGTCGAGCAGGACGACTGCTTCCTGCTCAACGGCTCGAAGATCTGGATCACCAACGGCGGCATCGCCGACTTCTTCACCGTCTTCGCCAAGACCGGCGAGGCCCAAGAGCGCTCGCAGCTCTCCGCCTTCATCGTGACGCGCGACCTCGAGGGCGTTACGGTGAGCGCCCACGAGGACAAGATGGGGCTGCGCGCCAATCCCACCACGTCGGCGTATTTCGAGAACGTGAAGGTGCCGAAGGAAAACCTGCTGGGGCCGCTCGGTGGCGGCTTCAAGGTGGCGATGCAGATCCTCAACAGCGGCCGCTCGGGCCTCGGCGGCGGCTGCGTCGGCGGCATGAAGAGCCTGATCGGCCTGGCGGCCCGCTACGCCATGGAGCGCCAGCAGTTCGGCCGGCCGATCGGCAGCTTCGGCCTGATCAAGCAGAAGGTCGGTCACATGGTCGTCGACTGCTACGCCGCGGAGTCCGCCGTCAACCTGGTGGCCGCGCTCTCCGACCAGGGCTACGAGGACTTCTCCGTCGAGGCCGCGATCCTCAAGGTCTTCGCCACGGAGGCGCTCTGGCGCACCGCCGACGAGGCGCTGCAGACGGCGGGCGGCAACGGCTACATGCGCGAGTACCCGTACGAGCGCATCGTCCGCGACAGCCGCATCAACCGCATCTTCGAGGGCACCAACGAGATCTTGCGGCTGTACCTGGCGCTCACCGCGCTCAACGACGTCGGGCAACGGCTCAAGGAGATGGCGAGCTCGCTTCGGGGGATCTTCGACGATCCGATCAAGGGCTTCGGCCTGCTCTACAACTACGCGAGGAGGCGGGCGAACTGGGCCACCGGGTTGGCGCTCGGCAAGACCGGCCTGTCCAAGGCGCACGTGATGCTGCGTCCGCAGGCGGAGATCTTCGAGGACCTCACCCGCGGCCTGGCGGCGATGGCCGACCGCCTCCTGCGCAAGCACGGCAAGGGCATTATCGGCAAGCAGTTCGCGACCCGCAGGCTGGCCGACGTGATGATCGACCTCTTCGTGCTGGCCGCGGTCCTGAGCCGCGTGACGGCCTCGATCGAGAAACGCGGCGTCGAGAAGGCGACCCAGGAGATCGCCATCGCCCGCGTCTTCGGCGGTCAGGTCAAGGGCCGGGCCACGCGCAACTTCCGCAAGATCGACGACAACGACGACGAGCTCGTGAAGGGCCTCGCCGAGCACGCCTACGATCTCGGCGGCTACACCTGGGACGTGATCTGACTCGCCGGGCCCCGCTGCGAAGGCTGCAATCGGGGTGACTCAGATGGCCAGGCGCAAGAGCTCGTCCCGACGCAAGGCGGCAGCGGTCCCCGAGGCGACGGCGGCCCCGGCGACGCCCGGCCGCGGCGCGACGACGACGCTCCAGAAGCTCCTGCTCGCCGCGTTCGGCGTCGCTCTCACGGTCGTCCTCCTGCTCGTCGCCGAGGGCGTGCTGGCGCTGCTGGGCGCCGGCGAACGCCACCGCTACGAGGACCCGTTTGTGGGCTTCGAGCCCGGCCGCGACCTCTTTCTGCGCGAAGGGCGGCCCGGCGGCGACGTCTACGTCACCAGCCCGGACAAGCTGGCCTACTTCAACCACCAGGAATTCCCGGCGGCCAAGGCGCCCGGCACCTATCGCGCGTTCGCCCTCGGCGGCTCGACCACCGCCGGACGCCCCTACGACGACCGCGTGGCCTTCGCCCGCTGGATGGAGCTCTACCTCGCAGCCATGGACCCGTCGCGGCGTTTCGAGGTCGTCAACGCCGGCGCCATTTCCTACGCCAGCTATCGCGTGGTGGTGCTCATGCGCGAGCTGGTGCGCTACCGGCCCGACCTCTTCGTGATCTACACCGGCCACAACGAGTTCCTCGAGGAGCGCTCCTACTCCGACCTCATCCACGAGGACCCGCGGTGGCGCCGGCTGCGCCTCGCCCTCGATCGCCTGCGCACGTTCACCCTCGCCCGCGAGGGCCTGCGCCGGCTCGCCCAGGACGGCGGCGAAAAGCCGCCCGCGACGCTCCTGGCGAGCGAAGTCGAGACCCGGCTCGAGGGCTGGACCGGGCTGGCCGCCTACCGGCGTGACGACGAGCTGCGGCGTTCGATCGTCGAGCACTTCGGCTTCAACCTGCGCCAGATGGTGAGGATCGCCCGCGACCACGGCGTCGAGGTGGTCTTCGTGCGCCCGGTGTCGAACCTCAAGGACTTCTCGCCGTTCAAGTCGCAGCCCGGCGCGCCCGATTCCGAGAACGCGGACGCGCAATTCCGGCGCGGCCGGGCCCTATTCGAGAGCGGCGACTACGACGCGGCGAAGCCCGCGTTCGTCCGCGCCAAGGACCTCGACGTGGCGCCGCTGCGGGCCCTCGAGCCGATCTCCGCCCTGGTCGCCGAGGTGGCGGCGCAGTCCGGCGCGCCTCTGATCGACTTGCCGGCGATCCTCGAGCAGGACTGCGCCGCGCGCTACGGCCACCGCATCCTCGGCAACGAGTACCTGCTCGACCACGTCCACCCCGACGTGGCGGTCCACAGCCTGATCGCCGAACGGGTGATCGACGTGCTCGTCGCGCGCGGCGCGGTACGGCCCGCGGCCTCGTGGTCGTCGGATTCGTGGTCACGGGGGCGGCGGCGCGAGATCTACGACGGCGTGGTCGGCGCGCTCGACCGCCGCTACTACGCCTACCGCGACCTCAATCTGGCCAAGGTGCTGGGCTGGGCCGGCAAGCTCGCCGAGGCCGAACCGCCGCTGGTGCGTGCCGCCGCGGTGCTGCGCGACGAGCCCGAGGTCCATCTGAACCTCGGCGTGCTCTACCAGAAGACCGACCGCCACGAGGCGGCGCTCGGCGAGCTCGAGCGCGCCGTGGAGCTCGAACCGGGCTCGGCGCTGGCCCACTTCAACCTCGGCGTGACCCTCGGCCTGCTCGGCCGCACGGAGCCGGCGATCGCGGCGCTCGAGCTGGCGCTGCGGCTCAAGCCCGACTACGCCGAGGCGCGCTACGACCTCGGCGTACTGCGCCGCCGCCAGGGCGATCTCGAGGGGGCGCTGGCGGCGCTTCAGGAGGTCCTGCGCGAGCGTCCCGGCGCCGCCGAGGTCCACCGCGAGATCGGGATCGTCTACCGCCGCCAGGGCCGGTTCGACGACGCCGCGGCGGCGCTGCGCCGCGCCCTGGAGATCGCCCCCGGCGACGCCGTGGCCCGCACCGACCTCGGCATCACCTACGGCCGCCAGGGACGGGAGGAGGAGGCCCTCGCCGAGCTCCGGCGGGCGATCGAGCTCGAGCCCGGCTACGCCGAGGCCCACTACAACCTCGGCGTGGTCCACGGCCAGGCGGGCCGCGTCGACGAGGCCCTGGCCGCCTACCGCCGCGCCCTGACGGCCGACCCCGCCTTCGCCGACGCGCACAACAACCTGGGGATCCTGCTCGCCGGCCGCGGCGAGCTCGAGGCGGCCCGCCGCGAGCTCGAGCGCGCCGTGGAGCTCAGGCCCGGCCACGCCGAGGCGCACTTCAACCTCGGCGTGGTCTACGATCAATCGGGCCTGCCCGCGGCGGCGCTCGCCGCGGTCGAGCGGGCCATCGAGCTCGAGCCCGGCAGCGAGCGCTTCCGCCAGGCGAGGGCGCTCCTCCTGGCGGCGACTGGCGATGGTTGACAGAGCGCGGATGGCCTCGCGGCTGCTCCGTGTTACCATCTGCCGCCGGGCCGCGACGCGTCCCATTTGACCGGCGTCTCGTAGATTTCCATAGCACCGCATCCCGAGCCCGAGCATGACGCAGTCCCTCATCGTCATCGGCGCCGGCCATGCCGCCGGACAGGCGGTCGTGAGCCTGCGCGCCGGCGGCTGGGACGGCCGGATCGTCGTCGTCGGCGAGGAGAGCCACGTCCCCTATGAGCGGCCGCCGCTCTCGAAGCAATACCTCGCGGGCGAGATGGAGCTCGAGCGGGTCTTCTTCCGGCCGCCCGCCTTCTACGACGACGCCGAAGTGGAGCTGCGGCGCGGCCGGCGCGCCGTGGGTCTCGACCGCGAGGCGCGCACCGTGACGCTCGACGACGGCCGCGCGCTGCGTTACGACCGGCTGCTGCTCGCCACCGGCTCGCGGCCCCGGCGCCTCGAGCTGCCGGGCGCCGGCCTCGACGGCGTCTGCTACCTGCGCACCATCGACGACGTCGACGCCCTGCGCCGGCGCTTCGCGCCCGGACGCCGGCTGGCCGTGGTCGGCGGCGGCTACATCGGTCTCGAGGTGGCCGCGGTGGCGGCCGAGAAGGGCCTCGACGTCACCGTGCTCGAGATGGCGCCGAGCCTGATGGCGCGGGTGGTGGCGCCCGCGGTCGCGGGCTTCTTCGCCGCGCTCCACCGCCGCCACGGCGTCGACGTGCGCACCGGCGCCCGCGTCGAGGGCTTCGCCGGGACGGACGCGGTGGAGGCGGTGCTCTGCGCCGGCGGCGAACGCCTGGCCGCCGACCTGGTGCTGGTGTGCGTGGGCGTCGTGCCCAACGTCGAGCTGGCGCGCGACGCCGGCCTCCCCTGCGCCGGCGACGGCGAAGGCGGCGGCGTCCGGGTCGACGAGAACGCCCGCACCGCGGACCCGCGCGTCTATGCCGCGGGCGACTGCACGAGCCACCCCAACGCGCTCGTCGGCCGCCGCGTCCGCCTGGAGTCGGTGCACAACGCCGTCGAGCAGGCGAAGACGGCGGCCGCGGCCCTCTGCGGGACGCCGCGACCCTACGAGCAGGTGCCCTGGTTCTGGTCCGACCAGTACGACGTCAAGCTCCAGATCGCCGGCCTGTCGGCGGGCCACGACCAGGTGGTCCTGCGCGGCGACCCCGCCGCCGGCAGCTTCGCCGCCTGCTACCTGCTCGGCGGCGCGTTGATCGCCCTCGACGCGATCAGCTCGCCGCGCGACTTCATGGGCGCCCGGCGGCCGATCGCCGCCCGCGCCAAGATCCCCCCGGAGCGCCTGGCCGACGCCGGCGTTGCCTGGAAAGACATGACCTGAGGAACGAAGAGGATTCGTGATGGCCAAGATCACCTATATCGAATACGGCACCGAGAAAGCGCACACGATCGACGTCCGCAAGGGCCACACCGTGAAGGACGGCGCCGTGGACAACTCGATCCCCGGCATCGAGGCGATCTGCGGCGGCTCGTGCTCCTGCTCGACCTGCCACGTCTACGTGGACGGCGAATGGCTGGCCCGGCTGCCGGAGCAGGAGGACATGGAGAAGGACGTCCTGGAGTTCGCTCACGACGTGCGCGCCAATTCGCGCCTGTCGTGCCAGATCCGGGTGACCGACGAGCTCGACGGTCTCGTGGTGCGGATGCCGGAGATGCAGAACGTGTAGGTCGCCCCAGGGCGCTACCCTGGGCTTCGATCTCTTGACCCCTACGGGGGTAAGGGGACCGTTTCGAGGTACACTCCATGGACGGACTCGGATCTCAGAGCGGGCCAGCAAGCCATGGACGTCTTCCAACTCCGACGGGCGTCAGCGGCGTACGATCCAGGTGCCTTCCGTCAGCTCTCGTTCGTTGTCGATCCGTCTTGCCTCACGCAGGTGCCGAATTGCCTCCTGCCCGAGGGCCGCGCCAGCGGCCTCAAGTACCTTCCCGGGCTGCTCCGGATGGTCCGTGCCTTCAGGGAAACCGTGACCGTCGAGACAGCCGGAGCGAGCTTCCGACAAGGCTGGCAGGAATCCCTGGAAGGCGGCACTCGCCCCGCTTCAGAGCTGTGGGA
>DASWIG010000345.1:0-2041 GCA_036397835.1 Thermoanaerobaculia bacterium
CGGCGGGTGGGTGCGGGCTCGCATGGCGGAGAGATTCTAAGCTGACGGGCGGACGCAGGCTACGCGCCGTGCGGTAGACAGCAGTGCCTCTTCCGGCGGAGCATACAGCACCTCCTCGTCTCGAGCCACTTGCTTCATCCAGCCATCCGGGAGGCGGCGCTATAAGCTCCCGCCCATGGCACCCTTTCGCTTCCGCTGCACCGAGTGCGCCGCCGCCCACGACGAGCGCGACGTCGAGCTCGTCTGCCCACGCTGCGCCCGCCTCCAGGAGGGCGGCGGCGTCACCCGCGGCATCCTCGACGTCGAGCTCGACGACCCACCCTCGCGCTGGCCTGACGCCGCGCTCGCGAGCCCCGGCTTCCTCGCCGCCTTCCTGCCGATCGCCGCAGCCGAGCACCTCCCGCCGCTACCCGTCGGCGGCACGCCCCTGCTCCCCGCGCCGCGGCTGCGCGCGGCCCTGGGGACGCCGCGCCTGTGGGTCAAGGACGACACCCGCAACCCCAGCGGCTCGACCAAGGACCGCGCCTCGCTCCTGGTCGTCGCCAAGGCCCGCGAATACGGCCGCGACACGGTCGCAGCCGCGTCGACGGGCAACGCCGCCACCGCGCTCGCCGCCGTGGCCGCCGCCGCCGGCGTGCGCGCCGTGGTCTTCGTGCCCGCCGCGGCCCCCGAGGCCAAGCTGGTGCAGATGCTCTGCTACGGCGCCGAGGTGGTGCCCGTCGACGGCACCTACGACGACGCCTTCGAGCTCTGCCTCGAGGCCTGCCGGCGCCGCGGCTGGTACAACCGCAACACCGCCTTGAACCCGTTCACCGTCGAGGGCAAGAAGACCGCGGCGCTCGAGATCGCGGCCCAGCTCGGCGGCGAGGAGGCCGACGCGGTGCTGGTGCCCACCGGCGACGGCGTCATCCTCTCGGGCGTCGCCAAGGGCTTCGCCGACCTCGAGCGCGGCGGCCTGATCCGCCGCCGACCGCGGCTCGTCGCGGTGCAGCCGGAGGGCTCGGCGGCGATCGTCGACGCCTTGCGAAAGGGCGCCGATACGATCACGCCCGTACCCGGGGCGTCGAGCGTCGCCGACAGCCTGACGGTGGCGACGCCGCGCGGCGGGCTCCTCTGCCTGCGCCGCGTCCGCGAGTCGGGCGGCGCCGGCGTGACGGTGACGGACGACGCCATCGTGCGGGCGATCGCCGAGCTCGCCTCGACGGCCGGCGTCTTCGCCGAGCCCGCGGGCGCGGCGGCGCTCGCCGGTCTCCACGCCGCGCTCGACGGAGAGCTCGTCGACCGCGACGAGCGGATCGTCCTCCTGGTGACCGGCACCGGCCTCAAGGACGTGCCGGCGGCGGCGCGCTCGGTGCGTCGTCCGGAGCCGGTCGCGCCCGAGATTGAAGCCGTCCTGGAGCGTTTCGGGCTCCGTCCCGGACCTACTACCACCTCAGAGTAAGACGCTCCGCCACGATCCCGGGCACCGACACGACGAACGACGAGCGCAGCTCCGCGAGCGCGTCCACGGCGTTCTCGGGCCGGAGCGGCAGCATCTCGGCGATGTCCTCGACGCCTTTTCGCAGGTCCCCGTCCTGACCTTGGGATCCCTCGGGCAGCCGCCGCAGGCACCTGGCGAGTACCCTCTTTGCCGCCTCCAGCCCTGCCTCGTGGTCCCTACGGCAATAGATCTGCGTCAGGTCCAGGCTGACGGCGATCGCGTGCCGCAGCGGCCCCTTCTCGAAGAGGTGCAGGCGCGCGCCGTCCAGACGCTCGAGGGCCGTCCTCACGTCGTGGCCCGCGAGAAGCTGGCCCTCCACCCAGGCCATGCGGTAACGCAGGTCGGTCGCGTCGCCGAGGCCCGCGAGGCGTCCCTGGAATCGCTCCAGGTGCTCGCGGACGCGCGCGTCGACGGCGGGCTCGGCGCCGCGCAGGATGATCGCGAGGATCGCCAACGCGTCGATGAGGTAGCCCTGGGGCGAGGTCAGCTCCAGGCTCGCGAGCACGTCGAGCTCGTGCTCGAGCGCGCCGATCCGGTCGCCGTCGTGGTACAGGGCGATGC
>DASWIG010000346.1:0-7569 GCA_036397835.1 Thermoanaerobaculia bacterium
TCGAGCCAGGCGAGGCCGGCGCCCATGGTCTCGGGGAGGTGACGGCGGGCCGTGACGCCCGGCTCGTGCCGGAACGCGATGCCGGCGGCGGCGGCGGCCGGCGTCAGGACGACGCGCCGGCCGATGGCCTCCTCGTCAGCCACGGCCGGCGCGGCGGCGGCGAGACACAGCAGGGCGGCCAGCCCACGAAGCACCTCTCGATCCTACAGGAGCGGGCGCTCCGGGACGATTCGATTCCGGAGCGCCCATCACCAGCCGCCGCGGACCTCAGAAGGCCGTGGTGTCTCCCTGGCCGCAGAATTGCGCCGGGCGCGTCGTCCTGTGACTTCAGTCACTGGCGGCGGGCGGCCGAGGGACTGCGGCCGCGTTCAGGCAACGCCGACCTGCGCCAGTGATTGAAATCACTGGCTATCCCTCCACCGTCCCTGACGGGACGAAGAAGCGCGAGGGCGCTCCTGCGGCGGGCCGGTCCAGTTACTCGCGTGTCGGGACTTCCGCCGAGGCCGAGCTGTACTAATCCCAGGTCTCGACGTTGTCGACGTAGAGGACGCCGGCGACGCTGTCGGGCACGGCGACGGCGCCGAGGCGGAAGGACTCGACGAGGCGGCCGTCGTTGTCGATCCCGAGAATGGCGCCCCGTTCCTCGCCGTCGACCCACAGCCGCGCCAGCCCGTCGTCGATCGACGGCCGGCCCGCGGCCCGCCACTGGATCTCGACGAAATGGGGTTCGATCTGGGCTCCCCCGCCGCCGAGGGGCGTCCAGTCGGTGGCCAGCACGGTGCCGGAGTCGTCCACGGCCTCCGCCCGCAGCTCCAGATCGCCGTTGCTGCCGCGGATCTTGAGCCGCAGGTGCTCTCCGGCTTCCGGGTCGTCGCTGCTCGCGGCGCCGGCGAGGACGAAGGCCTTGCCGTCGCCGAGCGAGGCGGTGTGGGGATCGATGAGGAAGCGCAGGTTGAAGGCGCGCCGGGCCGCCGGCGTGGCGTCATACACGAAGCCGTCGGCCGGGCTCGAGGCGGCGATGGCGCCGAGGTCGATCTCGAGGCCCGACGAGCCGCTCAGGGCCGCCGCGGCGGTGACTTGCGGAAACCACGACCCGCCGGTGCTCCAGTCGTCGAGGTCGCCGCACTCGAAGGTGTCGATCATCCGCTCTGACGGCGGCGGCCAGTCAGGATCCCGGTTGCCCACCCCCAGGTCGTCCAGGAGCAGGCGGGGACCCGGAGCCGACGTCATGTCGACCAGGCCGACGTTCACCTCGAACATCCCGTCGATTCGCCACGGATCGCAACGTACCAACCCTGCGTTGTGATCGTCGACCCGGAGCACCATGCCTGCCCCGTCGCCGTGATCGCGCCACAGGTCGAGCTGCAGGGTCGCGTTGTGCAGGCCGACCACCACCGCGGGCGTTTCGCAGTCGTCCCCGGCGCTGGCGTACACTTTCGGGGGTCCGTCCTGAGCGACCAGGCGGATTTCGAGCGGCGGCTCCGGACCGTCAAGCTCGTTCGTGAAACGGGCCCTCAGGATCGCCACTTCTCCCTGGAATGGCGCATTCCCGGGCGCGGTCCCCGAGAGCCGCATCGTGAAACAGTCGTCTGTCGTGCCGTGGACGATGGGGTTGTCGGCACACGGCCCGGGCCAGCCGGGCTCGCCGTTGGGATCCTGAGTCGCGACCATGCCGAAATAGGCGGAGCTGTCGGCGCCGTCTCGCACGTGGAGCCATTGGCGCCCCGAGCCGGGTGGCTCCTCGTGGAAGCTCAGGTGGTCGTACGGGTCGTTCACGGTCCACTCGCAGCGGTTGAAGGGGCCTTCGAAGTCGTCGAAAAGGCTGCCCTCGGCGGCAAGGCTGGCGACGACTTGAACGATGGCGGTGTGAACCGTCGGATCTTTGGCCGTCGTGAACCGATAGGTGAAGCTGTCGCTGCGCAGGGACCAGAAGTCGTCGCCGGGGGTGTAGACGATCTTGTCACCGAACCCCTTCACGACGCTGCCGTGGAGCGCCCCGTCGGCACCCACGAGCTCGCTTCCGGGAGGAGCACCCGCCAACTCGAACAGGCCCGCGCCTGCGATGACCGTCGACGCGGTCTCAGGCTTGACGGGGACGCGGACCGGCTCGAGGCAGGTCTGGCCCCTCGCCGCGGACGCGGCGAGGATGAAGGATACGAGGATCGAGGATAATAGGGAGAAGAACGGGCGTGAGGTCGGGCTCATGGTGATCTCCTTGTGTGTCGCCGCCCGCGGCCGCCCCGTCGAGTGGTCCGGGATGGCCGGGCGGCGGTTCCCGCAATCCTAGGCGGAAACCGCCAGCGGAATCGCTCATCGCGGCTCATTCGATGGTGCTAGAGTCTATTATGGTGGATCCGACGAACGATTCTCCTCCCGGCCGGTCGCGGACGCCGGCGGGCTGGCGCCGGGTGCGGCGGATTCTGGATGCCGCCCTTCCCCTCGCCGCCGGCGAGCGGGAGGCCCTGCTCGCCGAGCGCTGCGGCGGCGACGCGGAGCTGCGCCGCGAGGTGGTCTCGCTCCTCGCCGCTTACGATGCCGCGGGCACCTTCATCGACGAGCCGGCCCTCGCCCGCGGTGAGGGCGTTTGCGGTGAGGACGCAAACGGTGAGGACGCGGCGGTCGCGGCCGGCACCCGGCTCGGCCCCTACCGGATCGAGCGCCAGCTCGGGCACGGCGGCATGGGAGCGGTCTACCTGGCGCGGCGGGCCGACCGGGAGTTCGAGCAGAGCGTCGCGGTGAAGGTCCTGAAGCGCGGCATGGACACCGACGAGATCGTGCGCCGTTTCCGCGGCGAGCGGCAGATCCTGGCCAGCCTCGAGCACCCGAACGTCGCCCGGCTGATCGACGGCGGCAGCACCGGCGACGGCCGCCCCTACCTGGTGATGGAGCACGTCGACGGCAAACCGATCGACCGCTACTGCGACGACGAGGGGCTGCCGCCCGCCGATCGCCTGCGGCTCTTCCTCCGGGTCTGCCGGGCGGTCCACTTCGCCCACCAGAACCTGGTGGTCCACCGCGACCTCAAGCCGTCGAACATCCTGATCGCCGACGGCGAGCCCAAGCTGCTCGACTTCGGCATCGCCAAGCTGCTCGACCGCGAGGCCTTTCCCCTGACCGTGACGCCCACGGAGCCGGGCCTGACGCCGATGACCCCGGGCTACGCCAGCCCCGAGCAGGCGCGCGGCGGGCACGTCACCACCGCCAGCGACGTCTACTCCCTCGGCGTGCTGCTCTACGAGCTCCTCACCGGACGGCGTCCGGTCCCGGGCTCGGGGACCCGCGGGTCCGGCGCGTCGCAGCCGGTCAAGCCTTCGCGCGTGCGCCGCCGGCTCGAGGGCGACCTGGACACCATCCTGCTCAAGGCCCTGCGCGAGGAGCCGGAGCGCCGCTACGCGACGGTCGAGAGCTTCGCCGGCGACCTCGAGCGGTACCTCGCGGGCCGCCCGGTCTCGGCGCGCCCGGACAGCTTGCGCTACCGCTGCGGCAAGCTCATCGGCCGCCACAAGCTGGCCTTCGCGGCGGCGCTCGCGGCCGTCGCCGCCCTCCTGGCTTTCACCGCGGCCCTGTGGGTGCAGCGCGGCCGCATCCTCCGGGAACAGCGCCGCGCCAACGAGGTGGCGGAGTTCCTGATCGACCTCTTCGAGACGCCGGATCCGTTCCGCGGCCACGGCGAGCGGGTCACGGTCCGCGAGGTCCTCGGCGTCGGCGCCGACAACCTCGAGCGGGAGCTGGCGGCGGAGCCCGAGATCCGCGCCGAGCTGCTGTGGGCGCTCGGCCGCTCGCACATGAACCTGGCGCTCTACCAGGAGGCCCGCCCGCTGCTCGAGCGCTCCCTCGTCCTGCGGCGCGAGCATTACGGCGCCGTCCATCCCGCCGTCGCCGAGAGCCTGCAACTGCTCGCCGACCTCGACGTACAGGGGGGTGACTACGAGGCGGCCGAGGGCCGGTATCGGGAGGCCCTGCAAATGCGCCGCGAGCTCTTCGGCGACGGCCGGCCGGAAGTCGTCGAGAGCCTCCACGGCCTGGCGGTCGCCCTCGACCTTCGCGACGAGCGGGAAGCGGCGGAGGACGCCTATCGCCAGGCCCTGGCGATGGCCCGACGGCTCGGCGGCGGGCACCGGGCGGACGCTCTGGCGCCGCTGCTCGATCACTTCGCGGAGTTCTTGCGCGAAGAGGACTCCTTCGACGAGGCACGGACCGTGGCCGAGGAGGCGCTGGCGATTCTCAGGGACGTCCGGGGTGAAGACCATCCGGCGGTGGCGCTCACCCTCAACAACCTGGCGCTGATCGAAAAGCACCGCGACCCGCGGCGCGCCGAGGCGCTGCTCGAGGAGGCGGAGCAGATCCAACGCCGGGCCTTCGCCCGCCCTCACGCCCACCTGGCGCTGACCCTGATCAACCTCGGCCGGCACCACCACGAGGCGCAGCGGCTGGAGGAAGCCCGCGCCCGCTTCGAAGAGGCGGCGGCGATCCAGGAAGAGGTTTACCGCGGACCCCATCCGCGGTGGGCGACCACCCTCGACCTGCTGGCCGGAGTGCAGGCCGATCTCGGCGATCTCGAGGCGGCGATCGAGCGGCGCCGCAAGGTCCTCGACATGCGGCGGGAGATGTTCGGCGACGACCACGTGGAAACCGCCCGGAGCTGCAACAGCCTGGCGCAGGTGCTGGCCGACGCCGGCCGCTGGGCCGAGGCCGAGGTCCTCTACCAGGAGTCTCTCGAGATCGTGCGCGCGCGGTTCGGCGTCCGCCACCGCCACGTCGCGGTCCTCCTCAACAACCTCGGCGAGGTCGCCGCCGCGCGCGGCGAGCCCGGGGAGGCGCAGCGGCTCTTCGCCGAGTCGGTGGCGATGCTGCGCGAGACGGTGGCGCCCGGCAGTCACCACCTGGCGGTGGCGCTGCTCAACCTGGGCGGCGTCCGGCGCCGGCAAGGCGAGCTCGAAGCGGCGGAGAAGAACCTGCTCGAGGCGCTGGCGATCGCCCGCGAGAGGTGGACGCCGGCGAGCCCGAGGACGGCGGAGATCGCCCTCGCCTACGGCGCGCTGCTCAACGACCGGGGCGAATTCCGCGCCGCGGAGACGACCGTCCGCGAGGCGCTCGAGACGCTGCGGGCGCAGCCGGCGTCGGCGGGCCGGGCGGCCCTCCTGATCGAAGCCGGCGAGCTCGAGCTCGGCCGCAGCCTGCTCGGTCAGGGGCGTCCCGAGGAGGCCGAGCAGCCGCTCCGCGGCGCCCGGGACGCAAGCTCATGAACGGCGGCACCAAGCACGACGTCACCGGCCTGCTCCGCGATTGGAACCGGGGCAACAAGGAAGCGCTCGACCGGCTGATGCCGCTGGTGATCAGCGAGCTCCGGCGTCTGGCCCGGCGCCATCTCGAAGGGGAGCGCGGTAGCCACACCCTGCAACCGACCGCCCTCGTCAACGAGCTCTACCTCAAGCTGATCGACCGCAAGGAGGCGAGCTGGCAGGATCGGGCCCACTTCTTCGGCTTCGCCTCCCGGACCATGCGCCGCATCCTGGTCGATCACGCCCGGTCGCAGCGCGCCGCCAAGCGGGGCGGCGGGGCAAGCGCCTTCTCCCTCGACGACACTCTCGGCGTCTCCGGCCGCCGCGACGTCGACCTCATCGCGCTCGACGACGCGCTCAGCGCCCTGGCCCGCCTCGACCCGCGCCAGAGCCGCCTCGTCGAGCTGCGGTTCTTCGGCGGCCTCTCCACCACCGAGGCCGCCGATGTGCTGGGGGTGGGGGTCGCCACCGTGGGCCGCGACTGGGCGAGCGCCAAGGCCTGGCTCTTTCGCGAGCTGAGCCGCGGGTAGCGCCGGAATGATCGAAGCGGCGACCGCTTTGCGCCAATATCAGCGGCGGGAAGGGGGTGGCGCACGGCCCGTGCTCGGCGACCACCGCCGAGAGGAGCCGACTCTCGATCGACACGACACACCCGAAAGGAGATCCCCATGTCGAGAATCGCAATCCTGGCCCTGACTCTTTCGCTCCTGGCGGCCGCCGCCGGGGCGACCGGCATCGTCGACGACAAGTTCGTGATCGCCGACGAGATCTTCGACCTCGAACGACTCGGCAGCGGCAGCGCCACGTACCGGACCTACAACTTCGCCGGCGCGATCGCTCCGACCCAGGCGGGACTGGTCTTCGCCGGGACCGACGGCAAGGGGCTGTCGACCTACTGGGCCGACTTCGGTATAGCGAGCTGCCAGACCAACGACTACCTGACCGCCGCCGACGCCGCCGCGACGATCACCTGGCGGTTCAACAAGGTGATCCTGGACCTGACCCAGGTGGTGTTTTCCTTCACCAAAGTCTGCACTCCGTTCGGGAACTGCAGCATGGCATGGATCCGGAACTGGGACTGGCAGCAGCGGCTGGAGCTGTTCGCGACCCGGTCCAACGGCTATTACAACCCGAGCACCATCCTCTTCATCTCGGTCCATGCCGAGCTCGGCGGCACCGGCCTGTCCAACACGACCGTCAATGAGGTCGTCGCCAAGGTCAAGGAGGAGTTTCCCGGAGTCAAGGTCGGGGCGGGCTTCCCGACCACGAACTTCGCGAATCCGGGCGCGATGCCGCCGGTGTATCCCGCGTCTTTCCCGAGCGATCTAGACGTCATCGTCACCTGGGACTACAAGATCGCCGATCCCCGGCAACCGCCCTACAGCGACCCGACGTGGCCGGCGAACCCCTTCTACAAGTACGGCAAGATCGTGGCCCGGCTCGCCGACCGCAACGGCGACGGCGCCGCCGACCAGCACATCTTCTTCCTGGTCTCGGGCTTCAACCAGACCAGCCCGCCGTCGACCGGGGCCGCCAGCCTCGTCCACGAGCCGACCGGCGTCCGGTTCGACACCCTGTTGCGTCAGTGGTGCGACTTCTCGCTGAAGCGGCTCCAGTTCCGCAATGCCGGGCTGATCGTGTGGAAGTACAACAACAGCTATTCCTGCCAGAACGGCGACTGCAACTCCAACAACTGCTCGGGGCTCAACCTCTTCCAGACCGGAGCGAAGACCACTTTCCAGTACGAGGCCTCGACGGGCAGCGACGACTTGCTGCGCGCCTATCAGGCGGTCTCCAACGCCGTCACCTCCGGCGGCTCCTGCTTCGCGCCTTAGCCCGCCGACGAGTCGCCGGGGACGCCGCCGGCGCGCATGAATCGGGTGCAGCTCGCGAGCTGCACCCGTAGCGCGCCAGCGTCCTCCAGCGTAGGGGCGGCCCCCCGTGGCCGCCCAGGACGCGTCAGCGTCCTCCGGCGTAGAGGCGGCCCCCCGTGGCCGCCCAGGACGCGCCAGCGTCCCTTCCGAGGCATGGCCACGGTAAGATGGACCCGAAGGAGCTTCCTATGAGCACCAAGACCGCTTCGACGACTTCTCCCCGTTCGTCCGGCGGCTCGGTCCCGACGGCGCTGGAGCGGGCCGAGGACGCGGCCGAGAACCTCTCGGACGACGAGCTCAGACTCTTCGGCGCGTGGCTGGCCAGGTACGCCTCGCAGCGCTTGCGCCGCCCGGTGCAGTTCGCGTTCAGAGCCTTGACCGACGAAGAGAAGGCCTACGGCCGGACGTTGGCG
>DASWIG010000347.1:0-11952 GCA_036397835.1 Thermoanaerobaculia bacterium
CTTTCCGCCGCCCTCCCACAACCGCCTTGGAAAACCGCCCGCCTGCGGCGGGTCGCGGCCGGTTTCCCACAGCCGCTTGGAAAACCGCCCGCCTGCGGCGGGTCGCGGTCGGTTTCCCACAGTTCCCACAGCCCCGATGACGACGAGCTCGGTGAAGGGGCGCGCAGCGCCCCGCTGGGAGCGCAGGCATCCTGCCTGCTCCGGGACGCGCAGCGTCCCCTCCGTCCCTTCGGGACGAAGAGCCGGCGAGACGCCGGCGCTCCCAGCGCCCGTCCCTTCGGGACGAAGAGCCGGCGAGACGCCGGCGCTCCCAGCGCCCGTCCCTGCTGGCTCGCCGCCTGGAATCCGTCCACACAAAGTGAAGGAGAGTCTCCTCCTCTATGGCGGTTCCGGCACTGGCAAAGGATCACTGGGTAAGCAGCTTTTCGACGCGTCTCTTCCACGATACGAGCGGACTTTTCTCGCGACGTTCAAGTATACAAGCGACTTCCTGCACATAGTCGCTGCCGCGGCCCAGTATTTGAACTCGCGATTGAACCAAGATCAGGATCCGATCGCGAGCCTAGGCAAGGCGATGCGCCAGAGGAATTTGGCTATATTCACAGGTGTTGAACGTCTACTCGAGCCGCTTCCCCCGACATTTAAAGAGCAACTAGGGGTTGCCGAAGAATTGCGAGACTTATCTCAGGGTCGACCTCTCACGGACGATGTTAATCGATTTCTTCGACTGCTACTGGAAAGGAACCCTTGGAAGGGACATCTCGTTCTTGTAAGTGCGAGAACTATTCACCATCCCGGCGTAGAGGATGTACGGCACCTTCAGCTGCGGCCGTTAGCTCTGGGCAATCTTGCGACCAGCTCAATATTCAGCAAGACTGATCCCCGTACCTTGGCCACACTTCATTCCAACCTGAAAGGTCATGCCTACTGCCTGTCTCTTGTAGAACACGAAATTAGAAATCTCTCCCACAAAGAGAGAGGCAAAAGGCTCTATGAGCTGAATGCAGCTTTGTCCGCCAGTAGTCTGCCACGACGGTTTGAGCTGGTCGCAAAGCTCGCGTTCCAGTGGTGTCTTGATCGAGCCGGGTCCGATATGAGAGAGACCCTTCAGCGCGTTCTCCAGAGGTTCATTCTGACTCACACTCCGCTTAGTATCTCCGCAGTGGCCGCTTGCGCGGGAATTGACTTTGCTTCTGCTCAGAAGGCAGTCCGTGAACTTCAGAATGCTAATCTCCTGCTTCCGATTAGCACGTACGAGTCCTACGACTGGGAACATCGGAGAGAGATTTCAGATCGTAATAGGCCTATTCAAAATGACCTTTACACGCCACATACACTCGTAAGAAAACTCGAGCTTCACGTTCTCGGAAGCCTGCCGGATACTCCTGAGGATCCACAAACTCTCTTTATTGGCACATACTCAGATGATGTGCCAGGTTGCCCAGTTCTCTCTCAACAGGCGCACAATCTCTGCACAACGACATTCGACAGATTGGTGGCGCGCGCATACAAGGAAAAGGATCGGACCACGGTAGCAGAGTCCATTAGAGCAGCGTTTGGTATAGCTCGCTCTCAGTGGTCCGTTGCTACGATGGAACGTCTATCGGATCACAAAGTGGACTACAGTCTTGGTCTTCGCAGGCCGCACTTGGATGCCTATGACCGCAGACTAGCGCAACTCCTCAATATCGCACGTAGGTTCCAAGCTTCGAATCTCTGGCTTTCGGAAGACGACAGCTCATTCGATCATTGGAACAGTCACGCACTATTTTCGCTTCATCAATTGGCGTGGCTGTACAACGAGCTCGGACTCGTAGCGTACGCTCAGGGTTCCTTACACGACGCCTACGCCCTCTTTCGTGCGACCGAGGATATTGACCTGGTGGGAGATCGGCGCCGTGTCGTACCCGGTGTCGAATGTGTTGGCAGCCGGCGTTGGCTGCGATCTAGTCTGCAGCTTGCGCTAGTACAGCTCGAGAGGGGTCGACTTTCCCGTGCGGGCTACCATTTGAGTGAAATTTTGCGCATCTCTCGACTTCCTGAGTCCGTAAGAGGCTTGGCGCTCGGATATGAAGGCCTGTTGCATCATCTATCTGGCAATTACGACATTGCGGAGGAGGGCTACTCGAAGGCCATCGTGATTTTACGAAAGGAGTCGACCAACTTCCGCGCCTTGAGCATTTTTCATCGCCACCGGGGTGATCTCAGGAGGCGGCAAAAGAAGGATGAAGACGCTCGCAGGGATCAATTACAGAGCATCGCGGCGGCGGAGACCGGCCGCCATCCGGCACTTCTTCACTTTTCGCGAGTAGCAATGGCAAATCTCGAACGCAATCCTGAAGCTCGAGTGATCATTCAACAGAGCCTTCGCTACTCCTTGGCAATTGGCCTGCCAAAGCTCGAGGCCGACACGCTCAAAGTTGAGGGCGAGATCGCTTTGAGCGAAGGGGAGACTGAGCGCGCTGGTCAGCTTGCAATAAACTGCTTGGGCCTTGCCTGTGCCGGTGGCATGAGGCTACGCGTAACGGCGGCTCTGATACTTTTGGGGAAGGTGTCGGCGAAACGAAACGACTTGAAATCGACCGAAAGTCTGTTTAGATCGGCCATTGATTTCGGTCAACGACAGGGTTATCAACTGCAGATCGAGGAGGCGGAACAGCAGCTCATAAAGCTTGGTGCAGTCGGAGCGACAGGACTTCGCCCTTGAAGGCGACGCCAAGTAGGTCTGGCAGCCGAGAGTCTTGCCGTCGTGCTGGATCCGAATCGGCTCGAATTCATTGAGGATGCCCTGGGCGGAACGACGAATAGCATCTTGGATACGATACCACCAGACAACCGAGGAGGATCCTAACCCGGACGTCTCGGAAACTGCACAACTATCTGAAATAGACGTCTTACGTGTAGGTCAGGCTGCGCCTGACGATTCTGCCACGGATCGCGTGAATCGGCAGGCGGAGCCTGCCCTACACGGAGCTCCGCTTGTTGCGCAGAGCAATCATATCACCGTTCGCGAGCGCAGCGAGCTAAGTTCCCTCCGGAGCGCCTCCTATCCTCACTCGCGTCGCCACCGACGGCTCGCACGGCCCGGTGCGACGGACCGAGGACCACGGGCGCCGGACAGGAGTTTTCGCCAACCCGAAAGTTTCTTTCCTACGGCTTCGCCAAACAGGCCGCCAGAAGCGCTCCGTATCCTCGCTCGCGTCGCCACGGCCCACCGGGGCCGAACCGAAGAGGAAGGAAGACCATGACCGAGAGACAGAACACGTACCGAGCCCGCCGGGAATCCCCGGCGTCCACCACGAGGCGTTCCGAGCCGACCGAGGCGGCGGAAAACATGGCAAATCGTTTCCCGAAGGCATGGGGACGGAGAATGGCCGCGAAATCGGGCGAATCGAAGCCCTCGGGAAGGGACGATGCGCGCGCGCGTCGCGTCTCGAAGCCTTCCAGTCGTGACGATTCGCGGATCGGTCCCGTCTCGAAGCCTTCGGAAAGCGTCGTTGGCCGCCGCCGGCGGCGATCGGCTCAACCTCGGCGTGACGCCCGCGGGCCGCCGGAAGTTACGGCGAGCCGGGCCGAGCCCGGTGGTCAGCCGCAGCCGGCCGGGTTGTAGGCCGCCGACCAGACCTGACCGCCCGCGAGCGTGCAATTGCCCGTGGAGGTCTCGTCGCACCGGCGGCCGAACTGGTAGTCGACGGAGCTGCCGTCGGCCGGCCATACCGGACAGTCGCAGGTCACGTAGCGATGGCCCAGCTCGTCGGTCTCCTCGTCGCCGCAGGGAGCGGTCATGCAGCCCGCGTACTGTCCCGTCGTGTCGTTGCAGGCGATGGAGAACGTCTCCTCCGTATCCGGCGCCGCGACCTTCGCGAAGCTGAAGGTGGAGATGAAGGAGGCGTCGGGGTTGAAGGTGCCGTCCGCGACGTAGTCGCACACCGTTGCCTGTTGCTGATCTTCCGGCAGCGTGAGGCCGTGGCACTGAGGGGAGTGGGGGTTGTCGTTGCAGATGTTGTAGCAGCCGCTGCCGTCCTCGCCGCACTGCTCGACCGCTTCGGTGTAGGCGCAGAGATTGAGGATCGAGGTCATGAGGACGTACATCGGCTCTTGTTCGCTGGCGGTGAGGACCTGGCACTGGCAGGCCGCCGATTCGCTCGCCTCCTCGACGGTGCACGGCAGCGGGTCCGCGCCGGAGTAGTAGCACAGAGCGTACTCGCCGGCGGTGCAGCGCAGGAAGCCGGTCGGGCTCGCGATGAGGTCCTGGGCCGCGTCGGGGTTGACCACGTAGGGCTGGTCGGCGCAGGCTCCGCCGTCCGCGGTCGGCGGGGGCGGTGCAGGTTCCGCGGGCTGCGTGGGCTCCTGCTTGTCCGCGCAGGAGATGAAGGCGAGGCCGAGGCAGAGAAGGGCTAGAGTCGACGACATCGGGGTCCTCTGGGTGCTCACGACGGGCTCCTTGTCAAGTATAGGGATGACGGCACTGCGATCTTTAGGGTCAGGATATCCCCGCGGCGTCCCTGGCGCAAGACGGCGCCGGATCGAGCGAAGACGGAGCCCTGGGCGGCCTCGGTGCCGCCCGGGGCGGTCAGCTCGATTTTCATCGGCTCCTCCGTCTGGGATGATAGAGGACCATGCGCCGGCCGTCAAGGTATTGTGGCGTCTACGGTCCGGCGGGCGCCGGACGCTCGTACCTCTTCTCGACGAGCTCGTCGCGCCCCTCGACGACCTCGACGATGCGGTTCGCGGCGACGTCGGTGAAGAGCTGCTCGCGGCCGGTGCGCGGCCAGCGGACGATCAGCTCGTCGACCGCGGCGAGCTCGCCGAGGCCGAAGTGGAGGCGCAGGGCGTTCTGCGAGCCGTAGCCGTCGCCGAGCACGACCTCGCGCACCTGCAGGCCGCGCGGGGTGTGGATCGTCACCCGCGCGCCCACGCCGTCGCGGTTGGTGCCCTCGGGCGTGCCGGAGCCCACCACCTCGACCTGCAGCCAGTTGCGGGCGACGCCGACGTCGTTGCGCAGCAGCACGTGACGGTCGGTGGACGCGGCCACCGCCATGTCGAGCGCGCCGCGGTTCCAGAAGTCGGCCACCGCGATGCCGCGGCTGTTGGTAATGAGGTCGCTGCCCGCCGGCGTGCCGATCTCCTTGAAGGTGCCGTCGCCCTCGTTGCGCAGGTGGCGGTTGCGCTCCCAGCCGTGCCAGGAATCGGTGCCGAAGTTGTCGGGATCGAAGAAGGCGCCGCTCTTGTACGTCTGCATCTCGCTGACGACGTTGTTCAGGAACTCGAGCTCGATCTCGGTGCCGGGCTCGTTGTAGACCCAGCCGTTGGCGGCGTAGATGTCCTGCCAGCCGTCGTTGTCGAAATCGTAGAAGCCCGAGCCCCAGAACCAGCCCGGCGGGTTGGCGCGCGCCGCCCAGGTCACGTCCTCGAAGGTGCCGTCGCCGCGGTTGCGCAGCAGCGTGTTGCCCGAGGCCATGTCCTGGAAGACCTGGACGAAGTCGGTGCCCGACTGGCGCAGGATCTCCATGTAGAGCGGCATGTCGGTGCGCCACACGCCCTGGCGCCAGGTGTTCGCCATGTAGCGAAACACCGTGGGCGTCTCGGCGAACCAGCCGCCTTCGGAGCGGATGTGGGCCACGTAGACGTCGAGCTTGCCGTCGTTGTCGTAGTCGCCGAACGAGGCGCTCATGCCGGCGCCGTAGGCCAGGGTGCCGCTCTCCACGGTCACGTCGCGGAAGGTGCCGTCGCCCTCGTTGCGGTAAAGGGTCTTGCGGCCGAAGTCGTTGACCACGTAGAGGTCGGCGTCGCCGTCGTCGTCATAGTCGCCGAAGACGGTGCCCAGGCACAGCCCGACCTCGCCGACGCCGGCCTCGGCGGTGACGTTGGTGAACGTGCCGTCGCCGTCGTTGCGGTAGAGCTGGTTGGGCTCGCCGTTGCGGGCGTAGAAGGTGGTGGGGATGGCCAAGCGCGGGTCGAGGTAGCGGCCCACGTAGAGGTCGAGGTCGCCGTCGCCGTCGTAGTCGGCCCAGGAGGCCACGGTGGTGCAGCAGTCCTCGCCGATCCCGGCGGCGGCGGTGACGTCGGTGAAGGTGACTCGGCCGTCCGCCCCGCCGCCGTCGTTGTGGAAGAGCTGGTTGGGCCGGAAGGTGCGGCTGACGAAGAAGTCCTTGTAGCCGTCGTTGTCGTAGTCGGCGAAGAGCCCCACGGCGACGCCGTCGAGACCGGCGAGGCCGGCCTCCGCGGTGACGTCGGCGAAGGTGCCGTCGCCCTGGTTGCGGAAGAGCTTCGACTCGACGCCGTCGGGGATGAAGAGGTCGTAGAAGCCGTCGTTGTCGTAGTCGGCGGCGGTGACGCCCGCCGGGCCGTAGCGCAGCATGCCGAACTTCAGCGGCTCGTCGCGGTTCTCGTCGAGGAAGGCCGGGTACCAACGGTTCTCGAAGCCGACGCCCGCCTCGCCCGCGACGTCGACGAAGTGGGGCGTGTCGCTGGCCAGGCGGTCGCCGCCGTATTCATGGTTCGCGTCCGGGGGCTCGGTGGTCAGCGCCGCCTCGAGCAGGCGCATGCCCTCGCCTGTGCGTTCCCCTCCGCTCCCCTCCGACGTGCGCTCGAAGCGCATGCGGAAGTAGGCGCGGTCGATGGCGGGGCGCGCGGCCCCCGTGGGGGTGCCGATGAGCTCGTAGCGCACGGTGGCGACTGGCTCGTCCTTCCAATCGTGGAGGCGGTGGACGAACATCCGCACCTCGTCGATCGACTCGAGGCCGTCCAGGTACTGGCGCCACTCGGCGACGGCGGCGCCGCGGCCCGTCACCGGCGCGCCGGCCTGGAAGCGGTAGACGTGGACGCCGTCGCGCTCGCCCGCCAGGCGGTGGTCGGCGAGGCCGAGCTGCGAGCCGGCGTAGCGCTCGCTGTAGGCGTCCTCCAGGGCCGCGAAGTCGCGCGCGGCGAGGGCGTCGGCCATCGCCGCCAGGCCGTGGACGACGTCGCGCCCGGTGTTGAAGAACTTCCACCCGGCGCGGTCCACCTGCTGCATCGCGAGCCAGCCTCCGGCCGTCACGATCACCCCCAGCACCACGAGGCGGGTGAGCCATTTGATGACGCGCGGAGTCCTTCCGTTCCTGTTCTTCTTCTTCTTCTTGCTCATGACAGAGAGATCCCTTCATCGAGCATGGCCGATCGCCGCCCGCGCGTCAAGGCGCAGCGGGTGCCAAAAAGGGTCTAGGGACCGCCGTGGAGGGTCTAGAGGACGATGGTGTAAGCTAGGGTCGTCCGTGAAGGAGGACGGCCATGAGCGATCCGGGCGCCCCGCAGATGGTGACGGTCAAGTGCGAGAAGCACGGCCTGCGCTACAACCCCAACCTCCATTCGGGCTGCGTGCGCTGCCGCAGGGAAGCCGGCGAGCCCATCAGCGGGAGCGGTGCTCTTGCGCCCGGACCCGTGGCCGAAGGCCCGGCCAACGCCGGCGGATCCGTGGTGCCGGCGCTGGCGGTGGCCGCGCTCCTGGTGATCGTCACCGGCGGCGGCTTCTACGCCGCGCACCGCCAGTGGCACGAACGATACGGGAACCTTCTGGGCGGCGGCCAGGAGACCTACGGCGAGGACTACTACGACGCCGAGGAGCTCGAATTCCCGGACGAGCTGGAGCTGACGCCGGAGGAGCGCGAGCAGCTCGAGGGCTTGCGCGACGAGCTCGAGAAGCGGATCCGCGAGGAATCGGGTCAATAGCCCAGGCCGCCCGCCGGCCAGTAGAGCTTCTCCATGGTGTCGCTGTGGCGGCGGAAGAGCAGGCCGGCGAGGTGCGGCACCATGAAGATCCAGTAGACGCCGATGACGCTGCTCAGGGCCGGACCCACGTAGGGGACGTTGCCCTCGAGGAACGACTGCATGAGAAACGTGACGGCGCCGAGGGCGAAGAGGAGGTTGGTGATCTTGACCGCGTCGGCCCCCGCCGCCAGGTAGCCGCGCACGTGGTTGTGGATCTCGAAGATCTTGAGCCGCCGGTAGTTGCCCGCCGCGCCGAAGGCCATGACCATGAAGGCGGCGCCCAGCCACAGGCAGAGGGCGAAGGCGATCCAGAAGTCGAGGCGGGGCTCGATGGTCGAGCCGCTGCCGAGCAGCCGGAACACGCTGAGGCCGAAGAACACCGCCACCGAGACGCCGATGAAGACGTGGATGCCGAGCCAGGTGAAGAAGTCGAGCAGCAGAGCGCCGACCTCGGTGAAATCGGGCCAGTCGGGCAGCTCGTTCTCGCCCTCCGCCGTGGAACGTACGATCTTGAACTGGAGCCCCACGATCAGTCCCCACAAGATCGCCTGGAGGATCAGGGCGCCGCAGCCGCCGAGGAAACCCAGGGCCCACAGCACTCCCGAGACCAGGAGCGTGGCGACGTAGAGGACGAGGCCGCTGCCGCGGAAGGGATAGGCCAGCGCGTCGGCCAGGGTGTAGGGACCCGTGACCTTGCGCCGGCGCTGCAGGTCCCGCACCGTCGCCGGCTGCTCGGCGTGGAGCGGCATGGCCCGCTCGCCGCACAGGCGGCACAGCAGCAGAGCGTGGCTCTCCTCGATGCAGTCACCGCAAAGGGGCTTCTGGCATCCGTCGCAGACGTAGAGCGCCGGGACCTCGGGATGCTGAGCGCAGGTCTGGGACATCGCCGTCCTCCTCCAGGAACAGAACCGGACCCGTCGACCCGCGCTATTCTACCCGAACGCGCCGGCGCGGCCAGAGAGAAGTACACTGGCCGCGCCGCCTTGCCGCGGCCGTCGTTGCAGTAGAGTGGCACGCCGGAGAGACCGATGCCGACCCAGCAGGCGCCCACCAGCACTTTCGTGAATTTCCCCGGCATGGATGAGGTGCTGTGCCAGCTCCGCGCCACGGAAGGTGCCGGCCGCGAGCACGAGCCGCTCTTCCGCCTCGTCGGCGAGCGGCTGGCGCTCAAGACCTACGACCGCTCGGCCTTCGTCTTCATCCTGATCGAGCTGGTCTACGAGTTCGAAGAGATCGCCGGCCATGACCTCAGCGACCTGCTCTCGCGCATGGTGCGGGCCCTGACCGACGATCCGGAGCTCGCCGAATCGGGTCTCGACGCCTACGAGGAGATCAAGGCCAGCCTGGAGCCGAACGCCGAAGGCGACGACGAGCTCGAGCCGGCGCCCCCGGTCGAGGATCCGTCCGCGGACGACACCGCGGTCCGCTTCCTCGACGACGCGCTGGCGCCCGCCGCCGTGGGGCCTCACGTGCCCGCCGCCCGCGGCCCGGACCAGGAGCGCCTGATGATCGAGCTCCAGGAGGCGCAGAAACAGGTGGCCGACCTCGGGCTGTCGGCCCGCATGTCGATCGACATGTCGTTGAGCCGTCCGAGCCGCGAGGGCGTGAGCCACTCGCTGCGCGAGATCGCGGCGCTGCGCTCGATCTTGCGGGACTTCGACGCGCTGCTCGGCGCGGCGGAGACGCGGATCCTCGAAGAGATCGGCGTCCTCGACCGGGATTAGACCGCAAAAGACCTTGACGGCGGTCAAGGTCTTTTGCGCTCGCTCCCGACGTTCGCCCGCGGCGGGCCGCGGGTCCCGCCGACGCTCGCGGCGCAAGCGCGGCGCGCAAAAGGCTTTGTCCGCGGTCGATCCGCCGCCGCGCGTGCTTTTCTCCTCAACACACTGAAAGCAAAGGGCTTGCTCGCCGACCGCGGGGTTGGCAGGGGATTTGTTCCGGTGCCGGGTCATCCACCAACCCGGAAGAGGAAGGAGTCCCCCGATGTCACGATTCGATTCCCTGCTGATCAAGGCCCTCGCGCGCTTCGGCGTCGACCCCGCCGCCGGAGATCTGGCGGCCGACGTGCCCCCGGCGCTCCCCGGACCGCCGTACGCATGCACGCCCACACAGTGGGGCGAGGTGTCGGACCTGTCGGACTTGTCGGACCTGTCGGACTCGTCAGACGACACGATCGCGGCCCGGCCGAAGGCGACCAGGGCAGCGGCCGTCTCGCAGCGGCCGCGGCGGCGGGCGATCACGGTCCGCCGCGAGCCGGTTCCCCGCGGCCTGCTGGTACCCTGATCGGGGAACCCTCACCCCAACCCCTCTCCCAGGGGGAGAGGGGCCAAAGCCCGGCTTCACTTCTCCCCTCTCCCCCTGGGAGAGGGGCCGGGGGTGAGGGTTCTCCCGGTTGACGAATGGGCGCCGTCTCCGGAGAATCCGCCAGCATGTACGACGACCAAGAGCCCACTCCGCCTCCCGAGCCCCCGCTCGCCCTTCTCTCGCCGCCGCGGGCGCCGCGCCGCGGTTGGGAGATCGGGGTGTGGGCGGTGCTGGTGACCCTCGCCGTGGCGATCTTCGTCCTCACCCTGCTGGCGCCCCCGCCCGAGGACGCCGGCGGCACCGCCGGCGGCCTGGAGCTCCAGCTCCAGGGACGCTACGCCGTCGGCGTCGACGCGCTCTTCGAGCCGCTCGGCGGCGGCCTCGCCAGGAGCATGACGGGCCAGCTCCTCGAGCAGCTCCGCGCGGAGGCCACCACGATCGACGAGCGCCTCTGCCTGGTCCCCGTCGTCGCCGAGCTCGACGGTCCCGAGGAGGCGCTCGAGGACATCGAATCGCTGCGCGCGGAGGACGGTCTGGAGCCGGCCGCCGCGGCCGACCTCGAGGTGCTGCGGACGATCTACGCCGACTCGCCCGCGGCGGTGGACGAGGAAGCGCGGCAGGCGTTTTTCGAGCGCCGGGACTGGTTCGCCCGCCTGGCGCTGAGCCACGGCCCCCTCGGGGGGGATCGGGGGGGAGAGCACGGCAGCGACGACGACCCCGAGCGCCGCGCGCTCCTCGCCGACGCCCGGCGGATCGCGGTGCTGCTGCTCGTGGTGGTCGCGGCCGTGATCATGGGCGGAGCGGCAGGCCTGGCGCTGCTCGCCGTCGGCTTCGTGCTCCGCCGGCAGGGCAGGCTGCGGCCGGCCTACGCGCCCCGCCGCGACGCGGGCGGTACGGCCCGGCGGGTGCCGATGCTGGAGACGGTGGTGGTTTTCATCCTGGCGACGATTGCCGCGTCGGTGGTCGCCGGCCTCGTCCTCGAGGTCCTCGACAACGACGCCTGGGCCCTCGGCGCCACCCTGCTGGCGCTGCCCTCGGTGCTGTGGCCGCTGCTGCGCGGCGTGTCGGCCGCGGAGATGCGGCAGGCCTTCGGATGGCACGCGGGCACGGGGGTCTGGCGCGAGGTCGGCTGGGGCCTGGTGGGCTACGTCGCGGGCGCGCCGCTGCTCATCGCCGGCATCCTGGTGAGCGTGGTGCTGACGCGATGGGTCGAGCAACCCCCCCATCACCCGATCATGGACACCGTCGCCGGCGCCGGCTGGGCGGAGATCCTGTTGATCTACGTCGTCGCCTGCGTGTCGGCGCCGCTGGCCGAGGAGACGGTCTTCCGCGGCGGCTTCTACCACTACCTGCGCGGCGCCTTGGGCGCGGCGGCGTCGGCGTTCGTGGTCAGCGCGTTCTTCGCCCTCATCCATCCCCAGGGAATCCTCGGGATCCCGCCGCTGATCGCCCTGGCGATGATCCTGGCGCTGATCCGCGAGTGGCGCGGCTCGCTGGTCGCCAGCGTCGCCGTGCACGCGGTCCACAACGCGCTCGCCACCACCGTCATCCTGGTGCTTCTGGGGTGAGCAGCGTTGCAGCAGCTTCGTCAGTGTCGCGATGGCGCCGATGCCGACGACCAGGCTGCGGTGCGCTTCCGGCTGGTGTAGGGGCGCACGGCGTGCGCCCTCCGCGCGGGACGGGCAGGGCCGGCGCGGCGCGCCCACGCCGGCCGGAAGAGCGCAAGGCCTTGCGCCCCACATCGGGCCTCCGGCGTCCTGACACAGCAGGCTCTGTCATCACTTCTTGAGATTCCTAAGCTGTCACTACAGCCGCTGCGATAGACCCAGAGCCCGAGCGGATCGGCCTGCCGGCGGCGCCTGGTGGATCGTCGTTGAGCCCGGCAGCTATTGGGAGCGCCCC
>DASWIG010000348.1:0-6757 GCA_036397835.1 Thermoanaerobaculia bacterium
TTCTCTGCCGCTTCGGCACTGCCGCCTGGGGTGTTCAGGAAAAAGATGAGCCTGTTCTTCATCGCTGGCCTGGCCGCCATACGCTCCATGAAATCTCGAAAGACACGAATCACGGCTTCGGTTATGTCGCCATAGAAGAAGGCAACGTCTCCCTCCAACTGCTCCTCGATCTTTCGGAGCCTGTCCGTCACCAGGGTTTTTACGGTCTCGTCGAGGATCTGCATCTTGTCGGTGCTCCCGCCGGGCTGGCCGGATAGCGGA
Source organism: Thermoanaerobaculia bacterium (assembly GCA_036397835.1). Taxonomy (GTDB): domain Bacteria; phylum Acidobacteriota; class Thermoanaerobaculia; order Multivoradales; family J023; genus DASWIG01. Next base: position 262 of record DASWIG010000348.1, read on the forward strand.
GCGGGGCGTCCTGCTGCGTCGTGCTCGCGCGTCCTGGCCCCGCTCGCCTCGACCCACACTATATCAGATGCGCCCCCGGTGACCGACTGGAGGAGAAGGTGCGGATCGCGCGCTGGATCGACCTCGGCTGCCCGGCCGGCGGTCCGCCCGGGCGGAGCCGTCGCTCCGCCAACCCGCACGCGCTCGCGCGCCTTCGCGAGCACCTCGGGATCGCGTCGCAGCTTCTCGCCGACCGCGGTGGAGACGCAGGCTGCGTTCCTCGTTGCGTCGATGTCCCCTGAGCGGCTCGCTGGCCTGCGCTCGTGACATGGCGTCATCCTACGCCCCCCACCTCGCCTGAGCGGGCGAGATCTACCCGTTGGGACGGTGCGCGGCGACGGGGGGATGCCCTACCCTGGAGGCAGAGCGAAAGGAGGACGGCATGACGCTGCGGACGATCCACCTGGTCTTCATCCTCTGCGCCATCGTGATGGCCGACATGCTCGGAGCGTGGGCGATCTACTACCACGCCGACGCGCCCTACTACCTCTGGCTGGGGATCGTGACGCTGCTGGCCGGGCTCGGCCTGTGCGCCTACGCGATCTTCTTCACGCGCAAGATGGACGTAGTCGGGGTCGGCTAGGCGCGGTTGCGGTAGAGCCGCGCGTCGACGGCGGCGGCCATCCCGGCGACGTCGAGGTCGAAGTCGAGGAAGCCGCGGATCCGCTCGCCGTACTCGCGGGGGCTCTCGAGCACCGCCTTGTAGTCGAGGTCGAGGGCCTCGATGTGGGGGCTGTGCTTGAAGAGGTAGCCCACCCGCCAGAGGTGGTTCTTGTAGACGTCGAGCATGCGCTCGTCCGAGGTCTCGGAGTCCTCGCCGCGGCGATCGAGCATCTTGGTCTGCGACGCCAGCACCTCCTCGAGGTGGCGGCGCATGAAGAGCACCTTGTAGTTGTTGTCCCCCGGCAGCTCCTTGAGCAGCCACGAGATGATCTTGATCGCCTTGCCGCGGGCGTCGCGCAGCCAGGTCTTGTCGTCCATCCGGTGGAGGTCCTTGACGCGCTCGTCCTCGTAGTAGCCCTTCGGGTTGTCCTCGTCGGCGCTGCGCAAGCCGTCGGAGACGATCGTCAGGCCGCCCGCCTCCAGCATCTTCATGGCCATCGAGGTGCCCGAGCGCGGCAGGCCCGAGACCACCACGACAGGCCGGCCATAACGCGCGCGCCGATAGAACCGGTGGACGTAGGAGGACATCTGCGGGGTTCTCTCCTGAGATCGAGGGTGGAAGGCGGTGCGAGGTCGTGCCCGGTAGAAGTCGTGCCGCGGGCTGGATCGGCACGGGAGCGATGAGTATACTACGGGCCGATCCGGCCGGGCTACCGTCCGGAGCTCCCCGGCAAGGCCGGATCCGCAGCGCTCGCGCCCCGACGTCATCCACAGAGGAGCCCTACCTTGAACCGTCCGTCCCTACGACCGCCCCGCGCCGCGCGGATCTCCTTCGCCGTGGCGCTCGCGGCCGCGGCCACGCCGGCGCTCGCCTACATCGGGCCCGGCGCCGGCGTCGCCCTGGTGGGATCGTTCGCGATGATCCTGGTCACCGTCGCGGCGGCCTTCCTCGCCGTGCTGCTGTGGCCGCTGCGCATGACGTATCGCCTGCTGCGGCGCAAGAAGCGGGGCAAGCCCTGGGCGTGGCGCCTGATCGTGGTGGGTCTCGACGGCCAGGACCCGAAGCTCACCGACCGCTTCATGAAGGAGGGCAAGCTGCCCAACTTCGAGAAGCTGGCCGCTCAGGGCTGCTACCACCGGCTGGCGACCACCTTCCCTTCGGTGTCGCCGGTGGCCTGGTCGTCGTTCTCGACCGGCACCCACCCGGCCAAGCACAACATCTTCGACTTCCTCGACCGCGACCGCCGCACCTACCTGCCGCTGCTCTCGTCGACGTCGATCGGCCGGGTCGACCGCTACCTGAAGCTCGGCCGCTGGCGCATCCCGCTCGAGAAGCCCGAGCTGCGGCTGCTGCGCAAGTCGAAGCCCTTCTGGACGATCCTCGGCGAATACCACGTGTGGTCCACGGTGCTGCGGGTGCCCATCACCTTCCCCCCCGACCGGTTCTACGGCGCCGAGCTCTCGGCGATGTGCGTGCCCGACCTGCTCGGCACCCAGGGCACCTTCCTGCTCTACACCACGCGGCCGGAGGACACGAAGTTCAAGGAAGGCGGCCAGCGCGTCCACCTCGATCCGGCGGCGGGCGAGCGCTTCGAGACCGCCGTCGAAGGCCCCGGCAACACGTTCCGTGAAGGCGAGCCGCCGCTCAGGCTGGCGATGACGATCGAGCTCGACCGCGCCGCCGAGAAGGCCACGGTGAAGGTGGGGGAGGAAACGGTGGCGCTCGCCAAGGGCGAGCTCAGCGATTGGGTGTCGCTCGTCTTCCCCGCGGCGCCGCTGGTCAAGGTGCGCGGCATCTGCCGCATGCAGGTCACCGAGATCGGCGAGCACTTCTCGCTCTACGTGACGCCCATCGGCTTCGACCCCGAGAGCCCGGCGATGCCGATCTCCCACCCGTCGTACTACGCGACCTACCTGGCGAAGAAGATCGGCCCCTTCAACACCCTGGGCCTGGCCGAGGACACCTGGGCCCTGAACGAAGGCGTGGTCGACGACGGCACCTTCCTCGAGCAGACCTGGGACGTCGACGCCGAGCGCCGGGAGATGTTCTTCGCCGCCCTGGACCGCCTGCGCACCGGCACGCTCTCCTGCGTCTTCGACGCCACCGACCGCATCCAGCACATGTTCTGGCGCTACCTCGAGCCCGGCCATCCGGCCGCGCGCGGCAAGGAAGACGCGGTGCACAAGAACGCCATCGAGGAGCTCTACAAGAAGAACGACGAGCTGGTGGGGCAGGTGACGGCGAAGCTGCGCGACGGCGACGTGCTGATGGTGATCTCCGACCACGGCTTCAACTCCTTCCGCCGCGGCGTCAACGTCAACGCCTGGCTGCTGAAGGAGGGCTACCTGAAGCTCAAGGACGGCGCCGACGGCTCCACCGAGTGGCTGCGCGACGTCGACTGGTCGCAGACCAGGGCCTACGCCCTGGGCCTCACCGGCATGTTCCTCAACGTCGAGGGCCGCGAGGCCCACGGCATCGTCAAGCCCGGCAAGGAGACCCAGGCGCTCAAGGACGAGCTGGTGGCCAGGCTCTCGGGTCTCAGGGACGAGGAGAAAGGCGCGGTCGGCATCAACGAGGCCTTCGACACCGCCAAGCTCTACCAGGGGCCGTACCTCGTCAACGCGCCGGACCTGCTGATCGGCTACGCCGCCGGCTACCGCACGTCGTGGGACTGCGCCACGGGCATGGTCTCGGGGCCGGTCTTCGAGGACAACGTCAAGGCCTGGTCGGGCGACCACTGCATCGACCCGCGGGTGGTGCCGGGCGTGTTCTTCTGCAACTACGCGATCGACGTCGACGACCCGGCCCTGGTCGACGTGGCGCCGACCGCGCTCAAGCTCTTCGGCGTCCAGCCGCCCGCCCACATGGACGGCAAACCCTTGTGGAAAGACGCTTCCAAGTTCGCAAAGGTCGCTACCGCGGAGCAGACATGAACAGCCAATGGAGAACCCTCACCCCCCGGCCCCCTCTCCCAGAGGGAGAGGGGGAGCGAATCCCTTCCGCATCCTGGCTCCCCTCTCCCTCTGGGAGAGGGGCTGGGGGTGAGGGTCGCGAGGCGAAGCCTCGCGACGCATCCCGAGGCTTTCCCGCTCTTCTCCTGGCGCTCGCCCTCCTCGGCTGCGGCGGCGACGCGCCCTCCGGCCCGCGCATGATCGTCCTCGGCTTCGACGGCCTGGACTACGAGTACATGCGCCAGCTCATGGAAGCGGGCGAGCTGCCCAATTTCTCGAAGCTCGCCGAGACGGGCGGCTTCCAGCCGCTCGGCACCTCGGCGCCGCCCCTCTCCCCGGTGGCCTGGTCGAACTTCATCACCGGCATGGACTCCGGCGGCCACGGGATCTTCGACTTCATGCACCGCGATCCCGACACCATGATCCCGTACCTGTCGACCAGCAAGGTCACGCCGCCGGACCGCGTGTGGAAGCTCGGCGGCTACCAGTTCGCCTCCGGCGGCGGGCACGAGCTGCTGCGCCACGGTACGCCCTTCTGGGAGACGCTGGAGGCGCACGGCGTGCCGACCCACATCGTGCGCATCCCGGCGAACTTCCCGGTCACCGGCACCGCCACCCACGAGCTCTCCGGCATGGGCACGCCCGACGTGCTCGGCACCTACGGCATCTTCCACTTCTACACCTCGAAGCTCTTCGCTTTCGCCGGCCAGGACGTGGGCGGCGGCGAGGTCCACGAGGTGTGGCCCGAGGACGGCGTGCTCGAAACCGAGCTCTACGGGCCGCCCAATCCGTTCGTGGAAGGCGCCAAGAAATCGACGGCCGAGCTCGTGGTCTACGTCGATCCCGACGAGGAGCGCGCGAAATTCGTGGTCGGCGACGAAGAAGTGGTCCTCGAGGCCGGGGAGTGGAGCGCGTGGGTGCCGGTGGAATTCGAGTTCAAGGTCGGGGTGCTGCCGATGCACACGCTCCAGGCCCAGGCCCGCTTCTACCTGCGCTCGGTGCGGCCGGAGCTCGAGTTCTACGTCTCGCCGATCAACTACGATCCCTACAGCCCCGAGGTGCCGATGTCGCACCCGGAGTCGTTCGCCACCGACCTGGCCCGTCTCTACGGGGACCGCTACTACACCCAGGGCATGCCCGAGGAAACCAACGCGCTGCGCGAGCGGGTGATCACGCAAGGAGAGTTCCTGGCCCAGGCGGCGCTCGTCGAGCAGGAGCTGGTCGAGCAATACGAGCTCCTTCTCGACGAATTCCAGGACGGTCTCTTCTTCTACTACTTCGGCAACACCGACCTGGTGTCGCACATGATGTGGCACACGCTCGACCCCGAGCACCCGGCCTACGACGCGGAGCGCGACGCCCGGTTCGCCGAGGTCATCCCCGACCTCTACCGCATGGCCGACCGGGTGGTGGGCTACACGCTCGAGCACAAGGGCGACGACACGACCCTCGTCGTCATGTCGGACCACGGCTTCGCCTCCTGGCGGCGCTCGTTCAGCGTCAACACCTGGCTCGAGAAGAACGGCTACTTGAAGCTGCGCGGTCCCTACCTCGAGAACGATCCGGGCATGTACGTCAACGTCGACTGGTCGGGCACTCGGGCCTACGGCCTCGGCATCAACGGCCTCTACGTGAACGAGCGCGGACGCGAGAGGAACGGCATCGTCGACCCGGCGCAGCGCGCGGCCCTGCTGCGGGAGATCGGCGAGGGGCTGCTCGCCGCGATCGACCCCCAGACCGGCGGGCCGGCGATCACCAACGTCTACGTCCGCGACGAGTACTTCAAGGACCGCGGCGCCCTCGAGATCGGTCCGGACATGGTGATCGGCTACGCCGAAGGCACCCGCGGCTCGAACGATTCGGCCCTCGGCGAGGTGCCGCCGGAGACCATCGTCGACAACCTCTCGACCTGGACCGGCGACCACGGCATGGACCACCGTTCGGTGCCCGGGATCCTGCTCTACGACCGGCCGCTCAAGCGCCAGGCCACGAGCCTCCAGGACCTGGCGGCGGCGCTGCTCGCCGAGCTCGGCATCGAGCAGTTCCCGCCCCTGACGACCGCGGAAGAGCCCACGGTGAAATACGTGGAGCTGGCGCGACGATGATCCCTTCATTCAGTAATCCTTTCACTCACTGGAGCTCATGAGATGTTCGGATCGACGACCAAGGTGAAGCTCGACAAGGACCTGGTGGCGAAAGTCAGGAAGTACTCGGACATCGCCGGCTACTCCTCGCCCGAGGAGTTCATCACCCACGCGCTGGAGAAGGAGCTGGCGCTGCTCGAGGACGCCGGCTCGGAAGAGGAGATCAAGAAGCGACTCCAGGGTCTGGGTTACATTTCGTAAGGCCGCCGCCCTATGTCGATCATCAACGCCGTCATGCGTTTCGTCTTCGACGGCTTGCTCTACCCGTTCCGGGAGCTCCACCCGCTGGTGGGGCTGACGCTGGTGTCGGCGGTCTTCGGCGTCTTCGCGCTGCTGCTCTTCAAGTGGACGTCCGACCAGGACAAGATCGATCGCGTCAAGCGCAAGATCCACGCCGGGCTCTTCGAGATCCGCCTCTTCAACGACGACCTGCGCGCCATCTTCCGCGCCATGTTCGAGATCCTGCGCCACAACCTCACCTACGTCCGCCTGTCGCTGATCCCTCTGGCGTGGATGCTGGTGCCGTTCGTGCTGGTGGTGGCGCAGCTTCAATTCCACTATGGCTATGAAGGGCTGGAGCCCGGAGACACGACGCTGTTAACCGCGACGCTCGAGGGCGACTGGCCGCCGGGCACGCGTCCCGAGGCGCGGCTCGAGGCCCCCGCGGGCGTCGCCGTGGAAGCCGGTCCGGTCTGGGCTCCAGTCGTCAGCGAGCTGACCTGGCGGATCGCGGCCGAGGAGTGGGGGGACTACGAGCT
>DASWIG010000349.1:0-66250 GCA_036397835.1 Thermoanaerobaculia bacterium
CTGGCGCGTCGCGGCGAGCTGACCCGTCGCGGGAAGCTGCCGTCGATCTTCACGCTGGTGTTCTATACTGGGGAGGCGGGGTGGCACGCGCCGACCACGCTCCTCGACTTGGTCGAGGAAGTTCCGGGAGTCCCGGAAGGAGTCGATCCGTGGAGTTACGTGCTCGTCGACGCACAGCGTCAGCCGCTCGAGGAGCTGCTGGGCTCGGACAGCCCCCTGGTCGCCCTCTTCCGGTTGGAACGGCTCAAGGACCCCGGGGAGCTGTCGGAGGTGGCGCTCGAGCTCGAGCGTATCCTGGATCGTCCGAACGACCAGGAGCTCGTGGAAGCGTTCGTGGCGCTGATCAACGAGGCGGTGCTCGCCAAGCTCTCGCCGGCTGACGGCGAGCGGGTGCGGATCAGCGGACTGAAGGAGGTACCGACGGTGCTGGCTCAGAGAATGGAACGGATCACCAAAGGCTGGGAGCTGCGTGGCTGGGAAAAGGGCCGGCAGGAAGGCCGGCAGGAAGGCCGGCAGGAAGGCCGGCAGGAAGGCCGGCAGGAAGGCCGGCAGGAAGGCCGGCAGGAAGGCCGGCAGGAAGGCCGGAGAGAGGAAGCGGCGCGCATTTTTCGGCAGCTCTTTGCGGCCAAGTTCGGCGAGGTGCCCGCCTGGGTGCGCGAACGTGCGGCCTCAGCCGGCAAGTCGAAACTGGAGACGTGGACGAAACGGCTGCTCGTGGCCGAGAAGCCCGAGGACGTCTTCGACGATTGAAAAGACCAGCCCGGACGATGAGCCCCGAGCCGCCTGCCCTGGCCCCTGGTCTGGGACGAAGCGCCCCTCTTCCCGAGAAAACCGAGGCCTGGGCGGTCAATCCGACCATTCGGGGTGGCTGCGCTTGGTCGATCGGATTCTCGCTCTCGTCCGATCTCCGGCCCAGCCTGCAGACGGATGGCGCCAGAACACGGCTACTGAGTTCGGCGAACGCGGTAGGATCGCGGCGCGATGGCCGAAGAGCAGGACAAGTCCCACCGCCTCGTCTTCTCCTTCCCGCGGATGATCGAGGACCTATCCGCCTCTGCCTCGGCGGCGAGTGGGTGGAGCGGCTCGACTTCGAGACCCTCGAGAAGGTCTCCGAGCGGCTCCTGAGCCCCGAGCTCCTGCGCCGCGAGCAGGACGTCCTCTGGCGTCTGCGCTGCCACCCCTCCGACGATCCGAAGGAGGAAGACTGGTTCTACGTCTACCTCCACGTCGAGCACCGGTCGACCCCGCGCAAGCGGATGGCCCTGGACACGACGGTCTACAAGCTGCTCGCGCTCCAGGACCTGGCGCGTCGCGGAAAGCTGACCCGTCGCGGGAAGCTGCCGTCGATCTTCACGCTGGTGTTCTATACTGGGGAGGCGGGGTGGCACGCGCCGACCACGCTCCTCGACTTGGTCGAGGAAGTTCCGGGAGTCCCGGAAGGAGTCGATCTGTGGAGCTACGTGCTCGTCGACGCACAGCGTCAGCCGCTCGAGGAGCTGCTGGGCTCGGACAGCCCCCTGGTCGCCCTCTTCCGGTTGGAACGGCTCAGGGACCCCGGGGAGCTGTCGGAAGTGGCGCTCGAGCTCGAGCGTATCCTGGCCGAGAAGCCCGAGGACGTCTTCGAGGATTGATCGCGCCCGCTACTCCACGCTCTCGAGCACCGCCACCGCGACGGCGTGCGTCCGCTCGTGGCTGATCGACACGTGGACGCGTCCGGCGCCCATCTTCTCCGCCCGCTCGGCCGCGGCCTCGTGGAGCCGCACCCCCGGGGCGCCGCCGGCGTCGCGCACGACCTCGATCTGGCGCAGCCCGAGACCCTGGGCCCAGCCGGTGCCCAGGGCCTTGAGCGTCGCCTCCTTGGCGGCGAACAGGCCGCCGAGGTGCTGGACGAACGCCGCGCCCCGGCGCTCCTGCCACTCGCCGGGCCGGCAGAAGCGGCGCAGGAAGGCTTCGCCGTGCCGTTCGTAGAGGCGCTCGATGCGCGCCAGCTCCACGATGTCGACGCCGAGGCCGAGGATCGCCACGTCAATCGTCCTCCGGCCACGCGGCGCGGCGCGCCGCCGTCCATCGCTCGAGCTGCCGGGGGTCGTGGAAGGCGCGGATGCCCGCCGCCCCCGCGGCGCCGGCCGCGGCGAGGGCCGGCAGGTCGTCGGGCCCGATCCCGCCGAGCGCGACGACCGGCAGCCCCTGGGCCGCCGCCCGCCGCAGGCCGTCGAGGCCGGCGGGAGGGCCGAACCGAGCTTTCGAAGGCGTCGGGAAGACCGGGCCGAAGGTCACGTAGTCGGCACCCGCCGCGCGCGCCGCCGCGACCTCGTCGGGATCGTGGGTCGAGCGGCCGATCACCGGCGAGCGGCCGAAACGCCGGCGCAGCGGCGCGATCGGCACGCCGTCGGCGGGCAGGTGGACGCCAGCGGCGCCGGCTGCGAGCGCCACGTCGAGGCGGGCGTTGACCACCAGCCAGCCCTGCCATGCCGCCCGCGCGTCGCGCGCGAGCGCGTAGAGCTCGCGGTCGCCGAGGTGCTTCTCGCGCACCTGCACGCCGTCGACCCCGGCCGCCGCGAGCGCCGCCAGCCACGCGGGCAGGGCGTCGTACCGTGACCGGCCGCCGCGCTCGCCCGGATCACTGATCGCCAGGAGTCTGGGAACCCTCGTCATGCGGTGGACGCAGAAAGGCGGAAAGGTCGTGGATGCCCCACACCAGGTGGACGAGCCCGAAGCCGGAGAGGGCGCCGCGCAGCACCGGAACGCTCAACCAGCGCAGGGCGGCGACGGGCAGCAGGGCGACCGTGCGGTCCCACAACAGCGTCCACGGCGCCAGCAGCAGGGCGACGCCGACCGTGAGGCAGTAGAGGACGAAGACGAAGCGAAAGAGCTGCGCGAAGGCCATCCCGCGAGATACTACGCGAATCCCTCCGGCGGCTCCACTTGGGGGCCGGCTCAGGTATACTGTCGCCTCCGGTACCCGTTGCCGGCTCCCAGAATCCGACCCCGCCAGGAGGGCGCACACAAGGTGAAGATCTTCGGAAAGAAGAGGGCTGCCGCCGCCGACAACACGGACCAGAAAGAGCTGACCATCGAGGACCTGGTCACCCTCGAACGTTACGAGGAGGCGGCGGTGAAGCTGAAGGCGCGGCTCAAGGTCGTGCCCAAGGATCTTCACGCCCACCTCAAGCTCGCCGAGGTCTACCTTGGCCTCAAGAACCTGGACAAGGCTCTGGCGGAGTACACCTTCGTGGCCGACTCCTTCGCCGACGACGGCTTCTTCGACAAGGGCATCGCGCTCCTGGGCAAGGCCGCCAAGCTCGCCCCGGGCGACGACACGCTGCCCAAGCGCATCGAGCGCTACAAGCGCGTCAAGCGCCTCGAGGAACGCCGGCGGCTGGTCATCGAGGGCCTCATGGCCAACAAGTCCACGGTCGTGGCGGCGGCCGCCAACCGGGCGCTCGAGGTGGAGATGATGTGGCCCAGCATCGCCAGGAGCCACCTCGTGGAGCAGCTCGAAGGCGAAAAGCTCAAGAAGCTCTTCTCGGTGATGGGAATGCGCCGCACCAAGGAGGGCGAGGTGGTGGCCGAGGAGGGCAGCAGCCACCAGATGCTCTACCTGGTGGTCAACGGCGAGATCGAGGCCCTGGCCGCGGTCGGCAGCCAGCACTTCAACATCCGCAGCTTCTCGACCGGCGACGTGATCGGCGAGTCGACGCTGCTCGAGCGCAAGCCGTGGCCGGCGCGTTACCAGGTCAAGGAGAGCGGCACGGTGTTCGAGCTCTCGCGCGAAGGCCTGCAGCAGGCGATGATCGGCAACGACGACCCGGTGGGATTCCTCAGCGTGCTGCGGCAACAGAACAACGACCGCGACGTGGCGGCCAATCTGCACCGCCTGCGCGCGACCTGAAGCCCCCCATGGCCTTGTTGGAGATCCGCCTCTATCCCGATCCGATCCTGCGCCAGCGCTCGGCCGAGGTCGACGAGGTCGACGACGCCCTTCGCCGGCTCGTCGCCGACATGGTCGAGACCATGCACGCGGCCCCCGGCGTCGGCCTCGCGGCGCCTCAGGTAGGCGTCGGCCGGCGCCTCGCCGTGGTCGACACCAGCGTCGGCAAGGATCCGGCGGCGCTGCGCGTGCTGGTCAATCCGCGGATCGTCGAAGAGCGGGGCAGCGAGCTCGACTTCGAGGGCTGCCTGTCGATCCCCGGCGTCACCGAAAAAGTCGAGCGGCCGGCGTGGGTGCGGATCGCGGCGCAGGACCTCGAGGGCCGCCGCTTCGAGCTCGAGGCCGAGGGCTTCGAAGCGCGCGCGGTCTGCCACGAGATCGACCACCTCGACGGCGTGCTCTTCATCGACCGGGTCCGCGGCCTGCGCCGCGACCGCGTGCGCCGGCAGCTCAAGCGGCTGAGCCGTGAGACCGTCGCGGTCGACGCTTGAGGGGCCGCCCCCCGGCCCTGCTATCTTATGTGGAGATCCCGCCGGACAATGCCATGAACGAGATCAGCTTCTTCAACTCCATGGGCCGCAAGCTCGAGCCCTTCACGCCCCTCGAGCCGGGCAGGGTGCGGCTCTACGCCTGCGGCCCCACCGTCTACGACCATCCCCACATCGGCAACCACCGCACCTTCCTCTTCGAGGACGTCCTGCGGCGGGGGCTCCTCTTCCTGGGCTACCAGGTCGAGCAGGTGATGAACGTCACCGATATCGACGACAAGACCATCCGCGGCGCCCAGGAGAAGGGCGTCACCCTCGACGAGTTCACGGCCCCCTTCGTCGCGTCGTTCTTCGCGGACCTCGACACCCTGCACGTCGAGCGGGCGGAGCACTATCCGCGGGCCACCGAGCACGTGCCGGAGATGATCGCCCTCGTCGAGCGGCTGCTCGAGCGCGGCTACGCCTACCCCAGCGACGGCTCGGTCTTCTTCCGCATCGCCGCCGACGATGACTACGGCCGCCTCTCGGGCGTCGACCTCGACCACGTGCAGCGCGGCGAGCGGGTGGCCCAGGACGAGTACGAGAAGGAGGACGTGCGCGACTTCGCGCTCTGGAAGGCGGCCAAGAACGGCGAGCCGTCCTGGAGCTCGCCGTGGGGGCCGGGACGCCCGGGGTGGCACGTCGAGTGCTCGGCGATGAGCATGAGGTACCTCGGCGAGAGCTTCGACCTCCACTGCGGCGGCGTCGACAACATGTTCCCGCACCACGAGAACGAGATCGCCCAGAGCGAGTCGGCCACCGGCAAGCCGCTGGCCCACACCTGGCTGCACGCCGAGCACCTGCTCGTCGACGGCAGGAAGATGTCGAAGTCGCTGGGCAACCAGTACACGATCAAAGACCTGCTCGTCCGGGAGGCGGAGCCGCGGGCGATGCGCTACCTCTTCCTGTCGACGCACTACCGCCAGCGGCTCAACTTCACCTTCGACGCCCTGACGGCGGCCGGCGCGGCGCTGAGACGCAGCGACGAGATGCGCTTCCGGCTCGCCCACGCTACCGAGTCGGAGGAGAGAATCGCCGACGTCGAGGGCGCCGCTCGCCGCCTGCTCGACGGCTTCGCCGCGGCCCTCGCCGACGACCTCAACGCGTCGGCGGCCCTCGGCGCCGTCTTCCAATTCGTCAAGGAAATCAACATGGCGGTCGAGGCCGGACGCATCGGCCGCGGCGACCGGCAGCGGGCGTTCGACGCCCTGGCCCGCGTCGACCGGGTGCTCGGCGTGCTCGACCCGGCGGCGTGGCAGGAGCCGGCGGCGGCCGGCGGGCCCGGCGACGAGGAGATCGAGCGCAAGGTCCGCGAGCGCCAGGAAGCGCGGGGGCGGCGCGATTTCGCCGCCGCCGACCGGCTGCGCGACGAGCTGCAGGCGCTGGGCGTGGTGGTGGAGGACACGCCGCAGGGGCCGCGATGGCGCCGCGCCTAGCCGGCCGCGGGTAAGCCGTATGCGCCACGAGCCCTTCCGCCACCAGCCCCACACCCGCGCCCAGGGCCGGGTGGGGGAGGAGCGCGCCATCGACTGGCTGCGGCGCCAGGGCTACCGCATCGTCGAGCGCAACGTCGTCACCAAGGCCGGGGAGATCGACGTGGTGGCCCGCGATGGCGACGTGCTCTGCTTCATCGAGGTCAAGGCGCGGGCCAGCCGCGCCTACGGACCGGCGGTCGAGGCGGTGACGCCGCACAAGCAGCGCCGCCTGGCGCGCGCCGCCTCGCTCTACCTGGTGCGCCACCCGGCCGACGGTCCCTGCCGCTTCGACGTGCTGGGCATGGACATGACCGACGAACAGGACCCCACCGACGACGGCTGGAGCTTCACCCTGGTCCGCGACGCTTTCCAGGTGACGTAGGTCAGGCTGTGCCTGACGATTCCGCGCGAACTCGGCAGGCAGAGCCTGCCCTACCCAGGCCCAAAAAAATAGGCGCCCGGACGTTGGCGCCGTTGGAGTTCCTTCGGACGGGGCGGCCCGAAGGAGAGCCCAGGAGAGGCGGGTCATTGAGGACGAGAAGAGCGTAGGCGGCGCGTGTGAGCCGCGAATGAAGGGTGCGTGAAGATGCGCGCCGCCCGGCGCCGGGCGTGCCGTGATACCCTTCAGGCCGGCTGCGAACCCTCCACCAGGGCCTGCCGGGCGGCGCCGGAGGAGCTCGCGGCCGTCTCCCCGGAGCGGAGCGACCCGCGCCGGACCAACCTGACCCCGCCTGATCGAGCCGCGTAGACGATGAACGTCCTCCTGGTCGTGGCCGACGAGGCCCTCGCACGGCAGCTCACGGATTTCTTCAGCCGCCGGGGTCGCGGCGTGACCGCTTGCCGCGATTCGGAGAGCGCCCGCCAGGCGCTCGCGCGCGAGACCTTCTTCTACGTGCTGATCGACCTCGAGGCCGACGCCGAGGCCGCCGACCTGTGCCGCACGATCCGCGAGCTGCCGAACGGTGAGAGCGTCTACGCCCTGGTGCTGCCGGCGGCGGAGACCGTGGAGGCGATGCGCGCCGCGCTCGCCGCCGGCGCCGACGACTACCTGCCCAAGCCGGTCGACCAGGCCGCCCTGCAGCTCCGCCTCGCCCTCGGCGAGCGCCGCCTGGCGGCTCGCCAGCAGCAGCTCCGGCAGCAGGCCGAGGAGTCGCTGCGCTACCGCGAGCGCTACTTCCGGTCGCTGCTCGAGAACTCCTCCGACCTCATCACCATCGTCGACTCCGAGGGGCACATCCTCTACCAGACCCCGTCGAGCGAGCACCTGCTGGGCTGGAACGCCGAAGAGATGATGGGCTGGAACCTGATCGAGCACGTCCATCCCGACGACCGCGTCGAGGTCGCCGCCACCCTCGCGCAGTCGGTGGGCGACGCCGCCCTCACCCCGTCGCTGCAATGCCGCATCCGCCACCGCAGCGGCGACTACCGCCCCTTCGAATCGCTGTTCAAGAACCTGCTCGCCGACGCGGTGGTCGCCGGCGTGGTGGTGACCTCGCGCGACATCTCCGAGCACCGCCGCCTCGAAACCGAGCTCAAGCGCGAGCGCGTGTTCTTCCAACAGCTCTTCAGCAATTCGCCCACCGGCATCGTGATCCTCGACCCCGAGGACCGCGTGGTCGACGCCAACGACTCCTTCCTCGAGCTCTTCCGTTGCCAGCTCGCGGACCTGCGCCGGCGGCCGATCAACGACTGCATCGTGCCCGCGGAGCTGGCCGACGAGGCCGCTCGCCTGTCGCGGGCCGTGCTCGCCCACGAGAGCGTCAACGCGCACGAGACCACCCGCCGCCGCCAGGACGGCTCGGCGGTGGAGGTGGCGCTCACCAGCTATCCGATCGAGATCTCCGGGCGCCTGATCGGCGCCTTCGGCATCTACGCCGACATCACCCAGCGCAAGCAATTCGAGCGCGAGCTCTACCACCACGCCTACCACGACGCGCTGACCGGCCTGCCCAACCGCTCGCTGCTTTCCGAGCAGCTCGAGCGCTCGTTGCGCCGGGTCGAGCGCCGCGACGGCTACGCCTTCGCGCTGCTCTACATCGACCTCGACCGCTTCAAGGTGATCAACGACAGCCTCGGTCACGAAGCGGGCGACGAGTTCCTCAAGGAGATCGCGCGGCGGCTGGAGGCCTGCGTGCGTCCCGGCGACGCCACGGCGCGGCTCGGCGGCGACGAGTTCACCGTGATCCTCGAGGACCTCCATCACCGGCGCGACGCCACCCGGGTGGCCGACCGCATCCTGGCGGCCCTCAGCCGTCCCTTCCGCGTCGCCGACCAGGAGGTCGCCTCCTCGGGCTCGATCGGCATCGCCTACGGCTCGCCGAGCTACGCCTCGGCCGACGAGCTGCTGCGCGACGCCGACCTCGCCATGTACCGCGCCAAGAGCGCCGGCAAGGCTCGCTACGCGATCTTCGACGCCGAGATGCACGAGCGCGCCGTGCGCCGCCTGCAGCTCGAGTCGGAGCTGCGGCGGGCGATCGACGACGAAGAGCTGGCGCTCTACTACCAGCCCATGGTATCGCTCAGGACGCGGCGGGTGGTGGGCTTCGAGGCCCTGGTGCGCTGGCAGCGCCCCGGCGGCGGCCTGGTGGCGGCGCACGAGCTGATCCCGATCTGCGACGAGACCGGGCTGATCGTGCCCCTCGGCGGCTGGGTGGCGCGCGAGGTGGCACGGCAGGTCGTCGCCTGGCAGCAGCTCTACCCCGAGCGCGACTGCCTGGTGACCATGAACCTCTCGGCCAAGGAGGCGGTACACTCGCGCTTCCTCGAGACCATCGACTCGGCGGTGGCGGCGAGCGGCGCGCCAGCCTCCTCGATCGGCTTCGAGATGACCGAGAGCCTCATGGTCTCCGACGAGAAGATCTCGCAGGTGATGTGGGAGCTGCGCAAGCGCGGCTTCCGTCTCTACGTGGACGATTTCGGCACCGGCCAGGCCTCGCTCAGCGCCCTCTACCGCTTCCCGATCGACGCCCTCAAGATCCATCGCTCCTTCGTCCAGCAGATGGCGCCGGGCTCGGAGAGCGTGGAGATCGTGCGCGCCATCGTCGCCCTCGGCGAGAGCCTCGGGCTCCTGGTGGTGGCCGAAGGGGTGGAGAGCCGCGAGCAACTGGCGCGGGTGCGCCAGCTCGAGCTGATCTACGCCCAGGGCTTTCTCTTCGGTAAGCCGCTGCCGTGCGACAAGGCGGAGAAGCTCCTGGCGCTCGACACCCTGTGGAAAGAAGAGCAAGAGGCGCCCGAAAGGGCCGTGACCACGCCCGAAGGAGGTGGGTGATGGACGTGACGACGAAGCGATGGGTATTGACCGCACTCTGCCTGGCGCTCGCCGCCTTCGCGGCGCCGGCGCAGGACGAGCCGGCACCGGAGGGAGAGCTGGCGTCGCTGGACTTCGAGTCGGGCCCGGCCGAGCCGTTCGACGTCGAGGCCGCGACCGACGCCTATCTGGCGCGGCTCTCTCCGGAAGAGCGCGAGCGCTCGGACAGCTACTTCGAAGGCGGCTACTGGCTGCGGCTGTGGGGTTTCCTCTACGGTCTCGGCGTCGCCTGGCTGCTCCTGGGCACCGGGCTCTCGGCCGGGCTCCGCGACCTGGCGCAGCGGGTGACGCGCTTCTGGGCCGTCCACGTGGTGGTCTTCGCCGTCCCTTACGTGGTGCTGACGACGCTCCTCGTGTTTCCGTTGACCCTCTACCAGGGATTCTTCCGGGAGCGCCGCTACGGCCTGGCGACCCAGACGCTCGGCGAGTGGCTGGGCGACCAGGTCAAGGGCCTTGGGGTGGGCCTCGTGCTCACCCCGCTCCTGCTCGTCGCCCTCTACGCCGTCTTCCGCCGCGCGCCGCGCTCCTGGTGGCTGTGGGGCGCGGGCGTCGCTCTCGTCTTCCTGATGTTCGTGCTGCTGATCGCGCCGGTCTACATCGCGCCGATCTTCAACGCCTACGAGCCCCTGGAGGATCCGGCGGTGGTCGAGCCGATCCTGGCGATGGCGCGCGCCAACGGCGTCGCAGCGGAAAAGGTCTACCAGTTCGACGCCTCGCGCCAGTCGACGCGCATCAGCGCCAACGTCAGCGGCTTCCTCGGCACCATGCGCATCTCGCTCAACGACAATCTGCTCGAGCGCAGCACCCTGCCCGAGGTCGAGGCGGTGATGGGGCACGAGCTCGGCCACTACGTGCTCAACCACATCTACGAGTCGATCGTCTTCTTCGGCGTCGTGCTGGTGGCGGGGTTTGCCTTCCTGCGCTGGTCGTTCGACCGGGCGGTGGCGCGCTGGGGCGGGCGCTGGCGGGTGCGGGGCATCGCCGACGTGGCGGGGCTGCCGCTGCTCGGAGCGATCCTCTCGGTCTTCTTCTTCGTGCTGACGCCGGTGACCAACACCTACGTCCGGGTCAACGAGGCGGAAGCCGACGTCTTCGGCCTCAACGCGGCGCGCCAGCCTGACGGCTTCGCCTCGACGGCGATCAAGCTCAGCGAGTACCGCAAGCTGGATCCCGGCCCGCTCGAGGAGTGGATCTTCTACGACCACCCGAGCGGCCGGGCGCGGGTCGAGATGGCGATGCGCTGGAAGGCCGAGAGCCGCGCCGAAGAACCGTGGAGACCATGACGAGTGTGTGGAATCGCCGGCTACCTGACGTTCAACCGTCCACCTGAGCGATCGGTCTTGCAAGCCATGGCTGGTCGGATGTTCCACCGGGGTCCGGACGCCGAGGGCTTTTTCCTCGACGAGCACATGGGCTTCGCATTTCGACGCCTGGGGATCATCGATCTCGAGAGCGGCGACCAGCCCATCTACAGCGAAGACCGTTCCCTGGTGATGATCGCCAACGGCGAGATCTTCAATTACAAGGAATTGAAAGAAGATCTACTGAAGCGGAATCATCAATTCTATACACAGACCGACGTGGAGGTCCTGGTCCATCTCTACGAAGACCATGGGCCGGCATGTGTGAAAAAGCTCAACGGTCAGTTTGCATTCGCCGTCTGGGATCGGCGTGAGCGCACGCTGTTCTTGACCCGGGATCACTTGGGCATCTGTCCACTCTATTACACCGAGGTGGAGGGCGCGTTCGTTTTCGGCTCCGAGATCAAGGCCATCCTCGAGCATCCCGGCGTCGAGCGGCGGGTGGAACTGACCGGCCTGGATCAGGTCTTCACCTTCCCGGGCCTGGTGAGCCCTCATACCCTCTTCCACGACATTCGACGGTTGGAGAACGGTCATTATCTATTGGTGCGGGAGACGGGGGTCGTGGATCGCGAGTACTGGGACCTGGTCTACCCGACCTGCGACGAGGCGCTGCCGGCAAGGCCGGAGAGCTACTACGTCGAGGCCCTGGCGGAGATCTTCCAGCGCTCGGTGGCCTATCGCCTGCAGGCCGACGTGCCGGTGGGCTTCTACCTGAGTGGCGGTCTCGACTCCTCGCTGATCGCGGCGGCGATCCACCGTCTGGCACCGGACCAGCGCCGGCACGCCTTCGCCATCAATTTTGCGGACCAGGAGGCCGACGAACGCCAGTACCAGGAGATCATGGCGAGGCAGGTGAAGTGCTACCTCCATGAGCATCGTTTCGACTGGCGGCGAACCTCCGAGCTCATGCACGACATGGTCTACCACGCGGAGTGTCCGGTCAAGGAGACCTACAACACTTGCTCCATGGTGCTCTCACGGATGGCCCGCGAGCACGGAGTCAAGGTGATCCTCACCGGCGAGGGTGCCGACGAGCTCTTCGCCGGTTATATCGGCTACCGGCTCGACGCCCTGCGCTCGCCCTCGCCGGGATCGTCGTCCTTCGAGGAAATCCTCGAGGAGGAGCTGAGGCAGCGGCTATGGGGCACCCCGGATCTCTTCTACGAGCACAACTACCATGCTCTGGGGGAAACCAAGCAGGCCCTCTACGCCACCGAGGTGCGGCGGGGATTCGCCGCGTTCGATTGCCTGCGAGAGCCGGTGGTGAGAAAAGACCGGCTCGAGAATCGCCACCCCCTGCACCAGCGCTCCTATCTCGACTACAAGCTGCGCATGGCGGACCATCTGCTGATGGACCACGGCGACCAGATGGCGCTGGCTCATTCCGTCGAAGCCCGCTATCCCTTCCTGGACGTCGACCTCGTCGAATTCGCTCGCCAGATGCCGCCGGAGCTGAAGCTCAACGGCTTTCGCGAGAAGTACGTCCTGCGCAAGATGGGGGAGGGCATGCTGCCGGCGTCCATCCTGGATCGGGAGAAGTTCGGATGGTACGCTCCCGGCAGTCCCCAGCTCCTCCAAGCGGGCGTGGAGTGGATTCAGGACGTCCTCTCTTACGATCGGATCTCGCGCCAGGGCTACTTCGACCCCGACGTGATCGAGCGCATCAAAACGCAGTATCAAAAACCGGGTTTCCGCTTGAATCAACCCTACGAATGTGACGTCCTGATCGTCGTCGCCAGCTTCGGATTGCTCCTCGACGCCTTCGATCTGCCGGACGCCGGCGTCGGGGCCCTCGCTCCGACTGCTCGGTATCCGGCGACGCTGAGCTCGTAACCTGGAGAACTTCGTGATGAGCCATGAATCGACCCCTATCGGCCTCAAGATTTCCTCCCGAGTCTGGAACCAGGAGCACAACCTCCCGCTGCTCATCGAGCCGGAAAGCCCCAGCGACACGGAGGGCTTGATCGCCTGGTGGCGCGAGAATCGGCCCTGGCTCGACGGCAAGTTGAGCGAGCACGGCGCCGTCCTATTCCGCGGTTTTGGAATCGACTCGCAGGCTCGTTTGCGGCAGGTGAGCGCCGCGACCTCCGGCCAACTCCTCGATTACGTCGACGGCAACTCTCCGCGGACCAAGATGGAAGCCGGAGTCTACACCTCCACCGAATATCCTCCCGAGTACTTCATTTCGATGCACAACGAGCTGTCGTACGCCCGGCGCTGGCCGTCGCGGCTCAACTTCTGCTGCGTCACGCCGCCGGCGACCGGCGGCGAAACCCCGCTGGCGGACAGCCGCAGGATCCTGCGCGAGCTGCGGCCCGAGATCGTGGACGAATTCCGCCGCAAAGGCGTCAAGTACATTCGCAACCTCCACGGCGGCGCGGGATTCGGCCCTTCGTGGCAGAAGACCTTCGAGACCGACGAGCGCGCGCTGGCGGAGAAGTTCATTCAGGATTCCGGGATGAATGCCGAGTGGCAGCCGGACGGGAGCCTGCGGATCACCAGCGTGCGTCCGGCCACCACCGTGCACCCGGTCACCGGCGAGGAGGTGTGGTTCAACCAGGCGGACCAGTTCCACCCCTCCACCCATCAACGGGAGGTCTACGAGTCGCTGCTCGTCATGTACCAGGGCCGGGAGGACCAGCTTCCCCAGCACGCCACCTTCGGTGACGGCACGCCGCTTGAAGAGTCGATGCTGGACGAGATCCGCGAGACGATTCGCCGCTGCCTGGTGCTGTCCCCCTGGCAGCAAGGGGATCTGGTCGTCGTGGACAACGTGCTGGTGTGTCACGGCCGGATGCCGTTCACCGGGCCGCGCAAGATCCTGGTCACGATGGCCTAGATCCAAGCAACCAACGGAGGAGAAAGAGAATGAAGCTCGCGGGTGCACGAAAGATCCTGATCGGCGGACTGGCCGTCATCCTGTTGCTGGTCCTCGCAGTCGCGGTATGGTGGAGATCGAGCGGCGAAACGCGGGAGAGCGCCTTCGCCAATCCCGAGGCTCCCCTGAGCATGGCCGAGATGGCCATGGGGGGTGAGAGCGGACCTTTCTATCCCGCCGCCGTCCACACCCGAAATGGCGCCCTGCTCCCCCA
Source organism: Thermoanaerobaculia bacterium (assembly GCA_036397835.1). Taxonomy (GTDB): domain Bacteria; phylum Acidobacteriota; class Thermoanaerobaculia; order Multivoradales; family J023; genus DASWIG01. The sequence continues at coordinate 13,697 of DASWIG010000349.1, forward strand.
GGAAACCTTCACCGGTTCGGAGAGCTGTAGGGAGTGCCATGCCGAGATCGTCGAGCAGTGGTCGTCCTCGCCCCACCGTTTTTCCGGCCTCGACAATCCGTGGTATCGGGTGAGCTGGGAGCAGGTGCGCGAGGACCGGGGGCCGCAGGCAGCCCGGTGGTGCGCCGGCTGCCACACGCCGGCGCTTCTCGTTGCCGGCGCCGCCGACGGGGACGTCGCCGGGCTCCTGGAAGCCCCGGCCGCTGAGACCGGGGTCTCGTGCCTGGTCTGCCATGGCATTTCCCGCGTCGGCAGCACCTTGGGCCAGGGTCACTATGAGCTCCACGTTCCGTCGCGCCACGCCATGGCCACCCATCCCAACGGCCTGGTGCGCGGTTTCTACAATCTCCTCGTACGGCTCGATCCGGAGCCCCATCGCCGGGCTTATTCCGTTTCCGATCTGCCCGCGGCCGAGTTTTGCTCGACCTGCCACAAGGCCGCCTTGGACGAGCCGATGAGCGGCCACCCCTACCTCAACGTGCTCGACGAGTACCTGCCCTGGCAAGTGAGCAGTGCCTCGGGCAACGGCATGATGCAGTCGTACTATTTCCCGGAGCCCCGGAATTGCGTCGACTGCCACATGCCTCGGCCGGCCGGCGGGGCTGATCACCGTTTTGCTTCCACCAACACGGCGCTGCCCACCTTCAACGACGATGCGGCGCAGCTCCAAGCAGTGATCGACTCCCTTCGCTCCGGCTTCGTCTCGATCGACCTCTTCGCTATGTCAGAGGGAATTCCGAGCGCCAACTTGGACACGAGCCGGCCACAGAAAGTTTACGCCCCCCTCAACCGTGTGCCTGCCACCGTGCGCCGGGGAGAATCGAACCGTGTGGACGTCGTCCTGCGCAATCGTAGCGTGGGTCACCTCTTCCCAGGCGGTAAGAACGTCCAGTTGGATTGTTGGTACGAGCTGAAGGCGACGGACGAAAACGGCAAGGTCATCTTCTGGCGGGGCCGCACCGAGCCGGGGGAGCCGGTCGATCCGGGAACACGGTTTTTGGGCGACGTCTGGATCGACGAGAGCTCCGAACGCGTCCCGGGATACGAGTTCTGGAAGAACCGCACCGACGTGTCGCGGCAACGCCTCATCGCCTACGGCGCGCTGTTGGCGCGCTTTCGCGTCGACATCCCACCGGAAACAGGAAACGAGCTGACGTTGGCCGTCCGCTTGAACTACCGCAGGTTCCGACCCGAATTCACCCGCCGGGTTTTCGACCGTCTGGGTAGGGAAGGCGTGGAGGTCCCCATCGTCACCCTGGCGGAGGATTCCCTCACCCTGCGCGTGGTCGATGCCGGTGCCGAGCTGCCCGACATGGAGACGGCGGAGGCGCATCCGGACGCCGACTACGAACGCTGGAACGACTATGCATACGCCCTGGCGATATCCGGGGACGTCCGGTCCTCTCTGGGGGCCTTTCAGCGGCTGTTGGCGCTCAAGCCCGACTATGGCTTGGCTCATGCCAGCCTGGGAAACCTGCAACGGTTGCTCGGCAATTTCAGCGGCGCGAGGCAGCACCTGGATCAAGCCCTCGCCCTCGACGCCAACCCTGGCCTGGTTAACTTCCTTTTCGGAATGATCGCTCAGGGTGAGGCCAACTACGAAGACGCCATCAGCCGGATGCGTCGGGCCGCGGAGCAATACCCGGAAGATTCACGGGTGTGGAAGGAGCTCGGCACGACTCTGCTCCGGAACTCCTCTTACGAGGAGGCCATCCAGGCCTTCGAGAGGTCCCTGGCCATCACTCCGGAAGACAATTCGGTCCACCTCTCTCTCGCGCTGGCCTACGACTCCCTCGGCGAGAGCCAGCGCGCCGAGGGCCACCGTGGGTTGAACCAACGCTTTCTCGGCGATCCGTCGGCCAACTCGCTGGTAGGGCTCTTCCTCACCAGTGATCCTCACGCCAGATCGCTACGGCCGCTCTACGAGTTCTCGTCGATGCCCCTCGACGAGGAGCCGGCGCAGTCGCCGTGACCCGGAGGTGCTCTCATGTCGTTGATGCGTGTCCTTTCCGTGGGGGCTTTCCATCTCCGAGCTTCGACGTTTTGGCTGGCGCTCGCCTGGCTGGCGGCCTGTGGCGGGAGACTTTCCGAGGTGGCGACCGAAGGGGCGGGGGAGCCGGCTGCCGTGCCGGCGCTCGCTGCACCGGAGGCAGCGGAGGCAACGCCGGCGCCCGCGAACGTCCCGGCGGTTCCGGCTACGGTCCGGTTCATCGACGTCACCGCTGGGAGCGGCCTGTCCTGGGAGCACAACAACGGGGCATTTGGGCAGCGCTGGCTGCCGGAGACCATGGGGCCGGGCGTGGTGCTCTTCGACGCCAACCACGACGAGCGGCTCGACGTGCTGTTCGTCGACGCACGCAATTTTGCCGGCCATCCGGGCGCGGCGAGCCCGCCGGCTCTCTTCCTCAATCAGGGCGGCCTGAAGTTCCAGCGCCAGGCGGCGGAGGCGAACGGATTGACCTGGAGTGCCTACTGCTTCGGTGCCGCCGCGGCGGATTACGACAACGACGGTGACCCCGATCTGTATTTCACGTGTCTCGATCGCGACCGGCTCTTGGAGAACGAAGACGGCCGCTTCGTCGACGTCAGTGCCCGGGCCGGGCTGAGCGAGGAGAGCGAGCTCGGGGCGTCGGTCGCCTTTTTCGACGCCGACCGTGACGGACATCTGGACGTCTTCGCCACTTGCTATGCCGTGTGGACGCCCGAAAAAGACGTCTTCTGCTCCTTCGACGGCGCCACCAAGTCCTACTGTGCGCCGACCCTCTACCAAGGGCTCGCGTCGCGTTACTACCACAATCGAGGCGACGGCACCTTTGCGGACCGAACCTTCGCGGTCGGTCTTGCCGACCCGGGGGCCAAGGCATTGGGCGTGATCCCCACGGACCTCGACGGCGACGGCTGGATCGACCTGGTGGTGGCCTGCGACACCTACCGCAACCTCCTCTTCCACAACCAGGGGGACGGGACCTTCGAGGAGATCGGGCTTCAGGCCGGCGTGGCCCTCGCTCTGAACGGCAGAGCGCAAGGGGGCATGGGAGTCACCTCCGGCGACTACGACCGCAGTGGACGGCCCAGTCTCGCGATCACCTACTTCGCCTTCGAATCGACAGGGCTCTACCACAACGAGGGCCATCGCCTTTTCCGGGAGGTGGCCCGGAACCAGGAGATCGGACGCAACACCTATACCACCCTCGGCTGGGGTTGCTTCTTTTTCGACTACGACCTCGACGGTTGGTTGGATCTCTTCATCGCCAACGGCGACCTCGACGGCGAGAGGGCGAAATTCCTGGACAACGTCAGCTACGAGCAACCGCAACAACTTTTCCGCAACCTGGGCGCCGGCGCTTTCCGCGAGGTGACCGCGGTCGCCGGCGGCGACCTGGCACGGCCCGTGGTGGGACGCGGAGCGGCCTACGGCGATCTGGACGAGGACGGCGACCTCGATCTCGTGGTGACGACCAACGGTGGCCCGGCCAAGCTTTTCGAGAACCGCGGTCAAGGCTACGGTCATTGGTTGCGGCTGTCCCTGACAGGGACTACGAGCAACCGTGATGCCCTCGGCACCCGCGTCGAGGTCACGGCGCAGGGATCGACGCAGACCGCCGAGCTCCACACCGGCGGCAGCTATCTCTCCCAGTCCCAGGTCGATCCCGTCTTCGGCCTGGGCACCGCGACCCGCGTCGACGAAATCGTCGTCCACTGGCCTTCGGGAAGGGTCGAACGCCTGAGCGGGGTGGCGGTCGACCAGCGGTTGAAGATCGTCGAGAGCCGGGAACAGTGAAAGCTTTCTATTCCTCCCGGATGATCTTCATCGGGTCGGTGCGGCTCGCCCGGAGGGTGGGGGGCAGGACTGCCAGGACGGCGACGCCGAGGAGGCCCAATAGCACGAAAGCGAAGGTCGCGGGATCGGACGCGCTGACCCCGAAGAGGAAGCCGCCCAGCAGAGCCCTGAGGGCCAGGAGGATGGCGATGCCGACCCCCATCCCCACGAGGGCCGGTCTCAGGCTGCGGACCATCATCAGCCGCAAGATCCGCGGACCGGTCGCACCCATGGCCATGCGGACGGCGACCTCGTGCCGTTGCTCGCGGACGCTGTTGCTCACCACTCCCCACAGATCGACCAGCGCCAGGATCAGGGCAACGCCGGCGAACAGGGTGAGGAGCAGGGTGCTGAAGCGCTCCTTGGAGATTTGCACTCGGAGGACCTCGTAGAGAGTCCTGGCGGCGGCGATGGGTTGCTCCGGGTCGATCCGGTGCAAGAGCTCCCGAAAAACGGGGAGCACCGAGAGCGCCGGGACGCCGGTGCGAATCAAGACGTTGACCTTGCGTTGGGGTACCTGCTGCAGCGGCAGGTAGAAGGTCGGATGAGGAGTCTTCCCCTCCGACGAGAGGGAATCGTCCACCACCCCGACGATGGTGAAGGAGGAGGGCCGCTCCGGTCCCCACACCCACTGGGCCGCCGGGGTGAAGAGGTGAGACCCGAGAGGATTTTGCTCCCCGAAATGCTTGCGCACCAGGGCCTGGTTGACGACGACCACCGCGGGCGCAGCGACGTGATCGCCGTGGTTGAAATCCCGTCCCGCGAGCACTTCCATGTCCAGGGATTCGAAGTAGCCGACGCTGACGGTGCGAAACAGCCCGCCCATTCTCTCTCCCAGCTTCGGCTCGACGCCTTCCAGTCTGAAGCCTGCCAACCAGTTGGCCTCCAGGGGATGATCGTAGGCCGCGACCGCGGCCGCCACTCCGGGAATGGCCCGGACCCCGTCCAGGAGCTGCTGGTAGAAATCGTTGAGCTGGGGCATTGCCGAGTAACTCTGTTCGGTGTGCGACAGCTCGACGATCAGCAATTCCCCACGCTCCAATCCCAGGTCCACCGCCTGCAAGCGTTTAAAGTTCTGGGCCAGGAGGGTGGAGCCGATCAAGAGCACCACCACCAACATCATTTCGACGGCCACCAGGGCGCGATGGACACGGGCTCCCCGGCGGCCGCCGGCGACGGACCTGCCGGCGCGCAAAGCGCTCTCGAGGTCACGCCAGCGGATCTGACCGGCCGGGATCAACGAGGATATCAAGACGATCAACAGCGAGAGCAGAATCGTCACGCCCACGACCCGGTAGTCCATGGACAACTGGTCCAGCCGCGGGAGCTCGCGGGGGGCCAGATGGGGAATCAGGCGCAGTCCCCAGATGCAGAGCAACAAACCCAGGAGGTTGCCGATCACGACGAGGACGGCACTCTCCACCAGGAACATCCTGACCACGTCGGCCTTCCCGGCACCGAAGGCGGAACGGATCGCCAGCTCCCTGTTCCGGGACATGACGCGCACCAGCAAGAGGCTGACGACGTTGGCGCAGGCGACGATCACCAGCAAGGCCACGGCCACGGCCAACAAGTACAAGGGCCGACGGATCTTTCCCACCGCCTCCTCCGTCAGTGGGATCACCGCCGCCTTCTTCTTTTCGTTGGTCGCGGGGAAGTCCTGGGCCAGTTGGCCGGCGATCCTGTCCATCTCGATCCGCGCGCTTTCCAGGGTCTCTCCCGGGCCGAGCCGCGCCAGGACCCCGTGGATGCCGGACTGATCCGGCGGACCCGGGGGTCTGGGAATCCAGTAGAACGGCCGTTCCAAGTTGAAGGTCCAGACGCCGGAGGGCTCGGCGAGCTCCGGCAAGAGAAGCCGGGGCATGACCCCGACGACGGTGTAGGGTTGCTCGTCGAGGAGGAGAACCTTTCCGATCGCCTCGCGATCAGCTTGCAGATGCGTGGACCACATGGGGTAATTGACCACGATGGTCCGCTCGGCCGCAGGCGTGAAGTCCTCCACCTGGAACGTTCGGCCGTAAAAGGCCGGGACCCCCAGCAAAGGAAAGAAATCTTCGGTCACCAGGGTGCCGACCACCTGTTCGGGCCGCTCCAGGGAGGTCAGAGCACCGGTGGAGAAGCTCACCATGGCCATCTTGTCGAAGACCTGGCTGCGCTCGTGCCACTGTCCGAAATTGAAGCCGGTGGTTCGCTGCTTGTCCCAGCCTTCCGAAAGTACCGAGTCCCAAATCGCCACCAGGCGTTCCGGGCTCGCGAGGTCCAGGGGCTTGAGCAGGATGGTGTCGATCAGGCTGAGGATCACGGCAGCGGCACCGATGGCGATGGCCAGGATGAGGATGACCAGCGAGCTGACTCGCCAATCGCGGCGCAGGGAACGAAGTGCCTGAGTGAGGTTTGAGCCCGTCATGATTTCCCCCAGGTTTTCAGACACTCCTCGAGCCTCGCTGCCAGGAAGGCGACGTTGGGCTCTCGGAGCACGGTCGCGTGAGTGCCGGGTATCGGACAGGTTTCAACGTGCCGGACGAAGGCGCCCCAACCCATGGCCGGGTCGCTCCGTACGTCGGTGGCGAAGGCGGTGAGGACTCCTGGATAGTGATGCGGGGTGTAGGCGTTGACGGCCTGGACATTGTTCGCGTAGAGATCGTAGAAACGCCGGAAGTCGCCCGGTCGGAAATCCGGTGGTAGCTGGCCTACCGACGCGAGACGATCGTAGAGCCGCTCGAGCTTACCATCGACATGGGTTTCTCCGAGCACCTCCTGGGCGAGCTCCGGATATTGCTCGGAGACGAAGGCGGCCAGGTGGTCTTCGGGCCGGGCCTCGCCTTCGTCGGGATCCCAGACGGTGGTGTCGAGGAGCGCCAGCAGCCCCACCGGTTGATGGTCGGCGCTGAGTCGTCGGGCCATCTCGAAGGCCACGTAGCCGCCCAAGGACCACCCGGCCAGGCAGTAGGGACCCTCAGGCAGAAGCTGCCGGATTTCGTCCAGGTAGGCCACGGCCATGTCCTTGATGCTGCGGAGGAAGTGGCCGTTCTGGAGTCCCCGAGATTGGAGACCGTAGACGGGCCGCCTCCGGCCCAGAAGTTGGGCCAGGCTCCAGAAGCAGGTGACGGTGCCGCCAGCGGGATGGATCAGGAAAAGGGGCAGCTCGCTGCCTCCCCGGGCCAGGGTGACCAGGCTCTTGTCATCTTCCGCGCCGGCCTCTCCACTGCGCTGGCGTAGGTGCCGGGCCAATGCTTCGACCGTGCCGGCTTCCAGGAGCTCGGCGAGGGAGAGCCGGTAGGCAAAGCGCTCCCGGACGTGGGCCAGGAGGCGGACCGCCAGCACCGAATGACCGCCCAGGTCGAAGAAGTTGTCGTCGAGCCCTACCGGCCGGATCTCCAGCAGACTCTGCCAGAGCTCGGTGAGCTCCAGCTCCAGGCCATCTCGCGGCAGCCGGACTTGGCGGACGGCCCGAGTCCGCCGCTCTTCTTCCAGGGCCGCCAGCGCCTGGCGATCGACCTTGCCGTTGGCGGTGACCGGAATCGCGTCCAGCAGCAGAATCCGGGCCGGCACCATGTAAGGGGGCAGGCGTTCCTCCAGGAACCGCCGCAGCTTCTCGGCGCGTGCTCTTTCCCCCTCGATCCCCCCACCCGGGGGACGGACGGGGGAGAGCACAGGCTCGACAAAGGCCACCAGTTGCTTGCTCTCCGGCGTTTCGCCGCGGGCGAGGACCACCGCCGTCCGGACGGCGGGGTGCTCGCCGAGGCACGCCTCGATCTCGCCCAGCTCGATGCGGAAGCCACGGATTTTCACCTGGTGGTCCAGACGGCCGAGGAATTCCAGTACGCCGTCGGCTCCGTAACGCGCCCGGTCGCCGGTGGCGTAGAGGCGCGCCCCCGCCACGCCGGCGAACGGATCGGGCAGGAACTTCCCGGCGCTGAGCGCGGCGTCCCCCGCGTAGCCCGAGGCCAGGCATTGGCCGCCGATGTGGAGATCCCCGGCCACGCCGATGGAACAGGGTCCGAATCCCGGATCCAGGACGTGGTAGCGAGCATCGTGGATGGGCCGACCATACGGGATGCTGACCCACTTGGGATCGATCCGGTCCACCGGATGGAAGTTGGACCACACGGTGGCTTCGGTGGCGCCGCCCAGGCTGACGACCTGGCAGTGGGGAAACGCCCGGCGGACGGCGCCGGGCAGGCTCAGGGGGATCCAATCGCCGCTGACGAAGGCCAGCCGCAAGGCGGATCGCCCGGCCGACGACGGCAGGTCTTCCTCCGGAAAGTCGGGAACGAGCTGCTGCAGAGCCGCCGGAGCCGAGTCCCAGAAAGTGATGCGGCGCTCGCTGAGGGCGTCCACCAGCAGACGGGGCTCCGCCAGCTCCTCGCCGGTGGCCACGTCCACGGCCCCCCCGGCGGCGAGGACCCCATAGACGTCGTAGACCGACAGGTCGAAGCTCAGGGCGGTGAGGAAGAGCAGGCGGTCGTCTTCTCCGACCTTGAAGGTGTCGTTGACCCAGCGGATCAGTCGGACCACCGGACGGTGGCCTACCATCACGCCCTTGGGCGTGCCGGTGGATCCGGAGGTGAAGATGACGTAGGCGAGATCGTCTGCCCGGGTCACCGGCGCCGGCGCCGAGCTGGGTGGCGAGCCGGACGCCGGCTGGTCCAAACAGAGCACGTGCTCGAGGGCCTCGCCCTCCGTCGCCAGGGAGGTGTGGCTGAGGAGAAAACGCAGGCCCAGAGACGTGACGATCCAACGTCTGCGGGCCGCCGGAAAGCTGGTGGAGAGGGGCACATAGGCTCCTCCCGCTTTGAGCACCGCCAGCAGGGCTACCACTATCTCCGTGCCCCGGGGGAGGTGGATCCCCACCAGCTCGCCGGGTCTCAGGCCGAGACGGCGCAGCTCATGGGCCCGACGATTGGCCCGGGCCTCGAGCTCACCATAGCTCAAGTGGACGCCACCACACAGGGTCGCCACGGCGTCGGGCCCAGCCGCCGCCCGGTGTTCGAAAAGCCGGTGGATCAGATCTCCGCGGGGCTCGCCGCCGGCCGTGTCGTTGCACTCCGTCAGGAGCTGATGTCGTTCGGCAACGGTGAGCCAGGGCAGCTCGCAAAGTCGTCGACCCTCGCCCTCCGGGAGCGCCCGGAGGAGCACTTCGAGATGCCCTTTGACGCGCTCGGCCGCGGTGCGGTCAAAGGAGCGGCGGTCGAAGAGCAGACGCATGCCCAGCAGCCGCTCGCTCTGCGCCAGAATCGTGACCCGGTAGTGGGTCACCTCGTTGCTCTCCCGGACGTCGCTCACCTCCAGCGACGGATCCCCGCCACCGGCAGCCTCCGCGAGGCGTGGGAAGTCTTGCAGGGCCATGATGCTGTGGAAGAGGGAGACGCCACGGTCCACCTCACTCCGGCGCTGGATCTGAGCCAGCGGGCTGTATTGGTAGCGGTGCAGGCGAACCCGCTGCTGCTGCAAGTGCTGCAGCCAGGGGACCAGGGGCCGCCGCGGGAGGACCGCGACGCGCAGCGGCAAGGTGTTGATCAGCAAGCCGACGCAGGCGTCGACGCCCGGCAGCTCGTCGGGCCGGCCGGAGAACACGGTGCCGAAGAGGACGTCTGGCTCGCCGCTGTAACGGCTGAGGAGCAGGGACCAGACGCCGTAGAACAGGCTGCTGGCGGTCAGGCCGTGGCGCCCCGCCCAGGCGCGGATCGAGTCGGCCGCCCGGGCGTCCACGTACGCTCGGAGGTCGTGGGCTCGAAGCGGGTCGGCCTCGGGACGGCCTCCCTGCGAGAGGGGGGTGGGAGCGGTGAAGCCCGCCAGCTCCCGGCGCCAGAAAGCCTCCGCTGCGGCCTGGTCCTGACGCCGGACCCACTCGACGTAACGCCGGTATTCGAAGGGCTCCGGCAGCTCCGGCGGGCGGTTCCGGCAGAGGGCGACGTAGATCTCGGCGACCTCCGCCAGCACCCTGGAGATGGACCAGCCGTCCACCACCAGGTGGTGGAAGGTCCACAGACAGAGGAAGCGCCGGTCGGCCAACCGGGCCAGGGTGACGCGGACGAGGGGAGGCCGGCGGAGCTCGAAGGGCTCCCGGAGATCGGCTTCCAGGAGCTCCTCCGTGAGCGCGGCCTGTTTTTCGGGGGAGAACGAGCTCCAGTCGTCGAACCGGAACGGCAGCTCCGGGCAGCGGAAGATGACCTGGCGGGCGTCCTTTCCCTGCTCCCAGAGGAAGCCCGTGCGCAGGGAGCTGTGGCGGTCGACGACCCGCTGCCAGGCCCGGCGGAAGAGCTTCACGTCCACCGCCGCTGCGATCTCATAGCTCAGGTGCCGGAGATAGACGTCGGCGTTCGGCTCGAGCAAGGCATGGAAGAGCAGACCCTCCTGCATGGGTGAGAGGAAGCAGACGTCCTCCACGGTCTGCGGGTCGAAGCCGGCCAGATCGGGGCTGGTCCGTTCGCCAGCGGGGGCGGCGGGGCTCGGCTCGGGCCGGTCTGCGGGCATCTCCAGGGCCGCGGCCAATCGGGCCACCGTGGGGTGGTCGAAGATCAGGGCCAGGCTCAACCGGAGATCGTGCTTGCGCGCCCGGGCCACGACCTGGAGACTGAGGAGAGAGTCGCCGCCCAGCTCGACGAAGTTGTCGTGGACGCCGATCTCGTCGACCAAGAGCACCTCTCGCCAGGTTTCGGCCAACATCTGTTCCAGGGGAGTGCGGGGCGCGGCGTAGGAGGTGGCCAGGGCCGGCCGCGGATGATGGAGAAGGACCTCTCCCCGGGCCGTCGTGTCGTCCTTGGGATCCGGGCGGAGCCGGGCCGTGCGGTCGTCGAACTGGGCCTGGAGGTTTTGGGTGGAGACGGCGACCTGGGGCACGCCCCGCTCCAGGATGCGGCGAAAGGCCTCCAGCCCCTGGTCCGAGGGCAGTCCCAACTGCAAAGCCAGAGCGATTTCCCGATCCTGGGGACGCTCCTGGTGGATCCCCACCACCATGCCGGTTTCACTCCAGGTACACCAGTTGATCACCACCGTCCGCTGGCCGCGCTGGTTGCGGGCGTGGCCGAAGGCGTCGAGGAAGGCGTTGGCGGCGGCGTAGTCGATGCCCCCGACGTCGCCGAGGAAGGAGCTCAGGGACGAAAAGAGGACCATGAAGTCGAGAGGCGGATGGTCTGCCAGGGCGCGCTCGAGGTTCAGGGCTCCGTACGCTTTCGGGCCGAAGACCCTGGCCACCTGCTCCCGGCTCTGCTGGTGGATCAGGGCTCCGCCCGGCACGCCGGCGGCATGGATGACGCCGTCGATCGTCCCGAAGCGCTCCCAGGCCGCCTCGACGGCCCGCTTCAACGCCTCTTCGTCAGCGACGTCGGCCTGGAGGACCAGCGTTTCGCTTCCCAGTGCCTGGCATTCCCGAAGGGTCTCCATCCGCTCCCTGGTGGACGCGGGCGAACGGTGGACCAGGACCAGGCGGGCTCGGTGGTGCCGGGCCAGAAAGAGGGAAAAGAGGCGTCCCAATCCGCCCAACCCGCCGGTGATCAGGTAGACGCCCCGGTCCCGCAGCAGGGTCGCGGGACCGCTCGGCTCGGCGATGGCGACGTTCTCGAAGCAGCGCGTCCAGCGTTGGGAGCCCCGCCAGGCGACGACCGGCTGGTCGTCGGCGGGGGTCAGGAGGTCCGCCACCAGGGCGTCGGTGACGGCCTCGGACGGCCGGCTCGGCAACCGCAGGTCCACGGTTCGGGTGCGGGCCCCCGGAAGCTCCTGGGGGATCACCGAGGCGGCTCCCAGCACCGTGGCGGCCGCCGGGTGGAGCTCTTCGTCCCCCAGCACCGCATGGAGGCCGTTGCTGAGGACGTCGAGGGTCGGCATGGCCGTCGGCGGATGGTGGGTCAGGGCCCGGGCCAGGAACAGGAGACTCAGGAAACCGGTTTCCTGGACCTCTTCGAAGGAGGGCCGGGCCGCCGCCGGACACAGAGACCACAGATGGAGGATCCGTCGGGGGAAACGGCCGGTCTGCTCCAGATTCTGCAGCAGCCGAACGTACTCCTCGGGGCGGCCGGGATCGAGGCTCAGGTCGTCGCCCTCGCCGCCGGGCGCGCTGCGCACCAGCACCGGCCGGATCCGGTGCCGGCGCAGCTCTTGGGCCAGGGCCTCGGCCACGCCGTGGGAATCGGCGAAGAGCAGCCAGGTGGCGCCCTCGCCCGGGGTCGCGGGCGGCGGCGGCAGGGTACGCCGCCAGGTGGGATGGAAGAACCAGTCCGCGAGGTCCGGCCGGCGCCGGAGGTCGTCGCCGCTCCGGGCCGGGCCCTTGTCGACCCAATAGCGCCGGCGCTGGAAGGGGTAGGTAGGCAGCGGCAGGCGCCGCCGCCGCGGCTTCTGGGCATAGAGCCGCCGCCAGTCGACCGCCACCCCCGCCAACCACAGCCGGCCCAGGTTCCGCAAGAGCCGGCCGACGTCGGATTCCGCCTGCCGCTCATCCCGCAGCGAGGCCAGGACCACGTGCTCCGGGCCGGCGGCCGGGTGCTGGCGCGCCGTGGTGCTCAGAGCTTGTCCCGGTCCGATCTCCAGGAGCACCTGCCGGGGATCGGCCAGCAGCTGCGCGAGACCCTGGGAGAAACGCACCGTCGCCTCGAGGTGGCGGACCCAGTAGTCGGGATCGGTCGCCTCCCGAGCCGTCATCCAGGTGCCGGTGACGTTGGACAGGCAGGGGATGGCCGGCGGCCTCAGGTCGACCTTGCCCACCACCTCGGCGAAGCTCCGGGTGATCGGTTCCATCATGCGGGAGTGGAAGGCGTGACGGGTCTTCAGCCGGCGGCAGAGGACCTCGCCCTCCGCCAGCCGGGCCTCCAGCCGGGCCACCGCCGCCTCGGGACCGGCCACCACGGTCAGCCCGGGATGGGCGACGACGGCGACGTCCAGGGCCTCTTCCGGCGCCCCATCCCGGAGCATGGCCGCCACCTGCGCTTCCGGCAGGGGCACGGCGAGCATGGCTCCCGGCGGCAACGACTCGATCAACCGGGCCCGCTGCGCCACCACCGTCAGAGCGTCCTCGACGGAAAGCACGCCGGCGATGCAGGCGGCGGAGTACTCCCCCAGGCTGTAGCCGAGGACGGCCTCGGGCTCGATTCCCCAGGCCTGCCACTGTCGGGCCAGGGCGATCTCCAGGGCGCAGACCACGGGTTGGGCGAGAACGGTGCGGTCGAGCGGCGACGACGCCGCGCCCTCGCCGCTGCCGCGGCCCACGAGCCGGCGCAGGTCGACGCCGGCGCTCTTGTCGGCCGCGCGGGCCGGCCCTTCAGGATAGAGCATCGTCCGGGGGTCGCTGCCCAGCAACGGGGTGAGGAGATCACAGCAGCGGTCGAGCTCCCGGCGGAAGACGTCCTCGTGCTCATAGAGCTCCCGGCCCATCTGGGGATATTGCTCGCCGACTCCGGCGAAGAGGAAGGCCACCGGCCGGCCGCCTTGCCCGTCCTCCGCTGCGTCGAAAACCTCGCCGGAGCGACGCCGGCGCAGCGCTTCGACGGCTCCGGCGAGACTCTCGGCCACGACGATCCGGCGATGGCGGAAGGCCCGCCGGCCGAGCTGGAGGGTGTAGGCCACGTCGGCCGTATCGAGCTCGGGATGCTCTTCCAGGTGCCTCGCCAGGCGGTCGGTGGCGGTTTCCAGGGCCTGCGGTTCTCGGGCCGACAGGACCAGCAGGTGGTGGGGCCGGGACGGATCCGTGGCGGGCAGCGCCGGTGCCTGCTCCAGGACCAGATGGGCGTTGGTTCCGCCGACGCCGAAGCTGCTCACCCCGGCGCGGCGCGGCCGGTCCGCCACCGGCCAGGGCCGCAGCTCGGGGTTGACGAAGAACGGGCTCTCGTCGAGCTTCAGCTCCGGATTGGGCCGCTGAAAGTGAAGTGTGGGGGGGATCTCGGCCGCCTCCAGCGAAAGGACGGTCTTGATCAGACCGGCGACCCCGGCGGCGGCGTCGGCATGGCCGATGTTGGACTTGACCGCCCCCAGGGCACAGCTCCCCCGCCGCCTCCCGCCGCGGCCGAAGACCTCGGTGAGGGCGGCCACCTCGATGGAATCTCCCAGCGGGGTGGCGGTGCCGTGCGTCTCGATGAAATCGATGGTGTCGGCCGTCACGGCGGCGACTTCCAGGGCCTCGGCGATGGCCCGGGCCTGGCCGCCGACGCTGGGGGCGGTGTAGCCGATCTTGTCGGCGCCGTCGTTGTTGATGGCCGAGCCCCGGATGACGGCACGGATGGTGTCGCCGTCCGCGAGGGCCGCGGCCAGGGGTTTGAGCACCACGAAGGCCACGCCCTCACCGTTGACCGTGCCCCGGCTGGCGGCGTCGAAGGGCCGGCAGTGACCGTCGGGGGAGAGGATCCCTCCCTCCTGGTAGGGATGGCCGGAAGCCCGGGGCACCCCCACCGCCCCGCCGCCGGCCAGAGCCATGTCGCACTCGCCGTGGCGCAGGCTCTGGCAGGCCAGGTGGGTGGCCACCAGGGACGTGGAGCAGGCGGTCTGGACGTTGACCGCCGGCCCGGTGAGACCCAGCTTGTAGGCGATGCGGGTGGGCATGAAGTCCTTGTCGTTGCTGATCATCAACTGAAAAGGGTCCATCGAGGCCCGGATCCCGGGATGGCTCAGGAGATGGACGGCATAGGTGTTCATGCCGGTGCCGGCAAAGAGAGCCACGTCCCCGTCGTAGCTGCGAGGCTCGTAGCCGGCGTTCTCCAGGGCCTCCCAGGCCACTTCGAGGCAGAGGCGATGCTGGGGATCCAGGATCTGGGCTTCGAGGGGGCTGAAGCCGAAGAAGCGGGCGTCGAAGAGCTCGGCGTCGTCGAGGACGGCCCGCGCCCGGACGTAGTTCGGCTGAATCAGCCGCTCGGGCTCGACCCCGGCCCGCCGCAGTTCCTCGTCGTCGAAGAAGCGCACCGCTTCAACGCCCCGGCGCAGGTTGTCCCAGAAGCTCTCCAGGTCCGGGGCGGCGGGGAAACGGCCGGCCATGCCCACCACCGCCACCGCCGAAGACGCCTCGCGCCGCCGTCGCCGCGACGTCGGTGCGCCCGGTGCCCGGCCGGCCGACGGATCCAGGTGACGGGCCAGCCGGGCGACGCTGGGATGGCGAAAGAGGTCCAGGAGAGAGACTTCCTTGCCCAGGGTCTCCCGCAATCGGGCCCGGACCTGGGGCAACAGGAGGGAATGGCCTCCGAGGTCGAAGAAGTTGTCGTCGGGGCCCACCCGTTCCACCCCGAGGACCTCGCGCCAGATTCCGGCGACGGCCCCTTGGAGACCGTTCTCAGGGCCTGCTCCGACTCCGGTGGCCCCGGCGGGCGCCGAATCGAGGTGGAGGGCCTTTCGATCCACCTTGCCGCTGGGGGTGAGGGGGAGCCGGCCGACGACCTGGAAGATCCCGGGGACCATGTACTCCGGGAGCTCCTGGCGCAGGAAGCGGCGCAGCTCCTGGGCCGTCGGGGGCGCGGCAGGGTCCCGGGGGACCAGGAAAGCCGCCAGCCGGACGTCGGCGGCGCTGCGAAGGAGCCTGGTCACCACCGCCTGGGCCACCGCCGGATGGCGGCTCAGGGTGGCTTCCACCTCCCCCAGCTCGATGCGATGGCCCCGGATTTTGACCTGGTGGTCGAGGCGGCCGAGGAACTCCAGCTCTCCCGACGGCTCCTGGCGCACCAGGTCTCCCGTGCGATAGAGCCGCTCTCCCGGGTCCTCGGACTCGGGGTCGGGGACGAAGCGCTGGGCACTGAGCGCCGGACGGTGCAGATAACCCCGGGCGAGGCCCCGGCCGCCGATGGCCAGCTCGGCCACCGCTCCGGGAGGCGCCAGGCGCCCCCGGGGGTCGGCCAGTCGGAAGCGGGTATGGGCGATGGGCCGGCCCAGGACCACCTCGCTTTCCGGATCCACCGGCCAGACCCCGGACCAGATGGTGGTCTCGGTGGGGCCGTAGAGGTTCCAGGCCGAGTCGCACCGGCCGGCGATCCGGCGGGCCAGGTCCGTGGGCAGGGCTTCGCCTCCGCACAGCGCCCGGAGGGGCAAAGGCTCGGTCTCACTTTCGTCGAGGAGCAGGCGCCAGGTGGCGGGCGTTGCCTGCAGGACGCCGACGCGCCGTTGCCGTAAGGCGAGGAGCAGCCGCTCCCGGTCGCGGAGGGTGTCCCGGGGCAACAGGACCAGACGGCCCCCGGAGCACAGCGGCAAGAAGAGCTCCAGACCCGCGATGTCGAAGGACAGAGGGGTGACGGCGGCCAGGCAGTCGCCGCTCGTGAAGCCGGGTTGCCGCGCCATGGAGTCCAGGAAGGAGACCAGCGACAGGTGGCGGACCTGGACCCCCTTGGGCCGGCCGGTGGAGCCGGAGGTGTAGATGACGTAGGCCAGGGAGTCGGCCTGCGGCGACGACCCCTCGCCCCGGGTCCCGGTCCAGGACTCCGGGGCGTCCAGCCGGACGCGCCCGAGCTTGCCGGGCCACCCTTCGGCGAGCTCCTCCCCGCTCAGCAGGAGACGCAGTCCCGAATCCCGAACCATGAGCTCCAGCCGCTGCCGGGGATACTCGGGATCCAGGGGCACATAGGCGCCGCCGGCCGTCAGGATGGCCAGCAGGCCCACCACCACGTCCGGGCCCGGGGGGTGAAAGAGCCCCACCAGCACTTCGGGTCCCACCCCCAGGGAACCGAGATGGCGGGCCAGGCGGCGGCTGCGCTCGATCAGAGATCGATAGCTCATCACCCCGTCCGTCCATTCCAGGGCCACGGCGTCGGGGGTCTCGCCGGCGACTGCCGCGATGCGCTCGTGGAGCAACGGGGCGGCCGCCAGGTCCGGAGCCGGGCCGCGCCAGCGGGCCAGCAAATGGCTCTCTTCTTGCTGATCGAGAAGCGGTAGGGCGGAGATCCTTCGATCCGGCTGTGCCACGATGCCCCGCAGCAGGATCTCCAGCCACCGGCACAGACGCTCGGCGGTGACGGCTTCGAAAAGATCGATGTTGTACTCCAGGGCGGCGGACAGACCCCGGGTGGATTCCGCCAGCTCCAGGCTCAGCTCGAACTTGGCGGTCCGGCTGCTGCCGGGCAGGACCTCCAGCGAGAGGTCCGGCAGCTCCGTGCGCCTCGCGGAGGATCCCTGCACCAGGGTGAAGAGCACCTGGAAGAGAGGGCTGCGGTCCAGGCTGCGCTCCGGGTCCAGGAGCTCCACCAGCTTGCTGAAGGGAAGGTGCTGGTGGGCGTGACCGTTCAGCGTTTCTTCCCGGACCCGCAGGAGGAGCTCCCGGAAGGTGGGGTCGCCGGTCATGTCGCCGCGGATCACCAGGGTGTTCAGGAAGAGTCCTATGAGGGGCTCGAGGGCCAGGTCGTGGCGATGGGCGATCGGCGTGCCCACGAGGAGGTCCCGTTGGCCGCAGTAGCGTCCGAGGAGGACCTGGAAAGCGGCCAGGAGAGCCATGAAAAGGGTGCACCCGGACTGCCGGCTGAGCTGCCGGAGGTCGCCGTGGAGGTCGGCCGGCAGCGCCAGGGGATGCTGGGCCCCACGGTAGGTCTGAAGCGGCGGCCGGCGGTGGTCGGTGGGCAGGTCCAGGCTGAAAGGAGCTCCTGCCAGCCGCTGCCGCCAATGATCGAACTCCCGCTCCAGGACCTCGCCGGCGAGCCAGCGGCGTTGCCAACGGGCATAATCGCCGTATTGGAGGGCCAGGGGCGGGAGGGGAAAGGGCTGGCCGGTGACCTGGGCCTGGTAGAGGAGCGCGGTCTCCCTGGCCATCAGCTCCAGGGACCAGGCGTCGGCGAGGACGTGGTGCAGGTTCAGGAGGAGCACGTGGTGCTCCTCCTCGAGACGCAGCAGCAGGGTTCGCACCAGGGGCGGACGGCCGAGGTCAAAGGGACGCAAAGCCTCGCTCTGCCCTCGCCGCCGGACCTCAGCGGCGCCCAGCTCGGGGGGAAGACCGCTCAGGTCCGCCACGGACAAGAGCCGGGCTCGGGGTGGCGACGCCACCTGGACCGGGCGGCCGTCGCGGTTGGGGAAGGTGGTGCGCAGGATTTCGTGGCGACGCTCTACCCCGTCGAGCGCCGCCGCCAACGCCGGCACCCTCAGCCGGCCCTTCAGGCTCAGGGTCATGGGCATGTTGTAGGCCGCGCTCGCGGGCTCCAGTTGGGCCAGGAACCAGAGACGCTCCTGGGCGAAGCTCAGGGGCGCCGCGCCCGCTTCCCGGGGCCCGGCCACCAGCGGCGGCGGACCCTGGTGGTCCCCTCGCCGTCGGGCATGCTCGATCTGGTCGGCGCATCGGGCCACGGTCAGATTGTCGAACAGATCCCTGACTTCCAGCTCCACCTGGAACTGATCGCGGATGCGGGAGATCAGACGCGTGGCCAGCAGGGAATGCCCGCCAAGGCTGAAGAAACTGTCGCCCGGCTCTACCTTCTCCACCCCGAGAGTGGAGGCCCAGATTCCGGCGACGATCTCTTCGAGGGGGGTCCATGACCGGACCGCGGGCTCTGCCGTGCCCGCCAGCTCCCGTCCGGCCGGGCGATCGAGGAGAGCGGCGCGGTCCAGTTTGCCGCTCGGGGTGCGGGGGAAAGCCGTCACCGCCACGAAGGCCGCCGGGATCATGTAATCCGGCAGGTGCCTGGCGAGATGGGCTCGCAAGTCCTCGCGGCCCGGCAGCTCGGCCGCCGGCAACAGGTAGGCGACGAGCCGGTCCTGCCCGGCCTCGCGGTCCAACACCACCACCGCTTCCGCCACCGCAGGATGCCGGCCGAGCACGGCCTCGATCTCTTCGAGCTCGATTCGGAACCCCCGCAGCTTGACCTGGTGGTCGAGGCGGCCCAGGAACTCCAAACGTCCGTCCATGAGCTGCCGGACCAGGTCTCCGGTCCGGTAGAGGCGCTGGCCGGGATGGGACGCGAACCGGTCGGGTACGAAGGACTCGGCCGTCAGGGCCGGTCGTCTCAGGTAGCCGCGCGCCGGTTGGACGCCACCGATGCAGAGCTCGCCGGGGCCCCGCGGGGCCGCGGGAAGCCCTTCCCGGTCGAGAACGCGGAGGGTGGTGTTGGCCACCGGCCGGCCAATGGGGACCGTCGAATCGGCTCCCGGAAGGTCCCCGCACGGCTCAAACGAGACGTCCACCGCCGCCTCGGTGGGACCGTACAGGTTGTGGAGGACAGGCCCCAGGCGCTGTCGGCTCCGGAGCGCCACGTCCCGTCCCAGGGCTTCGCCGCTGGCGATGATCCGCCGCCGGGAATCCCAATGGTCGAGATCCGGCTCGTCCAGGAGCGATCGCAGCATGGAAGGCACGAAGTGGACGGTGGTGATCCGCGCCCGCGCCAGGAGCCGGGCCAGCTCCCTGCTCTCGCGGTGCACGCCAGGCGGCGCCACCACCAGGGTAGCGCCGGTGATCAGGGGCCAGAAGAGCTCCCAGACCGAGACGTCGAAGAGGAGAGGAGTCTTGTGCAGGACCCGCTCGCCCGCCGTCAGCCCGTAGGTCGCCTGCATCCATTCCAGCCGGTTGACGATCCCCCGATGGTGGCACATCACCCCCTTGGGCCGACCGGTGGAGCCGGAGGTGTAGAGGAGGTAGGCGAGCTGGTCGGAGTCGACGTCAGGGCACGTCCCGGGGACCTCCGGCACGTCCGCCGTCAGCACGACGACGGGGACGCCGACCTCCTCTCCCGCCCAACCGCCGGGCAGGGCATGGCGGCTCAGGACCAGGGCCGGCCGGGCCTCGTCGAGGAGCGAGCGCAGCCTTTCGGGCGGGTGCTCCGGATCCAGGGGGAGGTAGGCCGCACCGGCCAGGATCACCGCCAGGAGAGCGGGGAGAAGCTCCGGGGAACGCTCCAGGAGCAGTCCGACCGGCGCGTCGTCGAGGCGTCCCAGGTGGCGCAGGTGACGGGCCCGGCGCTCGGCACGACGCCACAGCTCGGCGTAGCTCAGGGTCTGATCCTCGTAGGCCACGGCTACCGCATCGGGGGTCCGCGCCACCTGCCTCGCCACCAGGGAGGCGAGGTCAGGGGCGGCGTCCCAGCGCCGGCCGGTGTCGTTCCATTCCAGCTCCGCCTGGTGGCGCTGCGCCGGCGTCAGAAGGCTCAGGAGGCCGCAGGGGCAGTCGGGAGCGGTCACGGCGCCGTCGAGCAGATTGCGCCACTGGTCCATCATTCGTCGGGCGGTGGTGCGGTCGAAGAGATCGACGTTGTAGCCCAGGGCGCCGTACAGCCCCTCGGCGGACTGCGTCAGCTCCAGGGAGAGGTCGAAACGCACCTGGTCGAAGGCCACCTTCAATCCCTGCACGGTCAGACCGGGGAGCTCGATGGGATCGAAGACCGCGTTTTGGAGGACCAGCATCACCTGGAACAGGGGGCTGTGGCTCAGGCTGCGCCGGGGCTGCAGCTCTTCGACCAGTTGCTCGAAGGCCACCTCCTGGTGGGCGTAGGCGTCCTCGGTGTTCCGGCGCGTGAGCTCCAGGAGCTGGCGGAAACCGTCCCGGGGATCCGCCTCGAGGCGCAGGGCCAGGGTGTTGGCGAAACAGCCGATGAGATCCTCGGTCTCCAGGCGCTGGCGGCCCGCCACTACCGTACCGATCACCACGTCGGTCTGTCCCGAGAAGCGGCTCGCCAGGACGTGGAAGCCGGCCCGCAGGACCATGAAGAGGGTGGCTGCGGCCTCCCGTGCCAGGGCTTCGAGCCGCTGCATCGGAGGGGCCTCGACGACCACCGGGACCGCCCTGCCGCGGTAGGTCTGGCGGCGCGGCCGCGGCCGGTCGGTGGGCAGCTCCAGCACCGGCGGCGCGCCGCCGAGTTGCCGGCGCCAGAAGGCCAGATCGTCCTCCAGGGCCTGGCGCCGCTGGGAGCTCTGCTGCCAGCAGGCGTAGTCGGCATACTGGATGGGCAGGCTCGGCAGGGCCGGCGCCACCCCCTCGGCCAGCGCCCGGTAGAGGCGGGCCACTTCCCGGACCAGGACTCCCATGGACCAGCCGTCGGTGATGGTGTGGTGCAGGACCAGCACCACGGCGTGCCGGCGAGGGCGCCGGCGGATCAGCAGCCAGCGCGCCAGGGGGCTCACTGTCAGGTCGAAGGGCAGCCGGCCCAGGCGCTCGGCCGTCCGCTGTCGCTCACGCTCCTGGGCCTCCTCCCCCAGCCCGCTCAGGTCCACGAGCGGCAAGCTCAGGTCCACCGCCGGATCGATGACCTGCACGGGCTGGCCATCGACGGTTCCGAAACGGGTCCGCAGGGTCTCGTGGCGGACGGTGAGCTGGCGCAGGGCCGCGCCGAAGGCGGGGATCGACAGCCGACCCTCCATGGAGACGGCGACCGGGACGTTGTAGGCGGGGCTCCCCGGCTCCAGGCGGTCCAGGAACCAGAGGCGGCGCTGGGCGTCGGAGGCGGGCAGCGGCGTGCCGTCCCGGGGGGCTCGGGGAAGGGTCGGCGTGCTCTCGGCCCGGTGACTCTCCAGCATTTGCCCGATGAGCCCGGCCAGGCTTCCCAGGGTGCGGCTTTGGAAGAAGCGGTGGATGGGGACCTCGAGCTCGAAGGTCTGCCGGATGCGGGCCAGCAACTGGATGGCCAGGAGCGAGTGGCCGCCGGCGGCGAAGAAGTCGTCCTCGAGGCCGATGTCCGGATTGCGCAGCAACGTGCTCCACAGTTGCGCCAAGCGCTTCTCCACGTCGGTTTGCGGCGGCGTGCGGGCCTTCGTCGCGCAGACCTCCTCCGGAGCCGGCAAGGCTCGCCGGTCGATCTTGCCGGTGAGGGTCCGGGGAAGCTCCCCCAAGATGACGAACGCCGCCGGCACCTCGTACTCGGACAGGTTTTGCCGGCAGTGACGTTCGAGATCCTGGACGGTGGTCGCCACACGGGTGGTGACGTAGGCGGCGAGGACGTTCTCGCCGTCGGGAGCGGGCCGCTCCACCACCACAGCCTCGCTCACCGCCGGGTACCGGAGCAGGACGTTCTCGACCCCCGTAAGCTCGATGCGGACGCCGCGCAGCTTGACCTGCTGATCGCGCCGGCCCAGGAACTCGAAAGTGCCGTCAGGGTGCTGGCGGCCGTAATCGCCGGTCAGGTACACCCGGTCCTCCGGGTCGCCGGTGACGGGATTGGCGATGAAGACCTCGTCGGTGAGCTCCGCAGCGCGGTAGTAGCCGTGGGATCGGAAGGGCGTTCGGATGACGATCTGGCCCACCGATCCGGGCGGGCAAACGGCGAGATGCTCGTCGAGCAGCACCGCCTCGGCTCCGCGCATGGGCCGGCCGATGGGCACCGAGCGCAGGTCCCGATCCTCGGGCCGCACGAAATGGAAGAGCTTGACCATGGTGGTCTCGCTGGGGCCGTAGAGATTGACCAGCCGGATCCGGGAGCCGAAGACGTCGATCCAGCCGGCCACGTCCGCGGGCAGCAACCGCTCTCCGGAGAGGAGGATCCAACGCAGCCTGGGGAAGCGCTCCGGCGTCAGCTCGCGAACCGGAAGCTGGCGCAAGACCGAGGGCACGCAGTGGACCAGCTCCACCCCGGACTCCTCCAACCAACGTGCCAGCTCCGCGCCGTCGAAGATCACGCCGCGCTCCGGCGGCACGCACACCGTGCCGCCGGAGCAGAGGGGTACGAAGACGTCCCGCAGGAAGGCGTCGAAGGCCGGCGAGGTGAGCTGACTGCCGCGCACCTCTCCGAGCTCCAAGGCGTCGATCTCCCAGCGGATGAAGTGATCGATCCCCCGGAGCCGGCCGAGAATGGCTTTGGGGCGCCCGGAGGTGCCGGAGGTGAAGTAGAGATAGCAGGGATCGTCCCGATCCACGGGCACCGCCGGAGAGCTCTCGGCCACGACTCCGGCGAAACCGCGGGCCGCCAGACCGGCTTGCTCCGCTCCTCCCGCCGAGCCCGCAGACCGGTCGAAGATCAGGAGCTCGGGGCGTGCGCTCAGGCCGCGGCACGCCGCCGCCAGGCGGGGCAGGCAGGCCTGGTCGGTCAGGACCCAGGCCGGGCCCGACTCCCTGAGGATCTCGCCGAGCCGGGCTTCGGAGGTGCCGGGATCGACGGGGACGAAGAGGCCGCCCGCCTTGAGGATCCCCAGGACGGCGGCGATCTGCTCCGCTACGTCCCGGCACTGGAAGACGACCGGCGTCCCTTTGGCGAGGCCGTTCTCCAGCAGGAGCGCGGCCAGGGCGTTGGAGCGGCGCTCCAGGTCCTGATAGGTGGAGCTCCGACCGCCCGATTCGACCGCCACCCGGCTCGCGGAAGCCTTCGCGACTTCTCGGAACCAGAGGTGAACGGGTTGAAATGTGGGCTTGGCCAAGACGTTTCCTGCCTGCTCCGGGACTCAGAAGTCGTCCAGGTCGTCGGTGAACACGGGGATCGGCTCGGATCCGGAGCCGATCGGCAGACGGAGCTCGCGGATCGGCTTGTGGGGATGGTCGACCAGCTCCTCGAGCAAAGCCAGGAAGTTGAACGCCAGCCGCTCGATGGTGGCGCCGTGGAACAGCTCCCGCCGATAGAGGACGACTCCTTCCAGGTGGTCTTCGTGCGCGCTGAACTGGAACGTCAGGTCCTCGATGGCAAGGTCCAGGGCGGGCACCGTGACCCGCAGCTCCTGGTCCTCGGCGAGGGCCTGAGGAGGGAGGGCGTCCTGAAGGACGAAGAGGGCCTGGTACAGAGGCGGGCCGCCCCGATCCGTCCGCAGCCGTTCGACCAGCCGTTCGTAGGGGACGTCCTGGTGGGCCCAGGCCTCGAGCACGGTTTCCCGCGTCCGGGCCAGGAGCTCCACGCCGGTGGGATTCCCGGACAGGTCGACCTTCAAGACCAGGGTATTGAGGAAGCAACCGATCAGGTGATCGAGCTCCACGTGGTTGCGCCCCGCCACCGGCGCCGCCAGGGCGACCTCGCAGTGGCCGGCGAAGCGGGACAGCAAGACGTGCAGGACCGCCAGCAGCGACATGAAGAGCGTCGTCCCCTGCTCGCGTCCCAGCTTCCGCAGCCCCGTGGTCAAGCCCTTCGGCACCCCGACCGGAACCCGTCCTCCCCGGTGGCTCGGCCTGGCGCGGCGCCGGCGATCCGCAGGCAGCTCCGGCACGGTCGGCGGGTCTCCCAAGGCCGCTTGCCAGAAAGCGATCTGAGCCTCCAGGATCGGCCCCTGCTCCAAGTAGTGACGCTGCCAGCGAGCGTACTCGGCGAATCGGACGGGCAGTGGCGGGAGATTCGGCGAGGCGCCGGCGGCCAGCGCGCGATAGAACGCTCCCAGCTCGTGGCCCAGCAGCCCCAGAGACCAACCGTCGAGGATCAGGTGGTGGGCGGTGAGCAGCAGGACGTGGTGGCGGGGCTCCAGGCGCACCAGCACCAGACGCAACAACGGCGCCCGGGCGATGTCGAAGCGGTGCTGCGCCTCGCGGGCCAGCGCGCGCAGGGTCTCCCCTTGCCGAACGTCCCCGGGCAGGCCGGTGAGGTCCACCAGCGGCAGCTTCACCGGCCACGGTGCGACGATCTCCAGACCGGGCTGGCCGTCGACCTCCGGCAACGCGGCCCGCAGGACCTCCTGGCGCCGGCACAGCTCCTCAATGGCCCGGGCGAGGAGCGCTGGCTCGAGCCCGCCTGAGAACTGCACCAAGACCGGCAGGTTGAAGGCCGGATTGCCGGGATCGAGGCGATCGAGGAACCACATCCGCTGCTGGGCGAAGGAGACCTGCAGCGGCTCCCGGAGGGGTTCCGTGAGGGAGCTCGGTGCCGGCCAGGCGACCTCCTGCCGTCGCTGCGTTGACAAGGCCCGGGCCAGGGAGGCCACCGTCGGGCTCTCGAAGAGCTGTCGCAGGGAGACCTCCCGGTCCAGAGTCCGGCGCAAGCGGGCGACCACCCGGGCGGCGAGGAGGGATTGTCCTCCCAGCTCGAAGAAGTTGTCGTGGATCCCGAACCGGCTCGGATCGGTCTCCAGGATCTCGGCCCAGGACCCCGCGATGAGCTCTTCCAACGGGGTGCGGGACAAGATGGGAGGCGCCGCGCCGCTTTTCTCCGCGGTCTCGGGCGGCCGCAGGGAGCGGCGATCGACCTTGCCGTTGGCGGTCAGCGGGAGGGCCGCCAGGGGGATCCACTGCTCCGGGACCATGTAGGCCGGCAACTCTTCTTCCACGGCGCGGCGAAGCACGGCCACCGGCGCCTCCGGAGGCACGAAGAACGCCGCCAGACGCCGCTGTCCCCGGGGGTCCCCGAGGGCCGTGACCACCGCCGCGCGGACGGCCGGCTGGCGGTTGAGCACGGTCTCGATCTCGCCCAGCTCAATGCGATGGCCCCGGATCTTGACCTGGAAGTCCTCACGGCCGAGAAACTCGATTTCGCCATCGGGCAGGTAGCGGCCCCAATCGCCGGTCCGGTAGAGGCGTTCGCCGGTAACCGGGTGGGGGACGAAGGCGGCGGCGGTGGCCGCCGGCTGCCGCCAATAGCCTCGGGCGAGGCCGCCGCCGCCGATGTGGAGCTCGCCGGGGACCCAGACCGGCCGCCGGCGCCGGCACGAATCCAGGACCTGGAGGCTCTGGTTCGTCATCGCCCGCCCGTAGGGGATGCTCGCCCAGCCGGGGTCGACCTCGACGATCGGGTAAAGGACGGACCAGATCGAGGCCTCGGTGGCCCCCCCCAGGCTGACGACCGCAGCGTGCTCCGTCCGGGCCCGGAGGCGTACCGGCAGATCTGTCGGGATCCAATCGCCGGAGAGCAGAATCAGGCGCAGGCTGGCCGGCAAGGGGGTGGGGCGGACTTCCAGGGAGTCCATGAGCATCACCATCAGGGACGGGGTGGAGTTCCACAGGCTGATGCCCTCCGCCGCCAGGAGGTGCAGCCAGTGCTCCGGGTCGCGACGCGCCTCCTCCGCCGGGAAGATCACCCGGCCGCCCGCAGCCCACAGGCCGAAGAGATCGTAGACCGACAGGTCGAAGCCCAGGGACGACAGGGCCAAGATCCGGTCCTCAGGCCCGACGTCAAAGCGGCGTTGGAGGTCGAGGATGGTATTAACCGCTCCCCGGTGATCGATCATCACGCCCTTGGGATGGCCGGTGGAACCGGAGGTGAAGATGGTGTAAGCCAGGTGATCCGGGCAGCCCGGATCGGGCACGGTTGCGGCCGGGCCGCCGGGAGCTTCCACCGGCATGGCCACGACGCCGTCCGGCCAAGCCAGGGAGCTCGCCAGGTGGGCCTCGGTGAGGGCGATTCCCACCTCGCCGTGGCACAGCAGATGGTGGCGCCGGGCCTCGGGCAGTTGGGGATCCACGGGCAGGTAGGCCGCGCCTGCCTTGAGCACCGCCAGCACCGCCACCGCCTGGCGCCAGCCCTTTTCCAGCACTACGGCCACCAGCCGATTCGGGGCCGCGCCCCGCAGCCGCAGCCGATGGGCGAGGTTGTCGGAGCACCGATCGAGCTCCCCATAGCTGAGGTGCCGGCCCGCCGCCACCGCCGCCACCGCCTCGGGACGGCGGGCGGCCTGGGCCCGGAACAGCCCGTGCAAGGTCTGGTCCGCGCTCGCGGCTGCGGGCTCGGGTTGCGGGCTCGCAGTCGCGGGCAAGAGAGACGGCACCGGCTCGTTCCAGGCCCGGGGATCCTCGGCCAGCCGGCGGAGCCAGCCGCAATACCCGGCGAAGAGCTGGTCGAGCAGACCGGGCGGAAAGGCGTCGTCGACGGCATCCCAGTTGAACGCCAAGCGGTCGTCTCGTTCCCCCACCTGATGATCCAGCAAGACCTGAGGGGTCTGGCTGATGCTGTAGACCGACTCCCTCTCGATGCCCAGACCGTCCCATCCTCCCCATTCCTCGGTGCTTTGGTCGATACCCAGGAGACTGGTGAAGACCACCGGCATGATCACCGGCCCGGTCCGCCGCTGGCGGGCGGCCAGCTCCCTCAGCACCTGGACGCCGCTGAAGTAGCGGTGGTCCAGGTCTCCCCAGAGCTGGCTTTGCAGCCGCCTGGCCTGGGTTTCGAAGGTCCCCGGATCCCCCATCTTCACCTCCAGCAGGAGCGTGGAGGTGAAATCCCCCACCAGCTCGTTGACCTGCGGATGCATGGGCAGGCGATTGAAGAGGGTCAGGTTGAGGACGAAGTGAGGCTGCCGGCTCCATTGGGCCAAGCATTGGGCGAAAACGGCGAGCAGCAGACCGGCGGAGGTGATGCCCGAGCTCTTGCACCGCTCTTTCAATGAGCGCCACAGGTCCGGTCCGAGCTCGCCGCTCCGGCGGACGAAGCGGGGCCGGCGCAGCTCGGTAAGGGAGGTGACGAGCGGCAGCTCGGGAGCGGAGGGTAAAGCGTCCAGGCGCCGCAGCCAGTAATCCCGGGAGCGCCGGTAGAGCTCGCCCTCGCGCATGGCCTCCTCGGCCAGGACGTAATCTCGGAAAGACAGCTCCAGGGGCGCGACGGCGGCGTCGGGGTCGGCGTAGAAGCGGCACAGGTCGCGAAACAGCACCAGGAAGCTCAGCGCGTCCCCCAGCAGCAGGTCGAAGCTGAAGTGGAGCCGGCAACGGTCTTCCGCGAGCCGGCTGGCCCGCAGCTCGAAGAGCGGCCACTGCTCGCACGGACGGACCTGATGGGACATCTGACCCCGGATCTCCGACAGAGCCCCCTCCGTCGCCGCCGCTCCCAGGCCGCGCAAGTCCGCCGTCCGGACGTCGTAGGGCGGCACGTCGGGCAAGATCCGCTGGCGGCCGTTCGGGTCGATCACCGCCCGCAGCATGGGCTGATGCCCGATGAGCTTGCGGAAGGCGGAGGTCAGCCGTTCCAGGTCCAGATTCCGAAAGTCCATCTCCTCGTAGCTGTGGGTCGCCACCCCACCCAGCTCCATGCCCTCCGACCGGCCGATCCAATAGGCCTGCTGGACGTCCGTCAGGGGGAAGCTCTCCTGCCACCGCTCCGGATCCGGGGTGATGGCGGGGAGCTGGGCGACCTCTCCGCCCTCTTGCCGTGCCTCGGACACCAGCTCGGCGAGAGCGGCGACGTGGGCGGACCGGAAGAAATCCTGCAGGCCGACGTCGACATGGCGGGTCCGGCGGACCTGGGCCATCATCTCCGTGGCCAGGAGAGAATCTCCGCCGAGCTCGAAGAAGTCGTCGTAGACCCCCACCGGCTCGACGCCCATGAGCCGTTGCCAGAGGCCCACGAGGATCTCCTCCTCGGGATTGCGGGGTGCGGCGTAGGGGGTTTCCAGCTCCGGGCGGCCGTGCTCCAGCGGTGTGTCCATCCGCTCCGCGGCGCCGGCGGTCGTCGTGGTTTTCGTGCCCTCCGGAAAGCCGGAAATCAGGCCGAACCCGGCGGGGGGATCGATCCAGAAACGCCGTCGCTGAAAGGGGTAGACCGGCAGGGGCAGGCGCCGGCGGCGCTCTTCGCCGTAGTAGCCGTCCCAGTCGATCTCTACTCCGGCCAGCCACAGCCGGCCCAGGGTCGTGAGGAGGAAAGCGTCGTCCGCTTCGTTCCGGTCCGCGGGAGGCAGGGAGGCAAGCGCCACCCGCTCGCCGCCGTAGCCCGGGTGGCGCCGTGCCAGGCGGGTCAGGGCGTGTCCCGGCCCCACTTCCAGGAGCACCTGGCTCGGCTCGTTCCAGAGCTCGCCGAGGGCGTCGCCGAAGCGCACCGGCCGGCGCAGGTGCTCGAGCCAGTAGGCCGGTTCGACGGCGGCTTCGGGCTTCAGCAGCGTGCCGGTGAGGTTGGAGAAAACCAACTCCTGCGGCGGTTTCAGGGTCACCCGCTCCAGCGCGGCGGCAAAGGGCTCGGACACCGGCTCCATCATCGCCGAGTGGAAGGCGTGGGAGGTATGGAGGAGGCGGCAGGTCAACCCCTCCTCCTCCAGGCGTTCCCGCCAGGCAGCCACCGCCTTCCGGGACCCCGAGACCACGCAGCGATCCGGACCGTTGACGGCCGCCAGGTCCAGGGAAGCGCCGAGGCGCTCCCGGACCTGCTCCGCCGGCAGCCGGACGGAGAGCATGGCGCCCTCCTCCAGGCCCTGCATCAGGCGTCCCCGCAAGGCCACCAGCTCCAGGGCGTCCTCCAAGGAAAAAACTCCCGCCAGGCACGCCGCCACGTATTCCCCGAGGCTGTGGCCTAGCATCGCCTGGGGGCGCACGCCCCAGGAAAGCCACAACCGGGCGAGGGCGTACTCGAAGGCGAAGAGCGCCGGCTGGACCTCGGCGGTCGCCTCCAGGGGCCGGGCGCCGTCGCCCCGGGACGGGAACAGGATGGTCAGCAGGTCCGGCTCCAGGTGGGGTTTCAAGATCTCCGCACAGCGGTCCAGCCAGTGGCGGAAGGTGGCTTCCTCCCGGTAGAGGTCCTGGCCCATACCGGCGTACTGGCTTCCCTGGCCCGGAAAGAGGAAGGCCACCGGCCGGTCGGTCTCGCGAAAGCAGCGTTGGAGCAACCGCCGGGGATCCCGGTCCCGGAGCAGGCGCACCGCTTCCCGGCCCTCGCCGGCGAGGAGGGCGCGACGGTGTTGACACGGCTTGCGTCCCACCTGCAGGGTGAAGGCCACGTCCGCCAGGTCCGACTCCGGATGCTGCTCCAGGTGATCGGCCAGACGGTCCGTGGCCTCCTCCAGAGCCGCGCCGTCGCGGGCTGAGAGCAGGAGCAGCCGCCACCGCCGGGCCGCCGGATCGCACGGCACGGCGGGCGGGGCCTCCTCCAGCACCGCGTGGGCGTTGGTGCCCCCGATCCCGAAAGAGCTGACCCCGGCGCGCCGCGGGGTTCCATTCGTATCCCAGTCCCGGAGCCGGACGTTGACGACGAACGGCGTGCGGCGGAAGTCGATCTTCGGATTGGGGGCCTGGAAGTGAAGGCTGGGGGGGATCTGGCCGTGCTCCAGCATGAGGACGGTCTTGATCAACCCGGCGATTCCGGCGGCGGTGTCCAGGTGACCGATGTTGCTCTTGACCGAGCCCAGGGCGCAGCGGCCGGGCCCGGCCGCCGGTCCGAAGGCCTGGCGCAGGGCCTCGACTTCGACCGGATCCCCCAGCGCCGTGCCGGTGCCATGGGCTTCGACGAAAGTGATGCTTTCGGGCGGCACCTCGGCGAGCTCCAGGGCCGCCCGGATCACCCTTCGCTGTCCCTCGATGCTGGGGGCGGTATAACCCACCTTGTGCCGGCCGTCGTTGTTGATCGCCGTGCCCCGAATCACGGCGTGGATGGTGTCACCGGCCGCCACGGCGTCTTCCAGCCTCTTGAGGGCCACCACCCCCACCCCATCTCCCGCCAGGGTGCCCCGGGCCTGGGCGTCGAAAGGCCGGCAGTGACCGTCTGGGGAATGGATCCCTCCCTCTACGTAGCGATAACCCCGCTGGCCGAGCAACCTCACCGTCACGGCTCCGGCCAGGGCCAGGTCGCTCTCGCCCGCCTGCAAACCCTGGCACGCCAGGTGGACCGCCACCAGCGAGGTGGAGCACGCGGTCTGTACCGTGACGCTGGGACCGGTCAGGTTGAGCTTGTAGGACGTACGGGTGGCCAGGTGATCCTTTTCGTTGGCCAGGAGCAGTGCGTGCATCCCCAGGTCCGCCACCAGGCAGGGATGCGCGCTGAGCTGCATGACATAGGTGTTGGTGGAGGCTCCGGCGTAGACCCCGATGGGGCCGGCGAAGCGTTCGGGGTCGACGCCCGCGTGCTCCAGGGCACTCCAGGCCGTTTCCAGGAAGAGGCGGTGCTGAGGATCGAGGATCTCGGCTTCCCGCGCCGTGAAACCGAAAAAGTCGGCGTCGAAGAACTCGACGCCGGCCAGGTAGCCGGTCGCCGGGACGTAGCTCGGATCGGCGAGGACCTCGCGGGGCACGTCCGCGAGCAGCTCGTCGATGGAAAAACGGCGGATGGATTCCACCCCGGCGCAGAGATTGTGCCAGAAAGCATCGACGTCGTCAGCGCCCGGAAACCGCGCCGCCATCCCGACGACCGCCACTTCCAGGCCACTTGCCTGTTTTCCCGGGTCCTTGCTCACTCGCGCAACTTCCTTTTTTCGAGCTTGCGCCGCAAGCGCTGGCGTCCCGCCTGACGCTGGGGCTGGCGATCCTCGGCCGCGGCCGGCGCGGAGGGTCGGAGGGCGGAGGCCAGGGTGCGGACGGTGGGGCTCTGGAACAGGACCAGCAAGGGCAGATCGGGAGAGATCTCCCGCTGCAGCCGATCATGCACTTTGAGCAGCAGCAAGGAGTGACCTCCCAGATCGAAGAAATTGTCGTCAATGCCCACCTGACCGAGGCCCAGAACCTCTTGCCAGATGGCGATCAGTCTACGCTCCAGGGCGCTGCGCGGGGCCTGATAGCTCCCTGCCGCCAACGGCCGGAGCCCCTCGGGAGCCGGCAGGGCCCGCTGGTCGACCTTGCCGCTGGTGGTCACCGGTAGGGCGTCGAGGGCGACGAAGTGTGACGGCACCATGTAAGGAGGGAGGTACTGGCGAGCGCTCTCGCGCAGGCCCTCCAGGGCCTGCGGCCCACCACCGTCGAGGACCACGTAGGCCACCAGGCGGCGATCGTCGGTGCCGTAGGAGCGCACCGTCACCACCGCCTGGCGCACCGAGGCCTGCCGTTCCAGGAAGCTCTCGATCTCTCCCGGCTCGATGCGGAAACCGCGGATCTTGACTTGATGATCGATCCGGCCCAGGAACTCGACCTCTCCATTCGTCGCGAGTCGGGCCAGATCGCCGGTCCGGTAAAGGCGCTGGTCCGGCACCTCCGCAAAGGGATCGGGGATGAAGCTGCCGGCGGTCTGTCCCGGACGCCCCAGGTAGCCGCGGCCCACCTGGATCCCGCCGATGTGGAGGTGACCCGCCACTCCTATGGGCACCGAACCGAGAGCGCGGTCGAGGAGGTGGATTCGGGTGTTGAACACCGGCCGTCCGATGGGAACGCTCGCCACGGCGCCGTCCGGAGCGCAGGTATGGGAGGTGACGTCAATGGCGGCCTCGGTAGGACCGTAGAGATTGTGGAGCTCCGTCTTCAGATGCCGAAATCGCTTGAAGAAAAGACGCTCGTGCTCCGGCATCAGGGCCTCACCGCTGGTGATGATCCGCCGCAGGTTCGTGACGTCGGAAAGGCCCGGCTCCCGGAGAAAGACCCCGAGCATCGACGGCACGAAGTGCAGGACCGTCACCCTCCGTTCCACAATGAGGGAGGCCAGATAGGCGCTGATCCGGTGTCCTTCCGGTCGGGCCATCACCAGCCGCGCCCCCACGAGAAGCGGCCAGAAGAATTCCCACACCGAGACGTCGAAGCTGATCGAAGTCTTCTGCAGCACACGGTCGGCCGGGGTAAGAGAGTATCTTTTCTGCATCCAGAAGAGTCGATTGCATATCGCTCGATGAGAGTTCATGGTTCCCTTGGGGCGCCCGGTGGAGCCGGAGGTATAGATCATGTAGGCGAGCTGCTCGGGGGCCAGAACGTCTCTCACGTCTTGGGCGCGCCTGGGGGCATGTACCGTCTTCGTACCATGGAGTGCGAGTCTGCCGAAAACCGGATCCCTTTCGACAACCACGGCGGCGCCCGAGTCTCTGAGCATGAAGGCCAATCGTTCTTTGGGATAGGATGGATCGAGAGGTACGTAGGCGCCGCCGGCCTTGAGAATAGACAGAAGCCCGACCATCAGCTCGGGCGAACGCTCCAACGAGATCGCGACCCGGACCTCCGGTCCGACCTCGAGGTCGCGCAATCGCCCTGCCAGGTGGTCCGTCCGGGCTCGGAGCTCGTCGTAGGTGACGAACTGTGCTCCGATCTCCAGAGCCACCGCGTCCGGAGTCCGCGAGGCCTGTGATTCGAAGAGCTCCGTCAAGCTCTGCGGACGGGCTTCAGCGACGTCGGTGTCGTTCCATTCCAGCGACAGTTGATGTTTCTCTGCCGCGCTGATCAGGGAAAGCTCCCCTATTCGCCGTTCCGGATGATCGCACAGCTCTTCCAGCAGACCGGCGTAATGGAGCTGCAAGCGGTGCAGCGTAACCCGGTCCCAAAGCTCCGTGCAGTACTCGAGAGTCCCGACCAGGGCGTCCTCCGCCTCGGCCAGGGAAAGCTTGAGGTCGAATTGGGCGGCGCTCTTTTCCGTTTCCGGAAAACGTATCACCAGACCCGGCAGCTCCAGATCCTGGAAGGGAGCGTTCTGCAGGACGAACATCGCCTGGAAGAGCGGCGAACGCGACGGGTCCCGCTCCGGCTGCAGGGCGTCGACCAGCTTCTCGAAAGGCAGGTCCTGATGAGCATAAGCCCCGAGGGTCCGCTCACGGACCTGGGCGAGCAGGTCCCGGAAGCTCGGATCGCCCCGGAGGTCCCCGCGGAAAACCAGAGTGTTGACGAAAAGGCCGATCAGGTCCTCGGTCTCCACGTAATGCCGATTGGCGATGGGGGAGCCCACCACCAGATCGTACTGATGCGAATGACGCGAAAGCAGAACCTGGAAAGCCGCCAGCAGTGACATGAAAAGGGTCGTCCCCTGCTCCTGAGACAGCACCTTCAAGGGTCGGGAAGGCACACGGACCGGCAATACCGCTCCATGGTAGGGCCGAACCGGCGGCCGGGGACGATCGGTGGGCAGCTCCAGGACCTGGGGCGCCCCGGCGAGTTGCTCGCGCCACCAGTCCACCTCCGCCGCGAGACGTTGGCCCTGAAGGAAATCTCGCTGCCAGACCGCGAAGTCGGCATTTTGAATGGGCAAATCCGGCAGCGTCTGACCCTGGTAGAAAGCTGTCAGCTCCCGAACCATCACCCCCATGGACCAGCCATCGGAGACGATGTGGTGAATGTTGACCATCAGCAGGTGATCGTCCTGGGCGAGGTGGAAGAGGAGGACGCGGAGCAGGGGACCCCGGGCGAGGTCGAAGGGCCGATCCGCTTCCCGGCGGGTCAGACGGCGCGCTTCGGCCGCGCCAGCCGCCTGCCCGGAGAGATCCACCACGCCGAATCGGTGGTTCGGAACCGGGCAGATCACCTGCATCGTACGTCCGTCTTTCTGGGCGAACGTCGTGCGCAGGGCTTCGTGCCGCTGGACGATCTTCCGGAAGCTCGCCGCCAGAGCCGCACCGTCCAGGGCTCCCTCGAGACGCAGGACGATGGGGATGTTGTAGGCGGTGCTCCGAACTTCGAGCGCGTTGAGAAACCACAGGCGCTCCTGCGCAAAGGACAGGGGCAGCTCCCGATCGCCGCGGGCGCCAGCCGTCAGCCGGGGCCACTCCGTCCGCGGAGCCCCCGGCGCTTCGACGGCTTTTTGCCCGGCGATCCGCGAGCTCATGCCGGCGACGGTGGGATCGTCGAAAAGGTCCCGCACGGTCAGCTCGACACGGAACCGCTCCCGCACCCTCGAGTTGACCTGGGTGGCGAGCAGCGAGTGGCCGCCGAGCTCGAAGAAGCTGTCGTGGACGCCGATCTCCCGGATCCCGAGCAAGCCGCTCCAGATTTCAGCCACGCCGGCTTCCACCGGATCGCGGGGAGCGACAGGCGTCGTTCGGAGGCGGGGCCGGTCGTAGAGCCCGTCCGCCGCCGCGCCCGCCGTTTGCCGGGAGGGGAGGTAGAACCCGGCGTCGGGCGCGGCGGGCTCCACCCAGTAGCGCCGCCGCTGAAAGGGATAGCCGGGAAGCGAGACCCGGCAGCGCCGGACGTGGCGGGCGGCATCTTGCCAGCGAACCGTGGCCCCCGCCATCCAGAGCTTGCCGCGCGCCTGTTCGAGGAATTTGAGGTCCTCGGCCGGGTCCTCCGAGGAGAGCAGCGAACGCGCCACCCGGGAAAGCGCTCCGGCCGGCGCCGCCGGATGCCGCAGCGCGAGGTCGGCGAGACCCTCTCCCGGTCCGACTTCGAGGAGCAGGGGCTCAGGGACGTTCCACAGCTCAGCCAGGGCGTCGGCGAAACGGACCGGCTGGCGCAGGTGGCGGCACCAGTGCTCGGGATCCGTCGCTTCCCGAGGAGTGATCCAGGTACCGCTGACGTTGGTCAGCCAGGGCAGGTGGGGCGCACGCAGCTCGACCTGGGAGAGCAGCTCGCGGAAACGTCCGACGACCGGCTCCACGGCGGGGGTGTGGACGGCCTGCGGTGGCAATTCCTCGAGCAAGCGGGCGCGGCCAGCGACGAGGCGCAACGCGTCGTCGCGGCTCAGGGTGCCGGCAAGACAGGCCGCCAGGTACTCGCCCAGGCCGTGGCCGAGCAACGTCTCCGGCCGCACACCCCAGGATTCCCAGAGTCGCGCCAGGGCATGGCCCAGGGCGAAGACGGCCGGCTCCGCGAAGCATCGCCGCGCCAATGGACCGACGTCCGGCGGTCCGCCCTCGCGGCGAGCATCCCGCGGGTAGAGCAGGGTCCGCAAGTCGATGCCGAGCTCCGGCACCAGCCGCTCGGCGCAGGCGTCGAGCTCGCCGCGGAAGGTGGGCTCGTCACGGTAAAGGCCGAGCCCCATCCCGACATGGTGTCCGCCCGATCCCGAAAGCAGGAAACAGACCGGCCGGTCACTTCTCTCCACTGCGGAGCCCCCAAGGTCTCCGGAGTCCCGCCGGCGCAGAACGGCCGCCGCCGCGGCGCGGTCGCGGCACACCAGCGCCCGGCGATGAGAGAGGCAGCGGCGCCCGACCTGCAAGGTGAAAGCGACGTCGGCGAGCTGCGTCTCTTCATCCTCTTCGAGGTGCCGGGCCAGGTTGTCGCTCGCCGCCTCCAGGGCGTCGCGGCTCGCCGCCGACAGCACCACCAGGCAGGGCCGCCGCCCGGTCTCCGAAGAAGGCTCTGACGGCGGCGCCTGCTCGACGATGACGTGGGCGTTGGTACCGCCGATGCCGAACGAGTGGACCCCGGCCCGGCGGGGGCCGCCCACCGGCCAGTCGAGGAGCCGGTCCGCGACCGCGAAGGGAGAGTCCTCGAGCTCCAGCCGGGGGTTCGGGGTACGGAAGTTGAGCGACGGCGGCACCTGTCCGTGGCGGACGGCGAGCACGGTCTTGATCAGCGAGGCGATGCCGGCGGCCGCGTCGAGGTGACCGATGTTGGGCTTGATCGAGCCCAGGTAGCAACGGTGCGGCTGCTGCTTCGTGCCGCCGGCACCGAACGCCCGGCGCAGTGCCGCGACCTCGACGGCGTCCCCCAACGGCGTGCCCATGCCGTGGGTCTCGACGTAGCCCACGTCGGCCGGGACGATTCCCGCCGCCGCCTGGGCCATGGCGATCGCCCGGGCCTGGCCACGGACGCCGGGAGCGGCGAAACCGGCCCTGTCGGAGCCGTCGTTGTTGACCGCGGAGCCGGTAATCACCGCGTAGATCCGGTCGCCGTCGTCCAGTGCCTCGCCCAGGCGCTTGAGCACGACCACGCCGAGGCCGTTGCCCATCACGCAGCCGTCGGCCTCGGCGTCGAAGGCCCGGCACCGGCCGTCGCGCGAGATCATGCCTCCCGGGCGGTAAAGGGCCCCGCCCCGGCTCGGCACCACCAGAGAGACGCCACCGGCCAGCGCCAAGTCGCACTGGTAGTCGAGCAGCGACTGACAGGCCAGGTACGTGGCGACGAGGGAGCTCGAGCAGGCTGTCTGGACGGTCATGCACGGGCCGGTCAGGTGGAGCCTGTAGGCCGCGGAGGTGGCGACGAAGTCCTTGTCGTTGCCCAGGAGCACCTGCATGCCCAGGTCGGCGATCCGCTCCGGATTCCGGCGCAGGTTGTGGCTGAGATAGGTGCTCATGGTCACCGCGGCAAAGGCGCCGACCGGCCGGCTGTCCTGGGTGGGATCGTGGCCAGCGTCTTCCAGGGCGTGCCAGGCACATTCCAGAAACAGCCGCTGCTGGGGATCGATCAGCTCCGCCTCGCGCGGGCTGAAGCCGAAGAGCTCCGCGTCGAAGTTCTCGATGCCGTCGATCACCCCACGCGCCGGAACGAAGTCAGGATGGTCGACCAGCCGAGCATCGACGCCCGCGGCGAGCAACTCCTCGCGCGAGAAGCGTGTGATCGACTCGACCCCCTGGCAGAGGTTCTTCCAAAGCTCGTCAGGACCTTCCGCGCCGGGCAGACGGCAGGCGATGCCGATGACCGCGATCGCGCTCGCCGGGTCTCGGACCGTTTCGCTCACCGAGCGTCCTCCGGCAAGACCACGTCTTGCTGGCGCACCGAGGCCTGCCGTTCCAGGAAGCTCTCGATCTCCCCCGGTTCGATGCGAAAACCGCGAATTTTGACTTGCTGATCGATCCGGCCCAGGAACTCGATCTCTCCATCTGCCGCCAATCGGGCCAGATCGCCGGTCCGGTAGAGGCGCTGGTCCGGCACCTCTGCAAAGGGGTCGGGGATGAATCTGCTGGCGGTCTGTCGCGGACGTCCCAGGTAGCCACGGCCCACCTGGATTCCTCCGATGTGGAGATGGCCCGCCACTCCTATGGGTAGAGCGTGGTCGAGAAGGTGAATGCGGGTATTGAACACCGGCCGCCCGATAGGGACGCTCATCTCGCCGCCGTCCGGAGCACAGGTATGGGAGGTGACGTCGATGGCGGCCTCGGTGGGACCGTAGAGATTGTGGAGCTCGGTCTTGAGATGCCCAAATCGTTTGCAGAAAAGACGCTCGTGCTCCGGCGTCAGGGCCTCGCCGCTGGCGATGATCCGCCGCAGGTTGGTGATGTCGGAAAGGCCCGGCTCCCGGAGAAAGACCCCCAGCATCGACGGCACGAGGTGCAGGACCGTCACCCGCCGTTCCACGATGAGGGACGCCAGGTAGGCGCTGATCCGGTGTCCCTCCGGTCGGGCCATCACCAGCCGCGCCCCCACGAGAAGAGGCCAGAAGAGCTCCCACACCGAGACGTCGAAGCTGATCGAAGTCTTTTGCAGCACACGGTCGGCCGGGGTGAGAGGATATGTTTTCTGCATCCAGAAGAGTCGATTGCAGATCGCCCGATGAGAGTTCATGGTTCCCTTCGGGCGCCCCGTGGAGCCGGAGGTATAAATCATGTAGGCGAGCTGCTCCAGGGCCACAACGTCTCTCGCGTGTTGTCTGCCTCTGCGGGCGTGTGCCCTCGTCGTCCCACGGAGTACGAGTCTTCCGGTAACCGGATCGCCTTCGACCACCACGGCGGCGCCGGAATCCCTGAGCATGAAGGCCAATCGTTCCTGGGGATAGGATGGATCGAGAGGTACGTAGGCGCCGCCGGCCTGGAGAATCGCCAAAAGCCCCACCAGAAGCTCGGGCGACCGCTCCAACGAGATCGCGACCCGTATCTCCGGTCCCACCCCGAGGTCGCGCAATCGCCCTGCCAGGTGGCCCGCCCGAGCTTGGAGCTCCCCGTAGGTGACAAACTGCTCTCCGATCTCCAGTGCCACCGCGTCCGGAGTCCGTGCGGCCTGTGATTCGAAGAGCTCCGTCAAGCTCTGCGGGCCGGCAACAGGCACGTCCGTGTCGTTCCATTCCAGCGCCAGTTGATGTTTCTCTGCCGTGCTGATCAGGGAGAGCTCCCCCACTCGCCGTTGCGGATGAGCGCAAAGCTCCTCCAGCAGACCGGCGAAATGGACCTGCAGGCGGCGCAGCGTCACCCGGTCCCAAAGCTCCGTGCAGTATTCGAAAGCCCCATCCAAGGTGTCCCCCGACTCGGCCAGGGAAACCTTGAGATCGACGGGCACGGCGCTTGTTTCCGTTTCCAGAAAACGTATCACAAGATCCGGCAGATTGACGTCCTGGAAGGGAGCGTTGCCCCAGGCGAACGTCACCTGGAAGAGCGGCGAGCGCGATGGGTCCCTCTCCGGCTGCAGGGCGTCCACCAACTTCTCGAAAGGCAGATCCTGATAGGCATGAGCCCCAAGGACTCGCTGATTGACCTGAGCGAGCAAGTCCAGGAAGCTCGGATCACGCTTCAGATTTCCGCGGAAAACCAGGTGGTTGACGAAAGGACCGATCAGGTCCTCGGTCTCCGCGTGAGGTCGATCGACGGGGGGCCTGCCTTTCCGGGCGAACGTCTTGCGAAGAACCTCGTGCCGTTGGACGATTTTCCGGAAGCTCATCGCCAGCGCCGCACCGTCCGGGGCTCCGTCGAAACGCAGCACGAAGGGGGTGCTGTAGGCGGCGGTGCTTTGACCCGCCAGCGCGTCGAGAAACCAAAAGCGCTCCTGAGCCCAGGACAGGGGCAGCTCCCGGTCACGGCGGGCGGCGGCCGCCGAACCGCCGAACAGCTCGCTCATCGCACGTCCTCCGACAAGACGACGGGCCGCCGCCGTTGCCGGGCCTGCCGTTGGGCGGTCGCACGCTCCTGCATGCCGTCGAGCTCCGCCTGCTCGGCCTCGGCCTCGGTCTCGGCCTCGGCGAGGTAGCGTGCCAGGGAGCCGATCGTCGGGTAGGTGAAGAGGTCGACCTGCAACAGGTCGTCCCGGCCGAGCTTTTTTGCCAGTTCCTCGTGGGCCTGGACCAGCGCCAGGGAATGGCCGCCATGATCGAAGAAGTTGTCGTCAACGCCGAGTTTGTCGACCCGCAGCACGTCCTTCCAGACCTCGGCGATGGTGCGCTCCAGGCGGTTGCGCGGCGCCACGTACTCGCCCGAGACATCCGAGCGCCGGCTCTCCGGCCGGGGCAGGGCGCGCAGGTCGAGCGCGCCGCCGGCGGTGCGCGGCAGAAGACCCACCGGCAGCACCGCCTCCGGGCACAGGAAAGGCGGCAGCCGCTGGCGCAGGAATCCCGTGAGCTGGGCGGGTGAGACCGCGTCGGCGCACACCACGTAGGCCACCAGGCGCTTGTGCCCCGGATCGTCCTCGCGCACGGCGACCTCGACGTCGTCAACCTGCGGATGCGAGCGCAAGACCGCTTCCACCTCGCCCGGGTCGACGCGGTGCCCTTTGACCAACACCTGCCGGTCGCGGCGGCCGAGCGGCTCCAGGATGCCGTCGTGGCGGTAGCGGGCCAGGTCGCCGGTGCGGTGCAGCCGGCCGCCCGGCCGGCTGCCGAAGGGATCGGGAGCGAAGCTCGCGGCGGTCTCGCGAGCGTCTCCCATCACGGCGCGGGCCAGCCCCTCGCCGCCGAGGAGGAGCTCGCCGGTGGCGCCCACCGGGACCGGCTTCAGGGCGTCGTCGAGCAGGTAGACCTGGCGGCCGGCAAGCGGCCGCACCGTGGCGGTACCGTCGCGGCGGCGCGTCTCGACGCGCGAAAAGGCCGTCGCCTCGGTGCGCCCGTAGACGATGCAGACACGCTCGAGGGTGGAGCTCGCGAAGAGCTTCCCGAGCAGGGCTTCGGACGGCCGGTCATAGGCGAAGCTCACCGTCCGCAGCGCCGGCGGGAGCGCCTCCAGCCGGAGCAGCTCGGCCATGGCCGAAGGCGTGGCCGTCACCAACCGGACGTCCGCCGCGGCGGCCAGCCGCGAGGGGCGCAGGACGTCGCCGGCCAGCAGCACCCGGCCGCCGCGGGCGAGCGGCGCGAACAGCTCGAAGATCGAGACGTCGAGGCTGACCGGCGTCGACGCCAGGCAGCCGCCGAGATCCTCGTCGTCGAAGAGCTCCTGGGCCGCGGCGAGCCAGGTGGCGAGGGCCCGGTGCGGGATCTCGATCCCCCGGCGCCCGCTCGGTCCGGAAGTGTACAGGACCCAGGCCAACTGCTCGCCCCGCGGCGGCGGCAGCGGCGCCGCCGGCTCGAAGGGCTCGCGGTCGGCGCGCACGACCCGGCAGCCGGACAGCGTCGGCAGTTGCTCGTGGAGCGGCGCCTCGCTCACCAGCCAGCGGGCGCCGCTGGCGTCGAGGGCTTCGAGCGGCCGCTCGGTGCTCTCGCCCAGGTCGACCGGCACGCAGGCACCGCCCGCCTTGAGCACCGCCAGCATGGCGACCACGAGGCGCGGAGTCCGCTCGAGGAAGATCCCCACCCGGTCCTCGGCGGCCAGGCCCAGGCGGCGGAGATGGCCGGCCAGACGCGACGAGCGTTCGTCGAGGTCGCCGTAGGTCAGGCTCTCGCCCTCCCACCGCACCGCTTCGCGTCCGGGATGGCGGCGCGCCGCCGCGGCGATCACCTCCGGCACCGTCCGCGCGGCCGGCGCCGCGACCGCGACGCCGCTCCATTCGCCCACCGACTGCCAGCGCTGCGCCGGGGAGAGCGGCTCGAGATCCCCCAACCGGGCGTCCGGCTGGCGGGCCATGGCGTCGAGCAGGCGGCCGAGGTGCTCCAGCCGCTGCCGGACGGCGCAGTCGCTGAAGCGCCCGGTGTCGTAGATCATCTTGAGCCGCAGCCCGGGCTTCTCGTAGGCGTGGACCAATAGCGGATAGCCGGGCTGGCGGCGGATCTGCACCGTCATGCTCCGGTATCGCGGGCCCAGCCAGGGCAGCGACGCGCTCAACGGGTAGCGCTCGAATTGCACCAGACTGTCGAAGAGCGGTTGGCCGGAGGCGATGTCGCTCCACTCCTGGACCTTGGAGAGCGCCGTGTGCTCGTGGGGGCGCAGTGCCGTCCAGAAGCTGCGCAGCTCTTCCAGGTAGACGCTCAAGGGCTTGCTCGGCTCGGCTATGGCCCGCACGGCGAGGGTGTTGACCATCGGACCGACGATCGTGTCGCCGCCGGGGAGCGACGCGCGGCACGACTTGACGGCCCCGAAGGCGACGTCGTGACGCCCGCTGTAGCGCGCCAGCAGCAAGCCCCAGGCGGCCTGGGTCACCGTGTTGAGGCTCAGGCCCTCGCGCTGGCACCTGGCGGCGAGGGCGGCGCCGGTCTCCGGTGACAGGAGGAGGTCCATTTCCCGGTGGCCGCGGCTCGGGTCCGCGGCCGAGCTCTCGAGGCCGTCCGCGGCAGGAGTCGGGCTTTCGAAGCCGGCGAAGGCGGCGCGCCAGAAGGCCTCGTCTCGCGACGCGTCCTGAGCCGCGACGTGCTCGACGTAGTCGCGGAACGGCAGCGACTGCCGGGGCTCGAAGGCGCTGCCCGCGGCGATCGCCGCGTAGCGGCCGAAGAGGTCGGTGGTGGCGATCGGCACGGAGCGCCCGTCGACCACCGCGTGATGGACGGTGATCAGGATCCGAGACCCGGACGCGCCGCCGTGGAAGAGCGCCGCGCGGATCAGCGGCGGCCTGCCGAGCACGAAGCCGCGGCGCCGGTCCTCGCGCAGATATCCCTCCAGGCGGATCTCCTGCTCCTCGGTGGGCAGCTCGCTCCAATCCTGCGCGGTGAACGGCACCTGCACCGCCGGGGCCACCCACTGCCGGGCCTCGGCGCCGTGCCAGTCAAAGGCCGTGCGCAGCGCCGGGTGACGCTGGACCATCCAGTCCAGGCAGTCCCGCAGCAGAGGAGCGTCGACTGCCTCGGGAAGGGCGAAGACGAGCTGCCAGACGTCGACGCCGGAGCCCGGGCGGTTCAGGCTCTGAACGAGCATTCCCTCCTGGATCGGGGACAGCGGATAGCTCTCTTGCGTCATTCGCAACCTCACTTACGCGGGTGGGTCGGGTGGCGGCGCCTCGGCGGCCGTCAGGTCGACGGCGACGATCCTCAGCTCGCTCGTGTAGGTCTGGCCTTCGGCGTCCGGCAACCAGGTCTGGTCGGGAGCCGGCAGCATCTCGCTGGCGGAGACCCGCGCCGCCTCGCCGTGCGCTTCGCGGGCGCGGCGGATCTCCTTGGCGAAGATGGCGACGTAGAGCGGATTGTCGAAGTCGACGAACATGGGCTTGATCTCGCTCGACGTGCGGGTGAACACGAAGCGCGGCATCCCGTGGCCCGCGGCCCAGCGCCGGACTTTGACGAAGAGCTCGAAGGCGTCTTTCTCGTCGGCGAAGGTCAGCTCTGCGCCGGCGAAGCGCCAGGTCTCGCGGGCCATGACCAGGCGGTCGACGGTGACCCGCGGGGTATGGTCCCAGGCCGGCAGGAGGCGGGTTTCGAGGGCGAGCAGGAGCGAGAGGATCAGCGCGAAGCACTCGACGGGCTCGACCTCCAGGCGGCCATCGTGGGTGCGCACCCTCAGGCGGCCGTCGCGTCGCTCGAGCTGCAGCTCGGAGAGCTTCAGGACCCGCGCTCCCTCGAGGCCCGCGGCGTCGGCCGAGGTGACGAGCAGGTAGTCCCGAGGGCTCACCAGGCTCATGTTCGTCCGCGTGGTGGCGCGCGGCACGTTCTTCGGAGTCACCGACAGCACGCGGGGGACGGTGACGTCGCGCGCCACCGCCCGCACGAGCTCCTCGGGGCGGGGGTGCTGCTCGACGAAGACCGAGGAGTTGAGGGTGTTGGTGGCGACGTGGAGCTCGCCCATCACGATCTGGAAGTCGCCGCCGGCCAGCGCTTCGACGCTGGGCGAGGAGATCATGAGGTCAGGACTGTGGTGGCAGGCACCCGGCCAGCCGATGCCTGAAGTGCGGAAGGCGGCGCGGACCCGGGGGCCCAGCTTCTCGCTCGAGAGCTGCACGCGCCGGCTGCCGGGCCGGATGCCGAGGAGCTCGGCCCAGAGCTGCTGATAGCTCTCGAGCACCCGGTCGAGGGGTCGGCCGCGGGCGCCGAAGATCAGGTGCTGGGCCTGGAACCAGAAATCGACCATCTCGACCGTCGACGAGGCGGACCTTTCGGCCAGCTCGAGATGGACCTCCTCGAAAGCCCGCCGGTATTCCTCGGCCACCCGGCAGCTCAGCCAGCGGCTGCTGTCGAGGACCAGCTCCAGGGGGGGCGCCAGGGTGGCGAGCAGCTTCTTGCCGAGCCGGACGTCGACGTGGCGCCGGCAATCCTCGTAGACGAGGGTGCGGGCGGCGTAGGTCCGGCCGGCGGCACGCGTCGGCTCCTGGCCGGTCAGGCGGGTGAAACACTCCTCGAGGCTCTCGAAGGACTCGTCGAGGCGTTGTGGATCGCCGGCCGCTTCGCCGACCCTGCGCCGGGCGGCATCGAGCTCGTCGAGGTCGGCCAGGGCGCCGTCGCGCAGCTCGAGGTCCAGAATCGCCTCGAGCTGGGCCCTCAGGGTCCGCTCGGGATGGGCCTCGAGGGGAATCTCGAGGCCCCATGAGAGCACGCCTTCGTCCCGCAGGCGGTCGAAGAGGTCGAGCACCTCCTGCGGATCCTCGACGTCGCTCGCGGGGTCCGCCGCC
The DNA here is from genome assembly GCA_036397835.1 of Thermoanaerobaculia bacterium. Classification (GTDB taxonomy): domain Bacteria; phylum Acidobacteriota; class Thermoanaerobaculia; order Multivoradales; family J023; genus DASWIG01. The sequence goes on from DASWIG010000349.1 coordinate 57,391, forward strand.
AATTGCTCGGCGATCGTCCGGGCGGGACGGCGGCCGTCGCAGGCGGCCAGCGCCGCCGCTTCCGTCGCGCTCAGCGGCCGCGGCGACTCGAACGGCCGGCGCACGCTCGTGGCGCCGAGCTTAACGAACGGCAGGATCCGCGGCGGAAGCCAACTGCGCAGCGCCGGATCCGCCGTCATCCGCTCGGCGAGCGCGTCCACGGTCCAGCCTTCGAAACAGACCTTGCGATCGCAGAGCATCTCGGGGTGGACGCGGACCCGGACCACCTCGTCCTCCTCGCTCCACCAGGCCCAGCCGACAGGACCGAAGAAGCCGATCGTGTCGTTCTTGGCGCCGTAGCGTTGGAGATAACGCGCCACGAGCTCCTCGCGGCGGCGATAGGCGGAGCTGCCGAAGTCCTCGCGGCCGGAGGCCAGCAAACGCTCGACGCCGGTGTGGAAGCCGCGCCGGTTCTGCCACAGGACGGCTTCCTGGAAGCGCGCAGTGGCGGCGATCCGGCGCAGGCTTTGGGTGACCGCGGATCCGGCGCGCTCGAAGGCCTCTCGGAGCTCGCGCAGCGCCGAGTCCCGCTGCTCCAGCGCCCGCTGATAGGCCTCGACGGCCGAACGGGTGGCGGCGTTGAGCGGCGCGAGGTCTTCGTGGCAGGGGCTCGCGGCCTCGAGACGCCGGCGCACCCGGCGCAGGGCTCGGCGCTCGGCGTCCGAGCTGCGCCGGATGTCGCCGCGCAGGGCGATGGAGGCCTGGTTGCGGAGCCATTCCAACTCCTCCTCGCAGAGCAACAAGCGCTGCGCCGCCGCGCCGCAGTCGCCGACCTCGGGGCCGGTCACGGCGGCGACGGGAAATCCCGCGGCGCGCAATGCCGTGCATCGCCAAAAGGCCCACCGCCCCGCTCCGGGCAGAGACACCAAGTGCCCAACGTCCCCCAAGGCCCAGTCCTCCACCGACTCCGGTAGTCTCCAGGATCATGAACTCCGCAGCGTGCGGGTTACCCTCTTCCGCAGCGCGTCCAGGGCGGAGTCCAACACGTGCGACCGTCCCGACGGCCACCATGAAGCGGCCCACACTCTACTCCCAAGCTCGAGGAGAAGCAAGAGGTCAGTAGGCGTCTTTGCCCCGCGCGGGGTTGCTTCCGGGGCCCCGACTCGTTATCATCCGGGCTCGGCGGCGAACGCCTGAGCCTCGCCGGCTCCGCGCCTCGCGGAGTCTGATACTTACCCGCGAGCCCACTGAGGGAACGAGATGGCAAAGGTGTCCCGTGAGGTTCTCTTCGAAGATCTGGATCGGCGGCTTGCCGCGTCAGCAGCTGGCGGCGGGCCGGAGAGGGTCGCCAAGCAAAATGCGCTGGGCAAGCTGACGGCTCGCCAGCGAGTCGAGGCGCTGCTCGATCCCGGCTCGTTCTTCGAGCTCGACGCGCTGGTGACCCATCAGTGCAAGGACTTCGGCATGGACCGGAAAGTGGTTCCGGGAGACGGAGTGATCACCGGGCACGGGACGATCGACGGCCGGCGGGTCCACCTCTTCTCGCAGGATTGCACGGTCTTCGGCGGCTCCTTGTCCAGTGCCGGAGCCCGGAAGATCTGCAAGGTCATCGACCTTGCAGCCGACACCGGGACTCCGCTCATCGGCCTCAACGACGGCGGCGGCGCCCGCATTCAAGAGGGTGTCGCCTCGCTCGACGGCTATGCGGCGCTGGCCCGGCGGATCGCCCATGCCTCCGGCTGGATTCCGCAGATCTCCGCCATTCTGGGCGCCTGCGCGGGCGGCGCCTCCTACACCCCGGCCGGGACGGACTTCCTCTTCATGGTCGAGAAGACGAGCTTCATGTTCGTCACCGGACCCGAGGTGATCCGGCAGGCGACGAGAGAGGAGGTGACGCAGGAGGCCCTGGGCGGGGCCATGACGCATTTCTCCAAGACCGGCGTCGCTCACGTCAAGACGCCGGACGACGGCACCTGCCTGCAGGAGATCCGACGCCTGCTGTCGTATCTGCCCGACAACAGCGGCCAGAAACCGCCCCGACTCGCGGCACCGGCCGAGAACGGGCATGCGGGCGAGGAGCTTGACGAGATCATCCCCGAAGATCCGAGCAGCACCTACGACGTCAAGGCGCTGATCAACGGGATCGTCGACGAGGACAGCTTTTTCGAGCTGCAGGCCGCCTGGGCGAAGAACATCGTCATCGGCTTGTCGCGGATCGGCGGCTTTGCCGTCGGCATCGTCGCCAACCAGCCCAAGCACCTCGCCGGCGCGCTCGACATCAACGCTTCGCTCAAAGCGGCGCGGTTCATCCGCTTTTGCGACGCCTTCGAGATCCCGGTGTTCACGATCCTCGACACTCCCGGCTACCTCCCCGGAACCCACCAGGAATACAACGGGATCATCCGTCACGGCGCCAAGCTGGGTTTCGCCTACGCCGAAGCGACGACTCCGACCATCACCCTCGTCACTCGCAAGGCCTATGGTGGGTCCTATGGCGCGATGGGAAGCAAGCAGATCGGGTGCGACGTCAATCTCGCCTATCCCAGCGCCGAGATCGCGGTCATGGCGCCGGAGAGCTCAGCACGAATCCTTTACCGCAACGAGCTGACGGCGGCGGGCGAAAACGCCGCGGAGCTCTACAAGCAGCGGGTCGAGGAGCTGCGCTCGATACTCTCGAATCCCTACGTCGCCGCGGCGCGCGGCGAGATCGACGCGGTGATCAAGCCGCGAGAAACCCGTGGCCACGTCCTGCGAAGCCTCGAGCAACTACGCACCAAGAACGTCGTGAGACGCTGGAAAAAACACTCGAACATCCCGCTGTGACGGAATCCCGGCGCGCCCGGCCCAGCGGGTTGGAAGGTCGTAGGACCTCACATCTCCTCGAGCGCCTCGATGGCCAGCAGCCGCAGGCCGTTGCCGACGACGACGCGGAAGGCCGCCAGCAACGCCAGGCGGCTCGAGCGCACCGGCTCGCCCGATTGCAGCACCGGGTGGTCGTGGTAGAAGGTATTGACGAGCTGCGCCAGCTCGATCAGGTAGCTCGACAGACGCATCGGGTCGTAGCTCTCGGCCGCGTCAGCCACGACCACGGGGAAGAGCATCACCTGGACGAGGATGCGCCACTCGACGTCCTCGCCGAGGACGAGGGTCTCGGGCGGCTGCCAGTCGCCCGCCTTGCGCAGGATGCTCGAGACGCGGGCATAGGCGTACTGCAAGTAGGGGCCGGTCTTGCCCTCGAAGGCGAGCGACGAGGCGGGGTCGAAGTGGATCTCCGTGTCCTTGCCCACGGCGAGGAAGTGGAACGTCATGGCGGCGAGACCGATCGCCATGGCGCGGCGGTCGAGCTCCTCTCCCTCGAGGTCCGGGAAGCGCTCGCGGATGGCCTCGCGGGCGAGCTGCCTCATGCCGTCCATCAGGTCGTCGGCGTCCACCACCCGGCCCTCGCGCGACTTCATCTTGCCCTCGGGCAGGTACACCATGCCGTAGCTCAGGTGATAGAGGCCGTCGGCCCATGGGAACCCCAGGAGCTTCAGGATGGCGAAGAGCTGCTGCATGTAATAGTCCTGCTCGGAGCCGATGCAATACAGGGACCTGGTGAGCCCGAACTCCTTGAATTTGATCGCGGCGAGATGGATGTCCTGAGTGACGTAGAGGCCGGTGCCGTCGCCGCGCAGCACCGCCTTGTCCTGGAGCTTGCCGTGCTCGGAGAGCGGCGCGATCACCGCGCCGTTCGGCGCCCGCTTGAAGATCCCTTTCTCCACCGCCGCGAAGATGATCTCCTTGCCGCCTTCGTAGATCTCGCTTTCGTAATAGTGCTTGTCGAAGTCGAGACCGAGGCGGTCGTAGGTTTCTTTGAAGCCGGCGTAGACCCAGCCGTTCATCCTCTCCCACAGCGCGCGGGCCTCGGCGTCGCCCGCTTCCCACCGCTTCAGCAGGTCGCGCGCCGCGGCGAGCAGACGCGACGACTCGTTGAAGCGTTCGTCGAGATCCTTCGCTTCTTTGTCGAGCTCCTGCTCGGCGCGCCACGTTTCTTTTTCTTTCTGCAGCTCCTGCTCGAAGCGCACGTAGAGACGGCCGACGAAGCGGTCGCCTTTGACTCCGGCGCTCTCGGGCGTCGCGCCTTCGCCCCAGCGCTCGTAGGCGAGCATCGACTTGGCAATGTGGATGCCGCGGTCGTTGACGATCGACGTCTTCAAGACCCGGGCGCCCTGGGAGGCGAGGAGGTTGGCGACGGCGCGGCCGAGCACGCCGTTGCGCAGGTGGCCGAGGTGGAGCGGCTTGTTGGTGTTGGGCGAGACGTACTCCATCATCACCACCTCGCCGGCCTCGCGGTCGGAATCGCCGTAGGCGTCGCCCGCTTCGCGGGCCTCGGCGACCGCGCGCGGCACGACCGCGTCGCGGTCGAGCTCGACGTTCAGGTAGGGGCCGGCGGCGACGGCGCGGGCGATCCAGGCGTCGGGCGGGATCGCCGCCGCCATCTCTTTGGCGATCTCGGCGGGGTTCTTCTTCCACTGGCGCGCCAGCTCGAAGCAGCGGAACGACAGGTCGCTGCCGGTGTGGGACGGCGCCGGGGTGAGGGCCACGTCCTCCACGGCCACGGCGCCGCGCGAGGCGCCGGCGATCGCCGCGGCAACGTGGCCGTACACGTCGGCGAGCGTGCGGCCGACGACGAAGTCATGGGTCAGGGCTTTCATGGCGGCAGGTTCCTTCCAGGAGCTGCGCAATATACCAGGTACGACGTCTCGTGACATTCCCTGACACTTCGGCCTCCAGCGTCACGTCTCGGTCACGGCTCCGTGCGAAGGCCCGAAGACCGCCGGGGGCGCGGCTAGGATGCGATTGACCACGACCCCTGAAGGACACCATGGAGATCCAGGACATGTCGACCCCCTCCGCAGGCATCGCCGCCCTCGGCCTCAGCTTCCCCTCCCTCGCCCTCCCCGTCGAAGAGCTCGCCGCCCTGCGCGGCCAGGAGCCCGCGAAGTACACCCAGGGGCTCGGCTGCCGCGAGATGGCGCTGTGCGCGCGCGGCGAAGGCGTCGTGGACCTGGCGGCGACGGCGGCCGAAAGGGCTCTCGGCCGCTGGGGCGGCGACGCCCGGCGCCTCGGCCTGATCGCCGTCGGCACCGAGTCGGCCCTCGACATGAGCCGTCCGCTCTCGGCCTGGGTGGCCGATCGCCTCGGCCTCGCCGGCTCGGTGCGCTCCTACGAGGTCAAGCACGCCTGCTACGGCGGCACCCTGGCCCTGCGCCAGGCCCTGGAGTGGCGGCTATCCGGCGCCGCCAAGGGCCGCGCGGCCCTGGTCATCGCCGCCGACGTGGCGCTCTACGAGCTCGGCGACGGCGGCGAGCCTACCCAGGGCGCCGGCGCCGTGGCCATGCTGGTCGACACGCCCGAAGTGGCGGCCGTCGATCCGATCTCCTATCCCTGGAGCGAGCCGGCCTTCGACTTCTGGCGTCCGGTGGGCGAGACCCACCCGCGCGTCGACGGTCCCCTGAGCCTCGACTGCTACAAGCGCGCCGCCGAACGCTGCTTCGGCGCCCTGGCCGCGGAAGGCGCCGGGGTCGACGACTTCGCCGCCGTCTGCTGCCACGTGCCGTTCCCCAAGATGGTGAAGAAGGCCCTCGTCCACGTGGGCGAGACTCTCGGCTGGGACGAGGAGCGCACCCTGGCGTTCTTCGCGGAGAAGGTCGATCCCCACATGGAATGGAACCGCCGCTCGGGCAACGCCTACACCGCGAGCCTGTGGGTCGCGGTGGCTCAGGCCCTGGCGGGCATGGACCAGGGACGGCGCCTCGTCGCCTTCTCCTACGGCTCCGGCTTCGGCGCCGAGCTGCTGACCCTCGCCGCGGGTCCCGCCGCCGCCGCGGGCGCCTGGGCCGAGGACGCCGAGCGCGACTTCCGCGAGCGGCGGGTGATCGACGCCGCGGAATATGCCAAGCTGCGGGGCGAGCGCGTCGCCGTGGCGGCCTGACGTCTTGGCCGAAGGCTCTCGTCGTGTTGGCGTTGGGGGGTGGGGGGATCTGGCCGACGACGTCGGCCTGCTTCCTGCGGGTGTATGCTCGCGCCGATGTCCTGGCGCTCGGTGACGGAGATCGACTGGTCGGCGTGGGACCCGGTCGACCGCGCGACCCTGCTCTTCGTGGTCGCCGGCGGGCGCATCCTCCTCATCCGCAAGAAGCGCGGCCTCGGCGCCGGCAAGATCAACGGTCCCGGCGGCCGCATCGAGGACGGCGAGTCGGCGCTGGCCGGCGCCGTGCGCGAGGTCGAGGAGGAGATCGGCGTGACGCCGACCGAGGTCAGCGAGCGCGGCGAGCTCTCCTTCCAGTTCGTCGACGGCTACTCGATCCACGTCCGCGTCTTCCGCGCCGGCGGCTGGCGCGGCGAGCCCGTGGAGACCGACGAGGCCGTGCCCCTGTGGTTCCCGCTCGAACGCATACCTTACCGCGAGATGTGGGCCGACGACCGGGTGTGGCTGCCGCTGATGCTCGCCGGCGAACGCTTCCACGGCCGCTTCATCTTCGACGGCGACGCCATGGTCGATCACCGCGTCGTGGTGCCGTGACCCAGAAACCTCTCGAAGAAATCCGCCGCCGCGCGGAACGTCCGCAGCCAGCTCTCGTGACGCAGGAAGCCGTGGACCTCGTCGGGGAAGACGAGCGTCTCCACGTGGACGTCGCGCTGCCGCAGGCGCTGGACCAGGTCGGTCGTCTGGATGAACATCACGTTGCGGTCGTCGTCGCCGTGAACGAAGAGCACCGGCGAGCTCCAGAAGCCGAGGTCGGCCACCGGCGACGAGCGCTTCGCCAGCGCCAGCAGCTCCTCGCCTTGGAGGCCCCAGGCGCCCCCGGACGTCGGGAAGCGCTCGCCGCGGTAGGACCAGTCGTGGACGCCGTGGAGGTCGACGCCGGCGGCGAACAGGTCGGAGTCGCGGGCCAGGCCGAGGGCGGTGAGGTAGCCGCCGTAGGAGCCGCCCCACAGCCCGACGAGGCGCGGGTCGACCTCGGGACGCTCCTGAAGGTAGCGCCCCGCCGCGAGGACGTCGCGGTACTCCGAGGCGCCGCGCGGCCCCTGGTCCGCCGCCTGGCGGAAGGCGCGGCCGTAGCCGATGCCGCTGCGGAAGTTGACCGAGAGCACCACCGTGCCGCGGCTCGCCAGGTACTGGTTGAAGGCGTAGCAGCGGGCGTAGTAGCCGCTGTGGTGCCAGCCCAGGAGCATCTGACGGACGGGTCCGCCGTGCATGAAGAGCACGCCGGGACGCGCGTCGCCCGCGGCGGAGCCCGGCGGCAGGAAGAGCTGGCCGTGGACGGTGACGCCGTCCGAGGCCTGGAAAGTGACCGCCAGCGGCACCACGAGGTCCGCCTCCGGGAACGACGCCGGCAGCTCCCGCGGCGCCACCAGGCGGCGCTCGCCCGAGGCCGGCGCCACCACCGTCACCGCCGACGGACGCCGCGCGTCGGCGCCGCGGTACGCCACCCAGCGTCCGCCGGCGAGCGGCGTCGGGTCGGTCTCGAGGCCCTCGCCGCTCGTCAGCGGCTGGGGATCGGCGCCGGGCCTCACCCGCCAGAGATGACGGCGGTCGACGTCGTCCCGATTGCCCGAGAAGTAGAGCGTGGCACCGTCAGGCGAGACCGCGAACGACTCGACCTCGCTCTCCCCCGGCGTCAGGTCGACGGCCGTGCCGCCGGCCGCCGCGCCGCCGGTCGCCGTCACCTGGTAGACGTGGACCCACCCCTCGTGCTCGGAGGTGAACGCGAGGTGCTCCGGGACCGCCCACCGCAGCGGCGGGTCGAAATAGAACTGGGCGAAGCCGCCGTCGGCGCCGGGCGAGCGCCAGACCTCGCGCGCCTCGCCGGTCGCCGGGTCGCCCACCCAGACGGCGAAGGGGGTGCCGGTGGTGATGTCGTAGCGCTCGTCCATGAGGCGGCCGGGCAGACGCAGGAAGGCGAGGCGGGTGCCGTCGGGCGAGAAGACGGGAGAGTCGTCGCGGTCGACGCTCGGCGCCATCCAGGTGATCTTCCTGGCGGCGCGGTCGAACACCCCGACGAAGCCGTGGTCGCCGCGGGCGCTGACGAAGGCGAGCCGCGCGCCGTCGGGCGAGAACGCCAGGCCGCCGAGGTTGCCGCGGGCCTGGAACAGGGGCGGCGGCTTTTCGTCCTTGCCGGACACAGCTTCGCCAGACGCAGTCTCGCCGGAGGGACGCTCGAGGCTCGTCTCGAACACCTGACTGCCGCGGGCGTGGACGACGCGCCCACCGTCGGGCGAGACCACGGGCCCGCCGCCCGCGGCCACCTTCCAGGGCTCGCCACCGGCGGTGGGCACGGCCCAGATCGCCTGCTCGGCGCCCGCCGGGTCGCCGGCGGGGTTCGGCGTCTCGCCGGCGGCGTTGGGGCCGCCGCCGCGGACGTAGACGAGGAGCACGCCGTCCGCCGTCAGGCCGAGCTGGCCGAGGGCCTGGCCGTCGTCGTCCGAATAGCTCGTCAGCCTCATGGGCTCGAAGTCGGGCGCCGCCGCGGTCCACAGGTTGCGCACGCCGCGCTCCTCCGTCACCCAGGCGATCCGGTCGGCGCCGGCGGCGGCCACCAGCTCCGAAGGATAGGGCGCGCTGAGGACGTCCTCGAGGGTGAAGGGACCGTCCGCGGCGGCGACGCCGGGAAGCGCGGCGAGCGCGAGAACCGCGAGAACCCTCACCCCCCAACCCCCTCTCCCAGAGGGCGAGGGGGCTTTCTGACCGTTACCTGACTCCCCTCTCCCCCTGGGAGAGGAGCCCATCCTTCCCAGGCGGCCTGAGAGTGACAAAGCCCTGATTCTCCGGTGTTTTTGCGCATTCCACACTTGACTTGTCCTGGATTCGCTGCCAGTCTTTGACGGTCGGATGGAC
>DASWIG010000350.1:0-16068 GCA_036397835.1 Thermoanaerobaculia bacterium
CCGGACCAGCCGGGCTTGCTCGACCTCGTGTCGCTGTTGGCCGAGAACGCCTCGATCTACCTTCGCCAGGCGTCGATTCCCGGCACCGACGAGCCCCTGCAGCACCTCGAGCTGGCGAAGCTGCACATCGACCTCCTGGGAGTGCTCAAGAGCAAGACGGCGGGCAATCTGAGCTCGCAGGAGCAGGCCGTTCTCGACGACGTGCTCTACCGTCTGCGGCTCGCTTACTCCGGCCAGCGGGGATTCTAGGCGGCATGCGCGCTCGGTGCCGGCACGGCTCTCGACGTCCCGGGCCCCCGATGGGGAAACCTGGACGGCGCGCGGCCGTGGCGTGTGCCGTCGTGGCCATCGCCTGCGCCGCCTCCGCGGCGGCGCTCGAGACCGGCGAGATCGAGCTCACGGCGTCGGTGCGGCTCGAGCTGCGGCGTCTCCAGGACAGTTGGGAGGCGTGGACCCGGGCCTACTACCAGAACGACCAGGAGAAGGCGCAGGCGGCGCTGGCGCAGCAATTGGCCATCGCCGAGAACCTCGGCATGTCCAAGCTCCCCGACCTGTCGATCGCCGCGGCGGCCTTCGCCGTGAGCTCGGCGAGCGAGGGTGACGTGGAGCGCGCCCGATGGGTGATCGACGGCGCGCGGCGGCTCGACCCGGAGCGCCCGGAGCCCGCCTTCGCCAGGGCCACCGTGGAGCGGATGGCGGGCAACTACCCCGGGGCGCTGGTGGCCAGCTTCGAAGGCTACGCCAAGCTCTTCAACCTGCCGTTCGAGGGGCAGATCTGGCGCCAGAACCTGGGCGTGTGGCTCCTTTATCTGGTGATCCTCTCCAGCGTCGTCTTCCTCCTGCTGCTGGCGGTCCGGCACGGCGCCGACCTCTTCCACGACCTGGGACGGCTGGTGTCGCCGCCCCTCGATCGCCTGGCCGCGGACGCCGTCGCCCTCGCCCTGCTGCTGTGGCCCTTGGTGCTCCCCTCGGGCCTGTTGTGGCTGGCGCTCTACTGGTCGATCCTGCTCTGGGGATACGGCTCGGCGAGCCAGCGCACCGTCCTGATCGTGCTCTGGCTGGCCCTGGGCGCCACGCCGATCGCCGTCACCTACCAGCAGGGCGAGGTCCAGAAGGCGCTCTTGCCGCCGGTGCGCGCGATCGAGAACCTGAAGGCCGGCCGGCTCTACGGCTCGCTGCTGCTCGACCTCGAGGTGCTGCGCAACCTGGCCGAGGACTCTACCGTGGCCACCGAGCTCGTCGCCGACCTCCACCGCAGCTTCGGCCAGTGGGAGCACGCCCGGCTGATCTACACCGGGCTGGTGGAGGACCACCCCGGCGGCAAGGACACGGCGCCGGCCCTCAACAACCTCGGCGTCTACTACCACCGCAAGGGCGACTACGGCACCGCGGTGAGCTCCTTCCAGGAGGCGATCGCCGCCGATCCGACGCTCGCCGAGGCGTACTTCAACCTCTCGCAGGCCTACAGCCAGAGCTTCAACTTCACCGAAGCCCACCAGGCACTGGCCGCGGCCAAGCAGATCGACGGCGCCCGCGTGGCCCTCTGGGAGGACTCGGAGGGCGGCGTACACGGCAACGTGATCCCGATCGACGGCGGGCTGCGCCGCGCCGAGGAGGTGCGCCGGGCGCTCGACGATGCCGGCCGCGAGAGCGCCCTCGAGAGCATCGCGGCGCGCCGCTACCTCTCGCTCGCCGCCGCCTTCGCCGCCCTCGCCCTGGCGGTCGCGCTGCACCTCCTGCGACAGCACAAAGGCTACCCCTCGAAGAAGTTCACCGGCCGGCCGGCCGTCGCCGGGAGCCGCTGGCTTTCCGGCCTGGTTCCGGGCTGGACGTCGACCTTCGAAGGCCGGGGCGCGCGGGCGCTGCTCGCCATCCTGGCGCCGATGGCGCTGGCGCTGATCCCGGTGCTCGAGATCTGGAGCTACCGGGCGCCGCTGGGCTTTGACGCCGGCTCCGGCCTGACCACCGGGCTGTGCGCCGCCGGCCTCGCAGCTCTTTTCGCGTTCCGCCTCTACCTGGCGGGGCGGAGGACGACCTGAGGACGATGCCGACCGCGCAGAACCTCGAAGGCGATCTCCGCGACGTCGCGTTGCCGCAGGTGCTCAAGACCCTGGCGGTGCAGCAGTCGACCGGCATCCTCACCGTCCAGGGCGAGGAAGACATCGTGGCCGTCTCCTGCCTGAACGGCCACATCGTCACCGCCGACTCGCTGAACCACACCCAGGAGGAGAGCCTCGGCGCCCTCCTCGTCAACGAGGACCTGGTGTCGAAAGAGGCCTTGGCCTCGGTCGCCGCCGAGCACCAGACGAGCGGCACCGCCCTCAGCGACCTGCTGATCAGCCTCGGTCTGATCACCCGCGACAAGCTCCTCCAATGCCTGCGGCTCCAGACCTACCGCCTGATGCTCCAGGTGCTGACCTGGCGCCAGGGCGAGTTCCGCTTCTACGGCGGCGACGAGGTCTCCTACGAGAAGGGCGTCACCCCGATCACGGTGGACGAAATGCTGATCCGCGCCCTCGCCGACCTCGGCGAGGTGAGCGGCGTCGGCGGCGAGGTGCCGAGGCTGGACGCGATCTACCGCCAGGTGCCCCCGCGCGGCCCGATCCGCGTCTTCCGACGCGACGGCGCGGGCGGCCCAGGCATCTGGCTCACGGAGCTCCAGCAGGCGTTCCTCGAGAAGATGGACGGGCGCACGAGCGCCTACGACGTCGCACGCGCGCTGCGCGCCGGCCGATTCCGGACGCTCTTCAGCCTTCACCAACTGCTGCAGAACGACCTGATCGAGCTCGCGCAAGCCGCCCCCGGTCGGGCCGCGACAGCCCGCCCCGCGACAGCCCGCGCCGCGACGGGTGGCGCCGCGACAGGCCGGGCCTCTGCCGGCCGGGCCGCTCCCGGCGGCGGCACCGCGCAGCTTCCCGCCGTCGCTGCGCCCAGCGCCACCGTCCCGCGGCCGGCGCCGCTAGCACCTCCCGTAGCCGCGGCCATCCCGGCGACGGTCGCCCAGCCGGCGCCGATCGCGCTGGCGCCGCCGGCGCCGCGGCCCGCGCCTCAGCCGGCGAGCGGCGTGCGTGCCACGGAGCCTCGGCGTGAGGCGCACGATCGTCCCGTGGTCGCGGCGGCCGCGCCGGGGACGCCGCGTTTCTGGATCGGGACCTGCCTCGCCGCCGTCCTGCTGCTGGTGACGCTCTTCGCGCTCGCCAGCGGACCGAGCTCCTTCCTCCTCCCGTTCCCTTGGCAACGCAGCCAGCGCGAGGCGCTCGAGCGCCAGATCCGACAGACCCTCTTCCGCAAGCTCGACCGCGCCATCGGCACCCACTACCTGATGGAGTTCCAGTATCCCCGCGGCCTCGACGACCTGGTGGACCGCCGCCTCCTCGCCGCGACCGACACCTGGGACGCGGCGGGCCAGGCGCTGCGCTACGTGCCCCAGGACCAGAGCTATCTCATCGAGCTGGTCGCCGCCGGCCGGACCGTCGAGACCCGCGGCGGCTCGATCACCGGCGACTTCATCCTCGACCGCGACTACTTCTCCGAGGAAGTGGTCAAGAACCCCCTCGTCCTGCTCGACTGAGCGCCTCCCGCGACTGCCGGGGGCGAAATCCGGCCGTTCGGGAATAAATCTGAGTCGGATTTTGTCATATTGTGTGGGTCGAAGGTTGACTGCGGCGGACTAAAGTCTGTAGACTCGATCCGAGGCGCCGACGACCCACCGCGGGCGCACGCCGTGCGCCCCTACACCGAAGGCCTCGATTCCCGGAGACCAGCCGTTTCACAAGGAGGCAAGACACATGAGCAGAATCATAGGCATCGACCTGGGGACGACGAACAGCGTCGTGGCGGTCATGGAAGGCACCGAGGCGAAGATCGTCCCCAACTCCGAGGGCGCGCGCACGACGCCCTCGGTGGTGGCGTTCACCCAGGGCGGCGAGCGCCTGGTGGGCCAGGTCGCCAAGCGTCAGGCGGTGACCAACCCGCACAACACCGTGTACTCGATCAAGCGCTTCATGGGCCGGCGCTTCGACGAGGTGACCGAAGAGATGAAGATGGTGCCCTACGAGGTGGAGAAGACCGACACCGGCGGCCTGCGCGTCAAGGCGCTGGGCAAGACCTACTCGCCGCCCGAGATCTCGGCCATGGTGCTGCAGAAGCTCAAGCAGGCGGCGGAGGACCACCTCGGCGAGAAGGTGGAGGAGGCGGTCATCACCGTGCCCGCCTACTTCAACGACGCCCAGCGCCAGGCCACCAAGGACGCCGGCCGCATCGCCGGCCTCAACGTGCGCCGCCTGGTCAACGAGCCGACCGCGGCGGCCCTCGCCTACGGCCTCGACAAGAAGGCCGACCAGAAGATCGCCGTCTACGACTTCGGCGGCGGCACCTTCGACATCTCGATCCTCGACGTCGGCGACGGCGTGGTCGAGGTGAAGTCGACCAACGGCGACACCCACCTGGGCGGCGACAACCTCGACCAGCTCATCATCGACTGGCTGCTCGCCGAGTTCAAGAAGGACCAGGGCATCGACCTGTCGAAAGACGCCATGGCCATCCAGCGCCTGAAGGCGGCGGCCGAGGAGGCCAAGATCAGCCTGTCGTCCACCCAGGAGTCGGAGATCAACCTGCCCTTCATCACCGCCGACGCTTCGGGCGCCAAGCACCTCAACCTGCGCCTGTCGCGCTCCAAGCTCGAGCAGCTCGTCTCGGAGCTGATCGAGCGCTCCTTCGGCCCCTGCCGCCAGGCGCTCCAGGACGCCGGCCTCAAGGCCTCGGACATCGACCAGGTGGTGCTGGTGGGCGGCCAGACCCGCATGCCCTACATCCAGAAGCGAGTCACCGAGGTCTTCGGCAAGGAGCCGCACAAGGGCGTCAACCCGGACGAGGTGGTCGGCATCGGCGCCGCGATCCAGGGCGGCGTGCTGCGCGGCGACGTCAAGGACGTGCTGCTGCTCGACGTCACGCCGCTGTCGCTGGGCATCGAGACCCTGGGCGGCGTGATGACGACCCTGATCCCGCGCAACACCACCATCCCGACGCAGAAGAGCGAGACCTTCTCGACCGCGTCGGACAACCAGACCTCGGTCGAGGTCCACGTGCTCCAGGGCGAGCGCCCGATGGCGCGCGACAACCGCACCCTCGGCCGCTTCCACCTGGTGGGCATCCCGCCGGCGCCGCGCGGCGTGCCGCAGGTCGAGGTCGCCTTCGACATCGACGCCAACGGCATCGTCAACGTCTCGGCCAAGGACAAGGGCACCGGCAAGGAGCAGCGCATCACCATCACCGCCTCGAGCGGCCTCAACGACGCCGAGATCGAGCGCATGGTCAAGGACGCCGAGTCCCACTCCTCGGAGGACGCGGACCGGCGCAAGACAGTGGAGACCCGCAACCACCTCGACAACCTTGTCTACCAGACCGAGAAGAGCGTCGAGGAGCACAAGGACAAGCTCTCGGCCGCCGACAAGGGCGAGCTGGACTCGGCCCTCGAAGCGGCCAAGAAGGCCCTCGAGAACGACGACCTGGCGGCCATGGAGAGCGCCCAGGAGCGCCTGCTCAAGGCCTCGCACAAGCTCGCCGAGGTGCTCTACCAACAGGCGGGCCCCGGCGCCGGGGCGCCGGGCGCGGGCGCGGCGCCGGGACCTGAGGCCGGCGGCGGCAAGAGCTCGCCCGAGAGCGACGACGTGATCGACGCCGAGTACGTCGACGTCGACAAGTCGTGACCTCCGAAGCGGACCCGCGACGTCTCTCCCGGGTCCGCTCCGTCCTCGTCTCCTGAGAGCCGCGAAAGGAGGCCGCATGCCGCGTCGCGCCACCAAGCAGACCAAGTTCCTGATGATCAGCGCGGTCGCCGAGCGCTTCGAAATCCACCCGCAGACCCTCCGTCTCTACGAGCGGGAGGGTCTGATCCGGCCCGCGCGGTCGAGCGGCAACACGCGTCTCTACGACCAGGAGACGCTGCGGCGGCTGGAGATCATCCTGACCTTGACGCGCGACCTCGGCGTCAACCTCGCCGGCGTCGAGGTGATCCTCAACATGCGCGAGCAGCTCGACCGCCTGCGCCAGGACCTCGACCAGGCCCTCGACGCCGTCCGCCGCGAATTCGCCGAGCGCCGCTCGGACGTTGCCCGCCAGCACGCCTTGGTGCAGGTGCGCGGCGGCGCCCTCGTCAAGCGCGAGCCGTAGCCCGGCCGGGTCAGAGCAGGCCGGGCACCGACGCCCATGGCGGTCGCTGAGCTCGGCTTCGAACGTCTACAACGAGACGTCGACCCCATAGTGTTTTAATTCATACCGCGCGACGACCGACTTGTGGACCTCGTCGGGACCGTCGTAGATCCGCGCTCCGCGCTCGTGGCGGAACCAGAAGGAGAGCAGGGTGTCGTCGGTGATGCCGAGGGCGCCGTGGACCTGGATGGCGCGGTCGAGCACGCGCTGCAGCACGTTGGCGACGTAGAACTTGATCATCGAGATCTCCATGCGCGCGGCGCTGGCGCCCTCCGCGTCGATCTTGCGGGCGGCGTCGAGCACCATCAGCCGCGAGGCGTGGATCTCCGTGCGGCTCTCGGCGATCCCGTGCTGGATCACCTGCTTGCCCGCCAGCACGCGGCCGGGCGCGAGCTCGCGCTCGGCGGCGCGCTCGCAGGTCATCGCCAGGGCGCGCTCGCAGATGCCGATCCAGCGCATGCAGTGATGGATGCGGCCCGGGCCGAGTCGCTGCTGGGCGAGCGCGAAGCCCTTGCCCTCCTCGCCCACCAGGTTCGACGCCGGCACCCGGCAGTCCTCGAAGACGATCTCGCCGTGGCTGAAGTAGTCCTTCCCGGGCTCGCCCATGATCGGGATGTTGCGCACCAAGCGGTAGCCCGGCGTGTCGGTGGGCACGACGATCTGGCTCGCCCGGCGGTAGCGGTCGTCGGCCTCCGGGTCGGTAAGGGCCATGACGATGGCGAAGGCGGCGCCGTCGGCCGAGGAGGCGAACCACTTGTGGCCGTTCAATACGAAGTCGTCGCCGTCGCGCACCGCGCGCGTCGACATCACGACCGGGTTGGAGCCGGCGTGCTCGGGCTCGGTCATGGCGAAGCAGCTCCGGATCTCGCCGCGCGCCAGGGGCGCCAGGAAGCGTTCCTGGACCTCGGCGCCGCCGTGCTCGAGCAGCAGCTCCATGTTGCCGACGTCGGGGGCCTGGCAGTTGGCCATGAAGTGGCCGAGGGGGCTGCGGCCGAGCTGCTCGCTGAGCCGTCCGAAGTCGGCCAGGCTCAGGCCGAGGCCGCCGTGCTCCTTGGGAAGCTGGGGCGTCCACAGGCCGATCTCGCGGGCGCGCCGGCGTCCGGCGTCGACCCACGGCTCCAGGTGGCGCATGCCCTTCTCGAAGAAGAGCGGCTCGAGGGGGATGACCTCGCCGTCGACGAAGCGGCGGGTCTCTTCGACGAGGTCGTCGATGTGCTCGGCGGTGTCGGTCATGGCATGCTCCGGATCAGATGTAGGTCACGAGCCGCGGCTCGCTCAAGTGGGGGAGGGCGTTGAAGGCGTCGAGGGTGAGGCCCTCCTCGGAGAAGAGCAGCTCGGCGTGGGCCGTGTTGCGCACCCGCCAGCTCAGCTCGAGGACCTTCTCGTCGGCCAGGCCGAGAGCCATGCCGGCGGCGGCGGCCACCGGGCCGCCGGAGGTGAAGACGGCGACGCTGGCGCCGTTGCCGAGGCCGTCGAGCAGCCGCTCGAGGCCGCCGGTCACGCGGTCGCGGAAGGCGGTCCAGCTCTCGAGGTCCTCCGGCGTCGCCAGCTCGCCGCGCGCCCAGGCGAGGGTGATCTCGCGGAAGACGCGGAAGTAGGCGCGCAGGTTCTCGGCGTTCTTCTCGGCCAGGTGGGCGAGCTCGGGACGCTCGGCGACGCGGCGGGCGAGCTCGCGGTCGACGAGCTGCTGCCCGGTGTGCTCGTCGAGCTCCGCGAGGGGCTCGGGCCGCGGCCAGTCGAGGCCGCGCTCGCGGTAGACGGCGGCCACCGCGTCCAGCGTCTCGCGGTGGCGCCGCCGCGGCCCCACCACCACCCGGTCGAGGCGCACCCCGGTCTCGGCCCAGTGCTCGCCCAGACGCCGCGCCTGCTCGTGGCCCAGCGGCGAGAGCTGGTCGTAGTCGTCGTGGAAGTACGAGGCCTGGGCGTGGCGGATCACCTTCAAGACGCTCATGGGCCTAATGTATCGCGACTCGGAAGGTTCCTCGAACCGCCCGCTTGACATCCGTGCCTCCCTCCTGAGAAATTGCCGTCCAACGAAGAGTCCCCATCGCGGGTGACTCGCTCATTGACAACGGTTGAGGCCGCTCCGGGTCGCCAGGGAAGTGGAGTGCGAAGCTCCCGCCGCCCCGCGACTGTAATCGGGACGAAAGCCGCACGAGCCACTGGCCGCCGAGCCCCATGGGGGCCGCGGACGGGAAGGCGCGGCGAGTAGGTCGAACGAAAGCCAGGATACCGGACCCGGGGCTCGAACAGATTTCCCGAGGGGGAAAGGAGCCTTGCCATGGCGTTGCTGAGAACCCGTGTCCCCGCCGCGTTCGCGGCGATGTGCCTCGGCGTCCCCGTACTGGCCCAGGACGCGCCCCAGGCACCCCAAGCACTCCAGACCACGATCGCCGACCACATCACCGTCACCGCCGAGCGCCGGGAGCGTCCGCTCGAGGCGGTGGGCAGCTCGGTCACGGTGATCACCGCCGAGGAGATCGAGGCGCGCCGCGCCGTCACCCTCGCCGACCTGCTGCGCACCGTGCCCGGCGTCGAGGTCGTCCGGAGCGGCGGCTCGGGCCAGGTCACCAGCGTCTTCCTGCGCGGTGGGAATTCGTCGCACACCCTCGTCCTGGTCGACCAGGTCCGGGTCAACGGCGCGACCACCGGAGCCTTCGACTTCGCCGACCTGACGGCCGACATGGTCGAGCGCATCGAGATCGTCCGCGGTCCCCAGAGCACCCTCTACGGCTCCGAGGCGATGGCGGGCGTGATCGCGATCACCACCCGCCGCGGCCGCGGCGACGGCCCCGGCGTCCACGGCGCGGCGGAGGCGGGCGGCCAGGACCACCGGCGTCTGCGCCTGGGACTCCAGGGGGCGACGCCCGAGCTCGACTACAGCGTCGCCGCTTCCCGCCTCGAGACCGACGCCGTGTCGGCGGCCTCGCGCGGCACCGAGGACGACCCGCACGAGAACACGTCGGCGGCGGCGCGCCTGGGCTTCGGCTTCGCCGGCGACGGCCGCGTCGACGTGAGCCTGCGCGCTTTCCAGGGCGACGTGGCGGTCGACGGCTTCGACTTCGTGACCGGCCCGGTCGACGCCCTCGACCGGGTGCAGGAGCGCGACGCGGTGACGGGAAGCGTCCAGGCGACGAAGACCTTCGGGCGCGTGCGCCAGACCTTCGTCCTCGGCCTGCACGACGACGAGCTCACCGGCCGCGATCCGGTGGACGTCTTCAGCAACTTCGCAATCGACAGCCGCGCCGCCGAGCTCACGGCCCAGTCGGACGTGACGGTGAGCGAGGCCGATGTCCTCACTCTCGGCTACAGCTACGAGCGCCGGGAAGGCGCGAGCGCGGGCAACTTCGACGAGACCGTCGATTTCCAGTCGCTCTTCGTGCAGAACGCGTTTTCGTGGCGCGAGCGCTTTTTCCTCACCGCGGGCGCACGCCACGACGACCACTCCGACTTCGGCGGCGAGACCACCTTCCGGGTGGCGAGCGCCTGGAAGCTCGGCGCGGCGACGCGGCTCCACGGCAGCTTCGGCACCGGCTTCAAGGCGCCGACCCTGGTCGACCTCTTCTTCCCCTTCTTCGGCAATCCCGAGCTCGCGCCGGAGACCAGCCAGGGCGCCGACCTGGGCGTGGAGCGCCGCTTCGGCGAGGACGTGACGCTCGACGTGACCTGGTTCACGACCCGCTTCGACGACCTCATCGTCTTCGACTTCGTGACCTCGTTGCCGCAGAACGTGGCCGAGGCCACGGCCGAAGGCGTCGAGGTGGCGCTCGACGTCCGTCCGTCCCCGCGCTTCCAGGTCGCGGCGTCGTACACCCTGACCGACACCGAGGACAGGACGACGGGGCTGCAGCTCGCCCGGCGCCCGCAGCACCGCGGCGTGGTCAGCCTCTTCTTCGAGCCCGCCGGACCCTGGCGCGCCCAGGCGACGCTGATCGCGGTCGCCGACCGCATCGACAGCGACGGCCGCGTCCTCGACGACTACGAGCGCGTGGACGTGACCGTGCAATACCGCGTCAACGAGCACCTGGAGCCCTACCTGCGGGTGGAGAACCTCTTCGACGAGGATTACGAAGAGGTGGGCGGTTTCGCCACCACGGGAGCGCTGGCGGTCGTGGGGTTGGGCGTACGGTTCTAGGCCGATGCGGCGCCGACCCGAAGCGCCAGCGAGGAGTCCCCTTCCCCCCTTTGAAAAAGGGGGGACCGAGGGGGGATTTCCGCGCCTAAGGCGCGCGGCCGTCCTCGCCTGCCTGGTGGCAGTCCTGTCCACGGCCTGCCAGCCCCCACACCCCTCCGACCCGACGACGCCGGAGCCGACCCCCGCGCGAACGGACTTCCGCAATCCGCAGTCCTGCGTCGAGGATTTCGATCCCGCGGCCGACTACTTCCCCGCCAAGGCCGCGCCCCGTTTCGCCGAGCGCTTCGCCGTCGAGTACTACCCGCACTACAAGCTCGTCACGGTGACGCTTCCCGACGGCCGCTCGTTCCGTTATCTCCTGCTCCAGTGCGGCACGCCGCGGCCCGCGGGCTACGGTGACGCCGAGTTCGTGCAGATCCCGGTGCGCACGGTGGTCACCACCTCGACGGCCGAGCTCCCGCACCTGGTGACGCTGGATCTCGTGGACCGGCTGGTCGGCCATGACGACCCCGACTACGTGAGCTCGCCCGAGGTCCGGCGGCGGATCGCCGCCGGCCAGGTGCGGGAAGTGGGGCGCGAGACGCGCCTCAACCTCGAGATCCTCCTCGCCGTCGATCCCGAGCTGGTCCTGATGTCGACGCTCGGCGGCTTCGAGTCGGGGTCGGATGCCCGCCTGCGGCAGGCGGGCGTCGCCGTGGCCTACGTTCCGTCTTACCTCGAGACCACGCCGCTCGGCACCGCCGAGTGGATTCTCTTCACCGCCTGCTTCTTCAACCGCGAGGACGCCGCCGCCGGGCCTTTCTCCGAGGTCGCCGAACGCTACCAGGAGCTCGCCGCGCTGGGGCGGACGGCGCGCGAGCGCCCGACCGTCTTCACCGGCGCCCCGATCGGCGACGTCTGGCACGTGCCGGGGGGCGAGAGCTTCATGGCCCACCTCGTGGAGGACGCCGGCGGCCGCTACCTGTGGGACGATCAGCCGGTCGCCGGCAGCGTTCCGCTGGCGATCGAGAGCGTCTACGAGCGCGCCGAAAACGCCGACTTCTGGCTGCACCCGGGGCTGTGGGGCTCGCTCGACGCCCTCGCCGCCGCCGACGAGCGCTTCACCGCCCTGGCGGCCTTCGGGCAGCGGCGGGTCTACGCCAACGACGCGCGCATGAACGAGGTCGGCGTCCAGGGCGTGGGCGGCAACGACTACTGGGAGACAGGCATCGCGCGTCCCGACGTGGTGCTCGCCGACCTGCTGCGGATCTTCCACCCCGAGCTGGTGCCCGGGCACGAGCTCGTCTACCACCGGCGTCTCGATGAGTAGGGGAACCCTCACCCCCAACCCCTCTCCCAGGGGGAGAGGGGAGCAAGGCAGGGATCCGGATCGACTCCCCCTCTCCCCCTGGGAGAGGGGGACGGGGGGTGAGGGTTCCCCCGCGTCGCGGAAGACGTCCCTCAGATTCGCGGCGCTGCTCGCGCTCCTCGCCGTCTTCTTCGTGACCAGCCTCGCCAGCGGCTCGGTGGCGATCCCCGCCGCCGACGTGCTGCGCATCCTCGCCGGCGGCGAGGCCGGGCCGCCGAGCTGGACGACGATCGTCCACGAGTTCCGCCTGCCCAGGGCGGTCACCGCGCTGCTGGCCGGCGCCGCCCTGGCGGTCAGCGGGCTGCTGATGCAGACGCTCTTCCGCAATCCCCTTGCCGGTCCCTACGTGCTCGGCCTCTCCGCCGGCGCCAGCCTCGGCGCCGCCCTGGTGATGCTCGCCGCGGCCGGCGGCGCCGGCGCCGGGCTGCTCGCCGGGCTCGGCCTGGCGGGCGAGCTGGGGTTGGTGGCGGCGGCCAGCCTCGGCGCCGGCGCCGTGCTGGCGCTGGTGCTGCTGGCGGCGCGCCGCGTCTCCAACCTCACCCTGCTCATCCTCGGCGTGCTCTTCGGCTACGCGGTGAGCGCGCTGGTGACCGTGCTCGTGTACTTCAGCGCCGCCGAGCGCATCCAGGCCTACCTGGCGTGGACCTTCGGCAGCTTCGGCGCCGTCACCTGGAGCGAGCTGGCGGTGCTGGCGCCGGCCCTGGCCTTCGGCCTGGCGGCGGCGTTCGTCCTCGCCAAGCCGTTGAACGCGCTCCTCCTCGGCGAGCGCTACGCCCAGAGCCTGGGGCTCACGGTACGGCGGGCGCGCCTGGCGATCCTGCTGGCGACCGCGGTGCTCGCCGGCGGCGTAACGGCGTTCTGCGGCCCGGTGGGCTTCATCGGGGTGGCCGTGCCGCACCTGGCGCGCGGCTTCTTCCACGCCGCGGACCACCGCGCGCTGGTGCCCGCCACGGCGCTCGCCGGCGCCGTGGTGGCGCTCTTCTCCGACCTGGTGGCGCAGCTTCCGGGAAGCGCCTCGAGCCTGCCCCTCAATGCCGTGACGGCTCTGCTCGGCGCGCCGGTGATCATCGCCGTGATCCTGCGCCGGCGCGGCCTCGAGGCCTCGTTCGGACCCTGACGTCCGGCCCCGGCGGGTTGCGGCGCGCGGGCGAACCGGATAGGTTTGTCCCGCCATGACGAGATTCAGGGTTCGATGTCCACTTCTTCGCGTCGTCCTCGCCACGGCGTTGGCCGTGTCGACCGCCGCGGCCGTCGCCGCCGACTCCGAGCCGCCGCCCCAGGAGGCGCCCGCCGATGCCGTGCGCTCGTCCTCGGGCCTGGCGTCGCAGGTGCTCCGCGAAGGCTCGGGCGAGTCACCGGACGCCAACGACTGGGTGATGATGTTCTACACCGGCTGGTCGCCGGCGGGCTTCAAGTTCGACAGCAACGTGGGCGGCCAGCCGGTCCAGGTCTCGCTCGAGAAGGTCTCGCCGGGCTGGCAGGAAGGCCTGCGCCTGATGGCCGTGGGCGAGAAGCGCCGGCTGTGGATCCCGGCCAGGCTGGCACCCCCCACCCCCAACGCCGGGCCCGCCGGCGACGTGATCTTCGACGTCGAGCTCCTGGCGGTGTTCCGCGTGCCGAGCCCGCCCCCGGGGCTCTTGCAGCCGCCCGCGGACGCCGGGCGCACCGCCTTCGGCGCCTTCACCAAGGTGCTGGACAAGGGCGAGGGCGCGCAGGCCGTGACCGGCGTCGGCGTGCTCGTCCACTACACGGTGTGGACGGAGGACGGCAAGGTGCTCGACTCGACCGTGCCGCGCCAGCGGCCGACGCTCTTCATGTGGGACAAGGTGATGCCGGCCTTCGCCGACGCCTTGCAGCAGATGACGGTGGGCGAGAAGCGCCTGATCTGGATTCCGGCGGCGGTGGCGGGCGGCCAGTGGCCGGGCTCGCCGCGCGGCGCCCTGACCTTCGAGGCCCAGGTGGTGCAGATCATGGAAAAGGACATCTTCGCCCCGAAGCCGACGGACGCTCAGGGAGGATCGCCGCACAGCGGCTGAGCCGCCCGCGAGGGAAGGGACGACGGTGTACGGCAATCAGCGCTACGTCCGCCAGCCGATCGGCTTCGGCGGCGGCGGACCGTTCCCGCAGGACCTGTGGGTCCTGCTCGGGGTGTTGCTGTTCACCTACTCGCTCTATTATTTCGAGACGACGGCGTCTCTGCTGGGGTTGCTGCAACTGTCGCCGAACGTCTGGCGGCGGGGCTACGTGTGGCAGCTCGCGACCTACGCCTTCGTCGCCCAGAAGGCGGGCCCGATCTGGTTCGTGATCTCGGTGGCGATCCTCTTCTTCTTCGGCCGCGACGTTTTCCGCGTCCTCGGCCGCCGGCACTTCTGGCGGCTCATCCTGTGGGCGGCGATGACCGCGTCGGTGGTGGCGGTCCTGGTGCAGATCTTGATGTGGTCGGTCGGCTGGATGTCGCCAGCGCCGTTCCTGATCATGCAGGGCTCGTCGATGCTGCTGACGATCCTGGTCGCGGCCTTCGCCACCCTCTACGGCAACGCCACGATCCTGCTGATGTTCGTCATCCCGGTCCAGGCGCGGTGGTTCCTGTGGCTGGAGATCCTTTTCGCCTTCCTCGCCTTCCTGCCCACCAAGGACTTCGCAGGGTTCGTGGGGGTGTGCGTGGCGGTCGGCACCACCTACTCGATCCTCACCTCGGGGAGCCTGCGCCGCGCGCTGCGCGAGTACCGGCTGCGGCTCGAGCGCCGAATCCTCGAGGCGCGCATGCAGCGGCGCCGCCGTCGCTTCAAGGTCGTCAAGAAGGACGACGACGTCCACCGTGGTCCTTGGGTGAACTGAGCCGACGTTACAACGCAAGCTGCACCCGAATCTCATGTATCGAGGAGACGCCGCGCGTTCCCCATTGTCACCAGATCGAGGTCCGCCTCCGATTCGACGAAAGGACGCAGATCGGCGACGGCCCGCGACCAGTCGAGCTCCCGCAAGCGGTCGCCGACGTGCCGCCGCCAATTCGAAGCCTCCAGTTCCGGTCCTGACCAGCCGGACTGACGCAGCGCGTTGTTGAGCATTTCCAGGTTCGGCGGCGGCCAGTCGGGATCGCTCAGATACCAGATCAGGTCGTAGAGGTCTCGTCCCTTGGTGTACGTGCGTTGAAGGACGGCGTGCAGCTTTCCGGAGAGCAAGGACGCTCGATCGTGGTGCTGGAGCTGGAGCGTCGCGTGTCGCCGGATGACCGTGGTCGCCAAGCCGGCGCCCGCCGGCGGGTTGGTGTCGATCTCGAGCTTGATCGCCAGGACCTCCGTCCTGTGGGGAGAGAGATCCAGCTCGAAGAGCAGTCCCGGAAAACGGATGAACGCGCTGTGGACGACCTTGCGATCGTTCATCTTGACGTCGACCACATAGCTCTCTCGAGCGAGATCGCTGCGAATCGTCCGCAGATAGGCCTTGAAAACGTAATCCGCCCGCGGCCGTTCGAGAGCGAAGTCGAGGTCCTCGGAGAACCTGCGGATGGCGTACAGGAACCGCAGGGCCGTGCCGCCGTGGAAGGCCAGAGGAATCATCGCGCCCGCGCGCTGAAGGGAAGCGAGGATCTTGGCCTGGAGGACCTCGCGGACCACGTGGCGTCCCCTCAGGCGGTCAGGGACGGCGCTTACCTGGGCGCGCAGGTACTCTTTCATAGCGCCTCGTACGCCGTGAGCTCGGTCTCGATCAACGCGGCCAGGCGTCGCGCCGCCCGTTCGAGCTTCGGCTTGCCCAGATCCCGCGCGATCCGTTCCAGCTCGCCCGCGTCGAGGATCTCCACGTTCTGTAGGCGCAGCTCTCGGAGGTACTCGGGCCGATCGGCTCCGGGCTCCAGGTAGACGAGGTCCAGCAGCGCTTTCTCCGGCGCGGCCACGTACGCACACCTCCGCCGGTCCACCTCGATCCAGCGGTAGTGGCTCACGAGATCCTCTTGCAGGTGCCGAAAGTCGAAGACGCCGAGCGGCGTCTCCAAGCGCTGAGGACGCCCCCGACCGACGCTGGTCACCACCGGCACGTATTCCGGGATCAGACCGAAGTGGGACAGGGCCGCTTGCAGGCTCACGTAGGAGCCCGGTTGGATGCGGTTGGCGACCACGAACGGATGCGGCCGGACCTTCGCGAACGGAGGGGCCAGGGCGTAGAGTCCCCGGCGGAGCTGATGGAGCCGCCCGGCCTTGACCCACCGCGAGAGCTGACGCCGGACGTCGTCTGGATCGCGATTTCCGGCAAGGAGGAGCCCGGTCTCGAAGACCGGCTCGTCGGCCACCTCGGCAAGGAGATCCTCAAACCTCATGCAGGCATCTTGCCAGAGATGGCAAATTGTTGCAATGAATAGCCCTCAGACTCGGATCCT
>DASWIG010000351.1:0-4030 GCA_036397835.1 Thermoanaerobaculia bacterium
GCTGGATCTTGGCGCCGAGCCTCAGCTCCTCTTGCATGCGCTTCTTCTCGAGCTGCTCCTCGAGCAGGCGCACGTTCTCGATCTTGACCGCCGCCAGGTTGGCGATCAGCCCGGTCACCCGCAGGTCGTTCTCGGAAAACGACGCGCCCTTCACCCGCCGGTCGAGGTAGAGCAGGCCGATGACCTCTCGGTTGTTCCACAGCGGCACGCAGATGATCGAACGGATGCCCTGGAGCAGGATCGAGTCGGCGTGCCCGAAGCGGTCGTCGCTCTGGGCGTCGACGGTGAGCACCGCCTGCTGCTTGTCGAGCACCTCGTCCATCAGGGTGCGGCTGATCTGCACGTCCTCGCCGCCGTAGCCGCGCACCGTCTCCACCCGCAAGTCGTCCTCGTGCGCCAGGAGCAGGGCGCCGCGCTCGGCTGTCACGGTGTCGAGCGTCAGGTCCAGCACGTGGTCGAGCAGCTCGTTCAAGGGGTAGTGGTTGATCAGCGTCGAGGCGGCGCGGGCGAGCGCCGGCAGCAGGCTGGGGGCGCGGTCGGCGGCGCCGGCGGCTCCCTCCGCGGTCGGCTCGCGGTAGCGGTCGAGCTCGAGCTCGTCGTGGCTGAGCAGCACCGTGTTGGCCACCGGCAGGGGCGCCGACTCGGCCACCTTGAGCGAGCTCGGGGCGTTCGGGGCCTCGCCGTCGGCGAAGCGCAGCAGCACCTCGCCGAGGGCGATCACGTCGCCATGGGCCAGGCGCCGCTCGCCCTCGAGCGTCTGGCCGTTGAGGTAGGTGCCGTTGCGGCTGCCGGCGTCGGCGAGGTAGAAGAGGCCGTCGCGCGGGGTGATGCGGGCGTGCAGCCGCGACAGCCAGGGGTTCTTGAACTGCAGGTCGTTGTTGACGCCGCGGCCGATGGTGAAGACCTCGCCGCCAAGCTCGAGCTTGTGGGCCGTGTCGGCGCCACGTTCCACCAGGAGATACGCCATAGCAGGTCGACTTTATACGCGGTGAGCGCTCTCCCCGTCCGCGATCTCGAAGAAGCTCACGCAGGTCTCGCCGTAGCGGCGGCGGTCGCGGCAGCGCCAGAGAGCCGCCTCGGCCGCCAGCTCCACGCGCGCCGAGTGCTCCACGGCGATCGCGCCGCCGGGTCGGGTGTGCGCGGCCGCGGCGCAGAGCAGCGCGGCGTAGTCGTCGAAGGCGTAAGGAGGATCGGCGAAGACGACGTCGAAGGGCTCGGCCGCGAGAGCGTCGAGCGCCCCCGGCAAGCGGCCGCGCACGATCTCGGCCGCCGGCGCCAGGGCCGCGACGTTGCGCCGCAGCACCGCCAGCACCCGCGGCGCGCTCTCGACGAAGGTCACCTGCGCCGCGCCGAGGCTCCAGGCCTCGAGACCCACGGCGCCGCTGCCGGCGAAGAGGTCGAGGAAGCGGCGGCCCGGTAGGCGATCGCGCCAGATCGAGGCCAGGGCCTCGCGCAGGCGCGCTCCGGTGGGCCGCACGCCGGCGGGCGTCTCGACCCGTCGTCCCCGCAGGGTGCCGGCGACCAGCCGCAGGCTCAACGCCGCCACCACCAGGCCGCGTCTTCCCAGTGCTCGATCGCCGTGAATGCCGCGGCCAGGTCCTCGAGCGCCACGTAGATGCGCGTGGGCTGATCGATCCCCTGGAGCTCGACGCCCTTCTCGTCGACGGTCAGGCGCAGCACCTGGAAGCGCAGCCCTTCGGCGGTGCGCAGCACGTCGCCGTACCGCGGCTCGTAGTCCTCCGGCAGCCGCTCTTCCTCGGTGATCGGCCGCGCGAAGTCGGCGAGGTCCTCGGCGACCTGGATGATGCGCGCGATGGGCAAGGGCGGGATGTCGTAGGTCGAGAGCTCGTAGCGCAGCGGCTCGTCGAGCTCCGGCAGCGCGAGGTAGACCTCGCAGCGCTCCGTCCACTGGCCGTCGGGGCCGTGGCCGATCGGCTCCAGGATGCGGTCGATCTCGCGGTCCGAGTGGACGCCGCGCAGCACCCGCAGGCTCTCTTCCAGGGCTTCCGGGGTGAGCTCGTCGAGGTAGAGCTCTTGCGTTTCCCAGGCTCCCTGACGCAAGCGCACGGTGCCGTTGGCGAAGAGCGTGACGTCGCGGCGGCCGAATTCGCTGCCGCACTCGTAGCGCAGGATCTCCGTGCTGCGCAGGTCGGCGTGGCCCGCGCCGCAGACCAGGGCCGCCAGCACGACGAGCGCGGCGGCGCGATGGCGAGGAGTGGGATCCAGGGTCATGGCGCACGTCCGTCATGGCCGATGATACCGCAAGCGGAGCGGAAACGCGGCGCCGCCGTGCGCAGGCACCTGCGCCAGACGTCGTCTGCCGGTGTCTCATGCTACGGAGCCACCCTTCGAGGATTTGACGTCGATCAATCGCGAAAAGGAGGCTCCCGGACGCGATTCGCGGCCGAAAATCGGGAAAAGGTCACTACCAAACGCGTTTTGCCGTCGACCAATCGCGTAAAGGAGGCTCTCTTATGCGATTTTCGCGCGCAAATCGCGCAAAGGAGCGTCCCGGACGGGATTTGTCGACGACACGTCGTCCCCGGGACGGATCCGGACGGCCTGGGCCAGGGCGAATCGTCTTCCGCAGCGACCTGAGCTGCCGGATCAGTAGTTCCTTGACCGCACCCGACTCTCTTGGTACCATCTTTCTACTCTACAGCATAGCGGCCTTGAAGGAGGAGAGAGATGAAGGGGATCGCAGGAGTCAGCCTCGTCATGGCATTGACGTTCCCAGCCCTCGCGACGGCCTCAGCCGCGGAGTCGCGCTTCCACTACCACTACTACAAGGAGAAGGTGCCCCTGGTAGAAGAGACCGGGAGCGTCGCGGTCCTCGACGAGGCTCAAGGACCGCCGGAAGACCTGGCCCACCTGCTGGACAGGGCCGGATTCCGCGACCCGGACCTGCGCGGCTTCCACGGCCGCGGATGGTCGATCGCCCGCATGAGGTCGGCCTCGGACGCGCTCTCTGCCTTCCCCACCTCACGGTTGACCAATTGGAAGGCTATTTCCGAATCTCAGCCGTTGATCTCGGCACCCCCGGTAAGGATGACTTCTTCGGCTCAGGACTGGCCAATGCTCACATTGCTCTCAAGGTGGCGGCGATCGAAGCCATATACATCGATGGCTTTGAGAGCGGTGACACTTCAATGTGGACCTCAACCGAACCGTAGGGTGGGCGTATCGACGCCGCCAGTGGGGAGCCGCAACGTGAGAGTACAAGGTCATGAGAATCGCCTGATTCTGGCACTCTTGCTTCTTGGTCTGCTGATGACCACGGTCGTTCAAGGGCAGGACCTGCTCATCAACGAAGAATTCGATTCAGGCGTCGATGACTGGTTCTATTCCGGTGGCTCCGAGGCCATCTTGAGGTGGGACGGCAATCGGGGAATGCCTGATCCAGGTTCACTTCAGCTTTCATCGAAGCGGAACATAGGTGGCCGAAATGGACTGTTTGAGGTCATGAGCGAGGAGTGCTTTCCCGTCACCGCTGGTGAAATCGTGCAGGCCGAGGCGATGGTTCTCGCGAATCGAGGCGTCGGTGTCTGTTTCTTGGAGATAGTCTTCTTCAAAGGCCCTGAATGCAGCGGAAGCCGCAGTTTCTCAGGCAATGTTCCTCCGAACACTCCGGGGGTCTGGGAACGAAGAGCCTTCACTATTGACGTTGGAACTACCTCCCAAACGGCTCGGGTGGCGCTAGCGCTATTCCGGAACCCTTCCAGCCAGGGCCTGACCACCTGCAACTTCGATTCCGTCACGCTGACGCGCGACCCGCAATGAGATCACCACGCCAATCGCATGCAGATCTCTTGATCCCGGCACTCCTGCTCGTTGGTCTGCTAATGACTGCGGTCGTTCAAGGGCAAGACCTGCTCATCAACGAAGGTTTCGATTCGGGCGTCGATGACTGGTTCTATTCCGGTGGCTCCGAGGCCATCTTGAGGTGGGACGGCAATCGGGGAATGCCTGATCCAGGTTCACTTCAGCTTTCATCGAAGCGGAACATAGGTGGCCGAAATGGACTGTTTGA
>DASWIG010000352.1:0-4556 GCA_036397835.1 Thermoanaerobaculia bacterium
GTCTTCGAGCTCTTCGTGCCGTGGAGCCGCGGCGGCAAGGTGGTGCTGGCGTCCAACGCCCTCGAGCTCCCCGACCTGCCGGCCGCCGCCGAGGTGACCTTCGTCAACACGGTGCCGTCGGCGATGGCGGAGCTGGTGCGCGCCGGCGCGGTGCCCCCGGGCGTGCGCGCCGTGGGCCTGGCGGGCGAGGAGCTGCGGCGCCCGCTCGCCGACGGCGTCCACGCCGTGCCCCACGTGCGCCACCTCTACAACCTCTACGGCCCCTCGGAGACCACCACCTACTCGACCTGGGAGACGGTGACGCGGGACGCCGAGAAGCCGTCGATCGGCCGGCCCGTCGGCAACACCGACGCCCACCTCCTGGACGGCGGGCAGGCGCCGGTGGCGGCCGGCGAGGTCGGCGAGCTCTACCTCGGCGGCGCTGGCGTCGCGCGCGGTTACCTGAAGCGGCCGGCGCGGACCGCCGGAGCCTTCCTGCCCGATCCCTTCGCGCGGCGGCCGGGCGAGCGCCTCTACCGCACCGGCGACCTGGCGCGCCGCGGCGCCGACGGTCGCCTCGACTTCCTCGGCCGCAAGGACCACCAGGTGAAGGTCCGCGGCTTCCGCATCGAGCTCGGCGAGATCGAGGCGGCGCTCGAGCACAGCCCGGCGGTGCGGACGGTGGCGGTCGAGGCGCGCGACGCCGCGGAGCCGGGGGAGAAGCTCCTGGTGGCCTGGGTCGAGCCCGAGGGAGACGTCGCGGAGGTCGCCCTCCGCGACTTCGTCTCGCGCGCCCTGCCGAGCTATATGGTGCCGCAGGTCTTCGTCCTCCTGGGCGAGATGCCGTTGACTCCCAGCGGCAAGGTCGACAGGACGACCCTGAGCCGCCGCCCGCTGCCGTCTCCCGACGGCCGGCAGGTCCCCGGACGGGACGAGGCCGCCGCGAGATATCGGGCCCCGCGGGGGGCGACGGAGGAAGCGGTCGCGGCGATCTGGGCCGCGGCGCTCGGCCGCGAGCGGGTCGGACGCGACGACGGCTTCGTCGCGCTCGGCGGCCACTCCCTGATCGCGGTGCGCATCGTCGCGCGGCTGAAGGCGGTCCTGGGCGTCGACCTTCCGCAGTCGGCGCCGTTCGAGCACGGCACGGTGGCGGCGCAAGCCGCGGCGGTGGCCGCGGCGGACCCCGGCGAAACCCTCGTCGACCGGACCCCGTTCGACCACGGCCCCCTTGGGGGGGATCGGGGGGGGATACACGGTCGCGTTCCCCTGTGTCTGCGCCTCTACGGCCTGTGGCTCCTCGAGCAGCAGCGGCTTGGCGAGCCGACCTACAACGTGCCTCTCCTGCTCGAGCTGCGCGGCCCCTTGTCCATCCCGGCCCTGGCGGCGGCGCTCGCGGAGATCGTGCGGCGCCACGAGATCCTGCGCACCACCTTCACGGTCGACGACGGCGTCCCGGTCCAGTGTCTGGGGACGGCGTCTTCGGCGTTGCCGCTGGCCGACCTCGGCGCGCTGCCGCCCGCGATCCGGCAGCGGGAGAGCGAGCGCTTGCGCGACCGGGAGGCGCGGCGGCCGTTCGATCTGGAGACGGGGCCGGTCGTCCAGGCCCACGTTCAGCAGATGGGGCCGGAGGAGCACGCGCTGCTGCTCGGGATCCACCACCTCGTGACCGACGAGTGGTCGAACAACGTGCTGATCGAAGAGCTCGCGGCGCTTTATCGGGCCGCTTCGTGCCAGGCCGTTTCGCCGTTGCCGCCGGTCAGCGTCCAGTACGCCGAGTACGCGCGCTGGTACGAGCGCCTTCCGGAAGGCGAGGCCTGGCGCCGGAGCCTGGATTACTGGCGCCGGCAGCTCGAGGGCACGCCGCCGGTGCTCGAGCTGCCGGCCGATCGTCCGCGGCCGCCCGCGCGCAGCGCGCGCGGCGCCGTCGAGAGCGCTACGCTGCTCACGGCCTCCGAGCTCGCCGCGCTGCGCCCCGACGGATCCTCGGAGTTCATGGTCCTGCTCGCCGCCTACCTGGCCTGGCTCCACCGCGCGACGGGCGCCACCGACCTGGTGGTCGGGACGCCCATCACCTACCGGCCTTGGGAGGGGCTCGAGAGCGCGGTGGGCAACTTCATCAACTTCGTGCCCCTGCGCGTGCGCCTCGCGGGCGACGAAACCTTCGGCGAGCTCGTCGAGCGCTCTCGCGAGGTCTGCCTGGGCGCCTACGCCCACTGCCAGGTGCCCTTCGACCGGATCATCGACGAGGTGCGACCGGAGCGTGACGAGCGCTACCAGCCGCTCGTCCAACTGGCCTTCGTGCGCCAGAGCGTGCTCACGCCTGCCGAGCTGGGGCCCGGCCTCGAGCTCGCCCTGACCGAGCTCCCCACGGGAACCGCGAAGTTCGACCTCACCCTGACCCTGGACGACGCCGAAGACGCCCTGCGCGGCGTGCTCGAGTACGACGTCGACTTCTTCGACGCCGCCACGGTGGCGCGCTTCGCCGCCGACGTGCGCCGACTGTTCCGGACGGTGCTGGAGAGCCCCGCCCGGCGTCTCGACGAGCTGCCGTCCCTGGGCGCGGCGGAGCGCCGGCAGATCGAGCTCGGCGGCGCCGGCGCCCGCCGTGAAGCGTCGCGGCCGGACTACGCGCCGCCGCGGAGTCCGGTGGAAGAGGCGCTGGTGAAGATCTGGAGGGAAGCTCTCGACCTCGATCCCGGTTTCCGCGTCGGCGTTCACGACTCGTTCTTCCAGCTCGGCGGCCATTCCTTGCGGGCGACGCGGGTGATCTCGCGCGTCCGCTCGGCCCTGGGCGCGGAGCTGCCCGTCCGCGCCTTCTTCGAGGCGCCGACCGTGGCCGCCCTGGCGGCGCGGGTCGAGGCCGCTCGAGGCGAGCGTGACGAGGAACGCGCCGCCGCGGCGCCGCCGCTGGAGCGGCTGCCGCGCCGCGCCGGTCAGGTCTTCCCGCTGTCCCTTGCCCAGCAGCGGCTGTGGTTCCTCGACCGCTACGAGCCGGGCTCGCCGCTCTACAACGTCCCGATCCTCCTCGGCCTGCGCGCCCCGGTGGAGCCGGCGGCGATCGCCGCCGCCCTGAACGCGGTCACGGCTCGCCACGAGGTCTTGCGTACGACCTTCACCGACGGTCCCGCCCAACTCGTCGCCGAGCGGCTCGAGCTCGCGGTGCCCGTCGTCGACCTGCGGGCGTTGCCGCCGCCGATCGCCGCCGCGGTTCGCCGGCGCCTCGCCGAGGAGTGGGCCCGCCGGCCGTTCGACCTCGAGCGCGGTCCGCTGCTGCGGGCGCTGTCGCTGCTCGCCGACGGCGAGGACCACCGGCTGCTCCTCGTCCTGCACCACGTCGTCGCCGACGGCTGGTCCCTGGACGTCCTCAAGAAAGAGCTCTCGGCCTTCTACGAGGCGGCGGTCGGCGGCCGGCCGGCGGCGCTCGCCCCCCTGCCGGTGCAGTACGCCGACCACGCCGTCTGGCAGCGGCGTTGGCTCACCGGCGACGTCCTCGAGGCGCAGCTCGCCTACTGGCGCCGCCAGCTCGCGGACGCCCCCCCGCCCCTGGAGCTGCCGGGCGACCGGCCGCGGCCCGCCGTGTGCGCCTACCGGGGAGCCAGTCTCTCACGCAGGCTGCCGGCGGCGCTGACTGGCCGGCTGGAGGAGGTGTCGGGGGAGCGTCAGGCCACGCCCTTCATGGTCTTCCTGGCCGCCTTCGCCGCGCTCCTCCATCGTTACACCGGCCGCCGCGACCTGACGGTCGGCACGCCGGTGGCGAACCGCACGCGGACCGAGATCGAGGGTCTGATCGGGTTCTTCGTCAACACCCTGGTGATGCGCTGCCGGCTCGAGCGCCGCGGCCGGTTCGACGCGCTCGTGGAACGGGTGCGCGAGACCGCGCTCGGCGCCTACGCTCATCCCGACCTGCCCTTCGAGCGCCTGGTCGAGGAGCTGGTGGTCGCGCGCGACCTCTCCCACACCCCCCTCTTCCAGGTCATGCTCATGCACGAGAGCGCGCGCCGCGACGAGCCTGGCGGTCTCGTCCGCGCCGCGGACGAGGTCGACGCCGGCACCGCCAAGCACGACCTGACGCTCCACCTCCTGAGCCGGGGACCGGAGCTGGTCGCCACGGTGGAGTACCGCACCGATCTCTTCGACGCCACCACCATGGCGCGTCTGCTCTCCCACTTCGAGCGGCTTCTCGCCGGCCTCGCCCGCAGGCCGCAAGCGCGCGTCGCCGAGGTGCCGCTGCTGTCGGCGGCGCAGTCGCACCAACTGCTGCGCGAGCAGCGTGGAGGGTCCGAGCCCGAGCTGCCGGCCGGCGGCCTCGCCGAGCTCTTCGCCGCCGCCGCGGCACGCCACCGCGACGACGCCGCCCTCGACTTCGCCGGCGGACGCTGGACCTACGGCGAGCTCGACGCGCGTGCCAATCGGATCGCCCATCGGCTGCGGCGCCTCGGGGTCGGCCGCGAGACGCCGGTGGCGATCGTGCTCGAGCGCTCGCCGGAGCTGGTGGCGGCGATCCTCGGCGTGCTCAAAGCCGGTGGCGCCTACGTGCCCCTCGATCCCGAGGACCCCCGCGAGCGTCTCGGCCGGCT
>DASWIG010000353.1:0-2566 GCA_036397835.1 Thermoanaerobaculia bacterium
AGTCACGCCACCGCGGCCGGACGAGGCCTTCATGCAGGAGCTCCTGGGGTCCATTCATCCGGAGGATCGCCAGCAGCTTCTCACCGCCGTCAAGCAAGAGCTGAAGTTCCAGGGCGAAATCGTGGAGAAGCTCGAGTAGTCGCTCTTGGCGTCGGCAACCTCCCCGCAACGCGTCCACCGCGCCGCTTCGGCATCTCCTGGCGATCGAGCGCGCCCGAGCGGCGGCGCCCCTCGCCCCGGGCCGATCCACGCTTGCTCGGCGCCAGCGCGAGGCGTCGTGGCCAAAGACCTCTTGACACAGCCCGACCACGCTCACTATGATCCCGTCCACTGTGAGACGATCAGGGCGAGGAGGCCTGCTTGTGGGCGGGCTGATCGTGGCGGTCGGCTTGATCGCCGTTCTCGGCGCGCGGCGGCTGCCTGCCGCCGAAGCGGCGAGCCTGCCACCGTGCTTCGAGCAACTCTCGGAGCATCCCCTGCCTGAGGTTCTGGAGTGGGCGCGGGACGCGCGCTGGGCCGCGGACGATCGAGTCTACGTGTCCTCGGTCGCCACTGGCACGGTCAGCGAGCCCGGCGTTTTCCTCTACCGGGCCGACGGTACTCTCGAGCGCAGTTGGCAGAGCGAGGAGCTGGGGCTGGACGGCGGCTGCGGTCTGAGCGAAGAGCAGGTCCATCAGTTCAGCGTCGAGGTCGAGCCGAGAGGAGCTTGGATCAATGCCCGACGGATCGCCGAGGACGCGTTAGCGCTCCTGGGGTCAGCACGATGAACCTTAACCTTGAATGGAGTAGCGGCTTTCTGCGGGGCGGTGCCGTCGCGAGAAGGCTGATCGTGGCGATCAGCCTTCTAGCCCTTCTCGCCGCGCAGCGCCTGCCCGCTGCCGGAGTACCGAGTCTGCCTCCGTGTTTCGAGGGGCTCTCGGAACATCCCTTGCCTGAGTCCTTGGAGCGGGCAACCGACGTCCGCTGGGCAGGTGAGAGTGAGGTCTTCGTGGTTTCTACCCGCACCGGCGTCTTTCGCCTCTCGCTCGACCAGCCTGATGCCGCACCGAAGCTCGAGCTTGCTGCCGGCGAGCGGCGCAGCGCTTCCTGGGCCCCCTTTGCGCTGGCGGTCTCGGACAGCCACTTCGCGGTCTCTGCGCTAGCGTTCGCCGTCGGCTGGAGACGACGAGGTTACGAAGAGGGACTCGAGGCCCAGGAATACTTCGAGTCCGTTCCCGATCTCGATCTCTGGCGAGAGAAGATCCTTGTCCTGGGAATGAGGAAGAACGATAAGGGCGGCGGCTATGAGTCCAATGGCGCGTATGTCTGGCTCGGTTCCATGGGCTCCTCTGGCCTGGCGGACTTGCGTCCGCTAGCCTTCTCGAGTGACGGAAGTCAGGCGCGGGCGATGGACGGCTGCGCGCCATTCAAGATCGGCGCGGTCCGATTCCTGACCGACGGTTCGTTTGTGGTCGCGCCAGTCTGCGAGCCCGGTGTTTTTCTTTTCCGGTCGGACGGCGTTCTCGAGCATACATGGCAAAGCGAAGAGCTTGGATTCGATGGTGGCTGCGATCTGAGCGAGGAGCAAGTCTATCAGCTCAGCGTCGACATTGAGTCTCGCGGGGAATGGATCAATGCCCGGCGAATCGTAGACGACGTGTTGCCG
This sequence comes from Thermoanaerobaculia bacterium, assembly GCA_036397835.1. Classification (GTDB taxonomy): domain Bacteria; phylum Acidobacteriota; class Thermoanaerobaculia; order Multivoradales; family J023; genus DASWIG01. Next base: position 1,646 of record DASWIG010000353.1, read on the forward strand.
CTGGAAGGACGCCGCTTCGGATTGATTATTCGCGAACGGGTTGACGGCTCTACTCGCTGGACTATGGAAGTCGTCAGTCCGGAGAGTCGGATCGACCGTTGCGACGTCGGGCTCAGCAAAACGAGTCCGTGGGTCCACCTGCGGGCGGACCGCCGCGCGGGTCGGATTTCGCTGCTCAGGATAACCCGACCTCACAAGTTATTGGGCCGAAACGAGCATCTCTCAGTATCGCCCCGATTGTTCACAGGTCGTTGGTACGACAAGAAGTCGCATCACACAACGGATCGCGAAGGAGGAACAGATGATGGAGAGTCACGCTAACGTTAGAAGAACATGGCTGGTGATTGTCGTTGCAGCCGCCGTGCTGATGCTGTCCGCACCAGTCGTGACACTCGCGTTCTGCAACACTTATGAGGACAGTCGAGTAATCTTAGACTGGGATGATGTTTACTGTGGCGCTAACGGGTTCACTTGCACCGAGTGCGTGACCGTCAGCGGTGGCTCTGCCAGTAGCTGCTGGACTGATGGCATTACCTCCGTCTGCGAGACCGCGAACGGCGGATTCAGGCTCTATTGACGGTGAAAAGGCTGCACGCGAGCCCACTCAGTCTGACGCTCGCCGCGTCCTCGCTCCTCGCAGCTCTGGTGGAAGGCCATCCTGGGCCTGCTGACCATCGACCAGCGTCTCTATCCGGAGGCCGCGAGAGAGTGGCGAAAAAGCCGCGAGCACGTCGACGACGCCAACAGGCGTCCGCACGGCGTGCGGTCGAGCGTCGAGGTCGTCGGACCCCGTCGCCGCGCCGGGTGGACCCTCGTCGACGGCGTCGACGGCCCTCCCCTTCCGTGGTGGAGGGTCGTCGACGACGTCAACAGCCTTCCCCTTCCGAGGTGGAGGGTCGTTGACGCCGTCAACGACCATCC
>DASWIG010000354.1:0-3509 GCA_036397835.1 Thermoanaerobaculia bacterium
GCTCGAGGCGGCCCGCGGGCGCGAGATCGGCTGGGCCGGGAAGCTCAGGATCCGCCGCGGCACGCCGACGATCGCCGTCGGCGTGTGGGACGAGCTCTCGGGCGTCGAGTCGTTCGTCCAGACGCGGGTGCTGGTGGAGCAGCCGGGGGAGCGGGGCCGGGGGCGGACGGGACGATAGGGTCGCCTAACGGACGACGACCTCGGCGTGCTCGGCATCGATCCAGCCGCCGCGGCCCTCCTCGGGCAGGGCGATGCGCAGCGCGCCCTCGCGGCGGTCGACGACGGGGACCTCGGTGCCCGCGTGGAGCTTGAAGAGCACGACACCGGGCTCGCGGGGGGAGGAGCGCACGTCGATCTCCTGCGGCACGATCACGGCGACCGCGGGCGTCCACAGGTGGTGGACGGCGAGCGGGGCGCCGACGGCCACGAGCACGATCGCGAGCGCCATGAACGTCCACCGCAGCAGCTCCGAGCCGCGGCGGTAGAGCCGCAGCGCGATCACCGTCCACAAGAGCAGGTTGACGACGGCGAAGATGGTGCCGAGCTCGGCACGGCTCAGACCGTAGTGCCAGAAAAACAGCGTCCGCGCCACGGCGCCGGGCTCGGGCGGACGGATGGCGTCGCGGGCGCTCTTGCGGGCGAACGCGAGGTTCGCCGCGACGTCCTGGTCGCGCGGCAGGAAGGCCTGGCTGCGGCGGTAGGAAGCGATGGCGCGGCCCAGCTCGCCGCCTCGCAGGTAGGCGTTGCCGAGATCGTAGTGGAGATGGCCGGTCTCGAAGCCGCGCTCGAGGAGCCCTTCGTAAAGGGCGATGGCACGTCCGAAGTCGCCCGCCTCGTAGGCGGCGTTGGCGTTGACGAAGGCTTCGCCGGGAACGGCCACCACGGGCTCGGATTCCTCGGCGAGACCCGGCAACGCCGGGACCGCCCCGAGAAGGACGAGGCCCACGACGACGCGCTCGCGAATTCTGATCACGCCCGTATCTCCCGCTCCAGCTCTTTGAGGAGCGCCTTGAGGTCGCCGGCGAGCGTTTCCGTGCCGGCCGCGGCGAGACCGCCGCCGTATTGCGCCGCCTCGAGCGCCTCGAGGCGCTCGCGCACGCGCCGCACGGTCTCCTCGCCGACGCCGCGGCGGCGCAGCTCCACGGCGGCCTCGGCCGGGGTGAGTGCGCTGCCTTCGAGGCCCGCCTTGTCGCCCACGTACTCGCGCAGGACCCGCGACGCCGCGGCGGCGCCGTCGATCTTGCCGAGGGCTCCCAGGGCGCGCTTCAAGGCCGCGCGGCGACGCACCAGCCCGACGTTGACCTCGAGGTGCCGGCGGCGGCGTTCCACGAAGACGAGGCCGAGGTAGAGCAGCGGCGGCGCCAGCAGGGCGGCGAGCCATGGGGCGCCGGCGCGGTGCCCGAAGGGCGGCGCGGCGACCGCGTCGAGGTCCTTGTAGAGCGGCAGGATGTCGTCGGCGAGCATCCGTACCGCCACCTTGCCGGTGGTGGGCGCCACCGACTCGGTGAGCCGCAGCTCCTCCTCGTCGTCCGAAGGGCTGACCGCGAGCGTGATGGGCGCGGTGGCCGCGGTGCGGTACGAGCCCGTCTTGGCGTCGAAATAGGTCAGCCGTACCGCCGGGACGGTGAGCTCGCCGGCGGCCAGCGGCACCAGCGCCTTGGTGAAGGTGCGCGAGCCCTCGAGCTCGCCTCCGGCGCGGTCGATCGAGCTCGCGGGCTTGTCGTCGTAGACCTTGAAGGCGTCGAGCGGCGGCAGCGGCGGCTCGGCGATCGACTGCACGTTGCCGCTGCCCGAGACGGTCAGCCTCCAGGTCGTCGACTCTCCCACCTGGAGCTGGCGCTTGCTGATCTCGCCGCGGACGGCGAACTCGCCCACCAATCCCGAGTAGCCGGCCGGCGCCGCCGGCCGCGGGCGCACGTTCACCTCGATCGCCGGCGTGCGCAGCACCCGCGCCTCGGCGGCGCCGCGGCCGAAGAAGTCGTCGAAGAGGCTGCGGCCGCGGCGCTGCACGAGCACCTGACATTGCAGCGTGGTGGGCGGCAGGGTGAGGGCGCCCTCTTCCTGCGGGAAGAGCGCCTTGCGCAGCTCGCTGACGAGGAACTCCCGCCCGCCGCTCGTGGTCTGGTACTCGCGCACCTCGCCCAGGTCCTCGACCAGGAAGCCCTCGAACTCGATCGGCTGGAGCTGCGCGTCGGCGATCTGCACCCGCCGGTAGAGACGCCAGGTGTAGATCACCTGTTCGCCCACGTAGGGGCTCTCGTTCGACACCCGCGCGGTCACGAAGATGTCCTGGCTCTCCCGGGGCTCGGCCGACGCTTCGAGGATGCGCACCTGGAAGGGACGGCTGCTGTAGGTGCGGCCGTCGATCTCGACGGTGGCCGCGCCGACGGTGAACGTCCCGGTCTGCTTGGGGAGCAGGGCGTAGTTGTAGGTGATCGCCAACGTCGTGCGGCCGCCTGCCCTGCTGAACTGGCTCGACTGGCCGGCCGAGCGGAGCTGGAAAGGCGACAGGTCGGGCAGCCGCGGCACGGCGTTCTGCGAGCCTTCCACGGTCACCTGCAGGACGAGCTGGTCCTGGATCGTCGCCTCGTTACGGTCGATCGTCACCCGGATCCCTTGAGCGCCGGCGGCGGCGGCCATGGTCAGGAGCAGGACGATGAAGAGGCGTGGCCTCACCAGTCCTTCTCCGGCCGGGCCCGCCGCGCTCCCGGCGGCAGCCGCCGTTGGCGGTCCGGAAGGCCCTCTTCGAGGGCCTGGAGGTAACGCTCGGCTTCCTCGGGCGTGAGGCCCTCGCCATCGCCGGGCGCCGGCTCGGCTCCGGCCTGCCGTGGAGCCTGGGCCTCTTCGCCGTCGCTCGTGCCGTCGCCGTCGCCGTCGGGGTCGTTGGGATCCGTCTCGCCTTCGTCGACCCGGCCGTTGCGGTTCTGGTCCTCCTGGCCGTCGGCGAGGCCGTCGCCGTCGGTGTCGGGGTTCTCGGGATCGGTCGGGTTCGCGGCCGAGCGCTCGAGCTCGTCCGGCAGGCCGTCGCCGTCGCTGTCCTCACCCTGGGTGCCGCCTTGCTGCTGGTCCTGCTGCTGCTCGCCCTGCTGCTGGTCTTGCTGGTCGCCCTGCTGGTCCTGTTGCTGCTGTTGCTGCTGATCGCCCTGCTGTTGCTCTTGCCGGCGCTTCTGGGCCTCTTCGTGGCGGCGGCGGATCTCGTCGCGGACGAACTCGAGGTTGAACTTGGCGTCCTGGTCGTCAGGGTCGAGCTCGAGGGCGGCCTGGTAGAGCTGGATCGCCTTCTGCAGGTCTCCCTGGCGGTAGGCCGAGTTGCCGAGGTTGTAGAGGGCCTGGGCGCGCAGCGCATCGTCGGCCGCCACCGCCGCCTGGGCGAACGCCCGGTCGGCCTCCTCGAAGTTCTTCATCTCGTAGTGGACGCTGCCCAGGTTGAGCGTGACCTCGGGGTCCTCGGGACGCTCGACCTGCTGGTCGACGAAGCCCTGGAGCGCCTGCTCGTAGGCTCCGGCCTC
>DASWIG010000355.1:0-2161 GCA_036397835.1 Thermoanaerobaculia bacterium
CGAGGCGTCGTTGACCTGGTAGTACAGGTAGTAGCGCACACGTCCCAGGAGCACGCGTCTGAGCTCGTTGATTCGGGTGTGACGGACTGGCTGTCCGGCTTTGGGGAGAAGAGAGATCAGTCCGAACGCTTCCTCGAGATCTTCCGAGAAGGCTTCAGGCGCCTTCAGGCGGTTCTCCCACCACCACCGGGCAGCCTCGCGGATCTGAGCTTCCGCTTGGGGCGCTACCCGTAGCCGATACCTCACGCGCGGCTCTTCGCCCTCAGGTCGTCGAGGAGAGCCCAACCGTCGGCGTACCTGCCGGCGTGGATCTCGGCGAGGGCATCGCTCAGCTTCTGCTGCTCCCTCGGCGTCAGCTCGAAGGGCATTCCGTCGTCGAGGGCGAGAATGGCGACCTGGGATCCGTCTGCAATCTCGGCGGGGACCTCAACCATGCCATCGATGACTTGGGCGGTGGCGACCTTCATTCCGACACGGTAGCACGAGTCGTGCCCGAACGAGCGCCACAATGGCCCGGAGCCAGGAGCGAAATTCCGGCGCGGTCCTTGGACGCACGCGGTCAGCCAACTCCTTCTTGCCCGCGAGTCGCAGCGAGATTCCCCCACCGGCAGACGGGCCAGGCTCTCAAGGGCGGCTCCCCGACAGGCGCCCCGCGCTCCGGCGACCGGGCCAGAACCACTCCAGACCTTCAAGCGCCTCGTCTACCTCCCGCGCGTCGGCGGGAAGCTTGCGTAGATCCTCCTCGAAGCGCGGGTTCCTTATGACGTTTCGGTGGCGAGACACCCGATCTCCCGGACGACCTGCTGTGCGTACTCGACTTCTTCCCGAGTGAGGCGGCGGGGCGGACGACACTCGCGCCCCCCTGGAGACCGTGGTGACGGCCTTCGACCTGGGAGGCACTCCTGAAGAGATCGCCCAGGACTTCCCCGTCCTGCGGCTCGACGACGTCTATGCCGTCCTCACCTACTACCTCCGGCATCGGGAGGAAGTCCAGGCGTACCTAAGCCACCGCGAGCGGCTGGCCGGCGAGGTCCGCGAGACAGTGGCGGACGCCAGCCAGGCCGGGCTCAGGAATCGCCTCAGGGCGCGTCTCGGTCGCCGGGGCTGAACCGGGGCGCGATCATGGTTGCGGCTGGCGGCCGAGAACCGGCACTCTCCACTGGCATCGCGGGCTCTCTCGGCAGCCGCCCCTTGATGCGGCGGAAAAGATCGGGTAAGATCCGTACTGGTACGAAATGTCCCGGAGAAATCCATGCGCATCACATCCAAAGGTCAAGTGACGATTCCGATCGATGTCCGACAGCGGCTTGGGCTCTTGCCCCACACCGAGGTGTCCATCGAGATCGACGGAGATGGAGTTCGCCTGCGCAAGACGGAGAGAGCCGTGGAGCGCCGTGGCGACCGTCTCCTGCGCAGAATGAAAGGGCGAGCCACAGCGGACATGAGCACCGACGAGATCATGGCCTTGACGCGGGGTGAGGATTGAAGCCGATTCTCGTCGACAGTAACGTCCTCCTCGACATCTTGACGGAGGATCCACGGTGGTATTCGTGGTCTTCTGCCGCTCTGCTCCGATATGCCGACGAGGCCGAGCTCGTCATCAATCCCATCATCTACGCTGAAGTCTCGATCGGATTCGAGCGTATCGAGGAGCTTGAGTCAGCCGTCCCGCTCGAGTACTTCAGGCGCGAGTCCCTGCCATGGGAAGCGGCATTCTTGGCGGGTAAATGTTTCTTGCAGTATCGGCGGCGAGGAGGCTCCCGACGCTCTCCTCTTCCCGATTTCTACATCGGAGCCCATGCGGCGATCCGCGGCCATCGGTTACTGAGCCGTGACGTCCGCCGTTTCAAGACCTACTTCCCGAGATTGGAGCTTCTCGGGCCGCCGGCGGGCCGGTAGTGATTCCAACCGGCAGCAGCCAGGCTGCGCGGCGATCGTCGTGCTCGTCCGACGACCCAGCGGATAGTCGTGGCAGACACTTCTTCAGAGCTCTTCAGACCCCACAGTCCGACCCGACGGTCGCGACCGCGCAGGCTGCATCTCGGTGGGAGGCCGTAAGCGTCTGATTCGGCGTCGCTTAGCGTCCCGGTGGCACCGCCAGCGACCCCCACGTCGAGCTCCGCTCCGCGAGCGCCTGAATTGACAGGGATCCTTGAATTGA
>DASWIG010000356.1:0-1916 GCA_036397835.1 Thermoanaerobaculia bacterium
GCGGCTCGGGCAAATCCCCTTCGTCGACGACACCAACGCCACCGGCGCCTTCCTCGCCAACATGAACTGGCTCATCGCCGGCGGCAACTACGACGAGGACAACCCGGCGCTGATCGAAGACACCCTCGGCTATTCCCATCCGGAGATCGTCGAGCTTCTCGGCGAGTACTTCCCCGGGCCGCGCATCGTGCCGGGGACGAGCGAAGAGCCGCTGCTGCGTCCCGATCCGTGGGAGACCTACGAGAGCCCGGCCGAGCTTTACTTCGCGCGCGACAACGCGCTCCTGACGACCGCCTACCGCGTCGCCGAGGCGATCGAGAACCACGCCGCGCAGGTCAGCCGCGAGCGTCAAGGCATCGAGTACCAGCGCCGGAGCATCGACGGCGCCGACGGCAACGCCCAGCACCTCGAGATGCTCTTTGCCGCGCTCCACCAATCCCTCGACGCGCAATCGGTCGAGCGCCAGGTGAGCCTCCTTGGCACCAACCTCCAGTACCTGGCCTTCGCCGACGAGGTCAACGCCCGCCTCGAGCAGCAGACGCGCATCTGGCACCACGTCACCGCGCTGCGCGAAGCGCTTGAGAGCGAGCCCACCGCGACAGGAGGGAATTCCATTGGTCTTGCTCCTTTCCGTCATTGACCTCTTCGCGCTCGTCCTGGCGCCGCGGGAGCTGCCGTGCTCGACCGTCCGGATCGAAACCGTCCGACCGCTGACGATTCACGCCCATCACTCTCAACCGAGGTGCGCCCCATGCCGCTTGGAACCTTCCGAAACCCTGCTGCTCGAGACGGCGCCGGATCGCCCGCTGGCCGTCTTCATCGCGCCGGCAAGCCACTTCTACTTGCCGCCGCGCTCGCCGTCCTTGCCCTCCTGTCGACTCGCGTTCGAGCACAAGAAAGTGACGTTGTCACCGACTCCATAACCCAGGCCATCTTCGCCGCAGCGGACACGCTCGTCGCCGTGGGCTGGGCGCTCGCCATCCCGCTCGCCATCCTCGAGCTGGCGGGCGCCGGCATCGGCAAGCTGCGCGGCAAGAAGACCGAGACGATCCCTCCCTACTACTTCGCCACCCGCGGGGCCTGGTTCCTCTTCATCTTCGCGAGCCTTTCGGTCGACCTGTTCTCCTCGCTGCCCAACGCCGTGATCCTGGGCGCGGAGTCCCTCGCCTCGTCGATGACGGGCCTTGGGAACTTCTCCCCGCTCCTCATCATGAAGGAGGGCTTTCTCCTGTACCTCCACTACAGCGAAGTCACGCTCCTTCACGGGCTGATCTCGCTCTTCAACGGCTCGGGCATCTTGACGATGGCCGCGCATCAGATCACCGGGCTCGCCGTCTTCTTCGCCTACACCCTCGTCGCCCTCGCCACCTACTTCCTCCTCATCCAGAGCGCGCTCACCGTGGCGGTCGGGCCGATCTTCACGGCGCTGGGAGCGAGCCGGTGGACGGCGGGCTATTTCGACCGCTACTACTCCTACATCGTCTTCCTGACCGTCAAGACCATCCTCCTCGCCCTGGTCTTGAAGGCGGGGGAGCTTCTCACCGAGTGGTTCGGAGCCACCTTCTCCGTCCTCGGCGAGATGCCCTTCGCCGCCTTCAACGCGTCCGCCTTGCCCGCCTGGGCCGCCCTGACCGCTCTCGCTTTCGCCCTCGGCGCCCTCACCCCGGGACCGCTTGCCAACAAGCTCGTCTCCGGCGGCTTCCGCTTCGCCGAGACCTTCCTGCGCGGCGAGGACTGAAACTATGAAGGAAATCAGAGATCCGGACGCTCGCTTTCTCACCTACGAGCACAACCACCGCGTGCTCGAGGCGAGGGCGAGCCTCTACCGGCGCCTGCTCCTCTACGCCGTCGCCGTCGCCGGCGTCCTCGCCGGCACCATCGGCGTCCTTGCCTTTCAGCCGCGCTTCATCCCCTAC
>DASWIG010000357.1:0-2757 GCA_036397835.1 Thermoanaerobaculia bacterium
CCCGGCGTGCGCCCGGCCCCGACGGGGCCGTCCGGTGTAGGGGCCGCACGGCGTGCGCCGGGCCCGACTGTAGGGGCGCACGGCGTGCGCCCGGCCCCGACGGGGCTGTCCGCTGTAGGGGCGCACGGCGTGCGCCCGGCCCGACTGTAGGGCCGCACGGCGTGCGCCCGGCCCCGACGGGGCCGTCCGGTGTAGGTGTAGGGACGCACGGCGTGCGCCCGGCCCCGACGGGGCCGTTCCGGAGGGCGCAAGCCTTGCGCCCCTACACCGGCCGTCACCGCCGGTGCCGCGCGGCGATGGGCTATACTCCCCTCGCCGTGAGCCCCGAGACCTCCACCGCCCCCCTCACCCTGCGCCCGATCACGGACGCGGACGAGGGCTTCCTCTTCCGGCTCTACGCCAGCACCCGCGAAGAAGAGATGAAGCTCACCGACTGGACACAGGAGCAGAAGGCGGCGTTCCTGCGCATGCAGTTCGACGCCCAGCACCGCCACTACCAGGAGCACTACGCCGGCGCCCGCTTCGACGTCGTGCTCGCGGGCGGCGAGCCGGTGGGGCGCCTCTACGTCGACCGGACGCCCGAGCGCTGGGACGACGAGATCCGTCTCGTCGAGGTCGCCCTCCTCCCCGAGCACCGCGGACGCGGCCTGGGCAGCCGGCTGCTCGGCGAGCTGATGGACGAGGCGCGGGCCGCCGGCAAGCGGCTCACCATCCACGTCGAGACCTTCAACCCGGCCATGCGGCTCTACGAACGGCTGGGCTTTCGCCCGATCTCGGAATACGGCATGTACCACCTGATGGAATGGCGAGCCGACTCGCCCTGAGAGGATGCCATGGAAGACCGCCTCCGGACCCTGAAGCTCGAGGACTTCGAGCCCCTCGTCGGCCAGACCTTCACCTTCAGCGCCCCGGCGGGGCAGGAGGTCGAGACCCTTCTCGATCACTGCCGCCCGCTCGGCGGCCAGACCGTGGCCGACGCCGTGCGCGGGCCCTTCGCCCTCGTCTTCACCACCGAGACGCGCGAGGTCCTGCCGCAGCAGACGGTGAAGGTCGAGAACGCGGCGCTGGGGAGCCTCGAGATCTTCGTCGTCCCGGTCGGCCCCGATCCCAAGGGCCGCATGCAGTACGAGGTGATCTTCACCTGACCTGGGAGCTCAGGCCAGGTTGTGGAAGACCTTCTGGACGTCGTCGTCCTGCTCGAGCCGGTCGATCAGCCGCAGGACCTCCTCGGCCTGGCCGTCGGGCAGCTCGACGGTGGTGGTGGGAATCCACTCGGACTCGGCGCTCAGGGGCTTGATCTCGCGGTCCTCGAGGGCCTTCTGCATGCGTCCGAAGTCGGCGAAGGCGCAGCGCAGCACGAGCACGGTCTCGTCGTTCTCGCCGGTTCCCTCCCCCATCTCCTCGAGGCCGTGGTCGATCATCTCGAGCTCGAGCTCGTCCTGGTCGATGCCTTCGGGGTCGAGGCGGAAGGCCCCCATGTGGTTGAAGAGGAAGCCGACGCTGCCGGTGGTCGCGAGGTTGCCGCTGTGCTTGTTGAAGGCGGAGCGCACGCTGGCGACCGTGCGGGTCGGGTTGTCCGTGGCGGTCTCGACGAGGACGGCGACGCCGTGCGGCGCGTAGCCCTCGTAGACGACCTGCTCGAAGTCCTTGGCCTCGTCGCCGACGCCGCGCTTGATGGCCGCCTCGACCTTGTCCTTGGGCATGTTGACGCTGCGCGCGTTCTGGATCAGGCGGCGCAGGGTCGGGTTCCCGTTGGGATCGGGGCCGCCGGCGCGCACGGCGATGAAGATCTCTTTGCTGATCCGGGCGAACTGCTTCGACATCCGGTCCCAGCGGGCGAACATCGTGGCTTTGCGGACTTCGAAAATGCGTCCCATGGCGGCTCTCGGTGTTGGAAGGGGGGGTGCCGGCGGCCGGCTCCGTCGGGACGAGGATACCGCGTCGACGGCCCCGAGCGCAATTCGCGTAGGATCCTCGCCGATGGAAGGCGGACGACGGATGCTCGAGATCGACGGCTCCTTCGGCGAAGGCGGCGGCCAGGTCCTGCGCTCGGCCGTGGCCCTGGCGATGGTGACCGGCACGCCGGTCGCGGTGCGCAACGTCCGCGCCCGGCGCCGCAGGCCCGGGCTCATGCGTCAGCACCTGACCGCGGTCAGGGCGGCGGCGGAGATCTGCGGCGCCCGCGTCGCCGGCGACGAGGTGGGCTCGACCTCGCTCGAGCTGACGCCGGGGCCGGTCGCTTCCGGCGACTACCGCTTCGCCGTGGGCACGGCGGGGAGCGTGACCCTGGTGCTCCAGACGGTGCTTCCGGCGCTGCTGACGGCGTCCGGTCCGTCGCGTCTGGTGCTCGAAGGGGGCACCCACAATCCCATGGCGCCGCCCTTCCCGTTCCTCGCCGACACCTTTCTCCCCCTGATCGAGCGGATGGGGCCGCGGTTGACGGCGACGCTCGAGCGGCCCGGCTTCTACCCCGCCGGCGGCGGGCGCCTGCGCGTCGAGGTCGAGCCCTGCGAACGCCTGCGGGGTATCGAGCTCCACGAACGCGGCGCGATCGTCGAGCGGCGGGCCACGGCGCTCGTCGCCCGGCTGCCGCGCCACGTCGGCGAGCGCGAGCTGCGCCAGGTGCGCGAGAAGCTGGGCTGGTCCGACTCGGAGCTCGTCCTCGAGGAGATCGAAGACTCGCAGGGGCCGGGCAACGTCCTCGTGCTGCGCCTCGCCGCCGAGGCGCTCACCGAGACTTTCGTCGGCTTCGGCGAG
>DASWIG010000358.1:0-3244 GCA_036397835.1 Thermoanaerobaculia bacterium
GGATGGTCCTCCTTTGGAGATCTGGCTTGACCGTGTTTCTCCTGAATCAGGAGCCCCATCCCCACCTTACCAGCAGTTTCCGCCATGGCCCCGAGACCTAACCTCGGGCCTCAAACCTTCAGCTACTTATAGCTGACTACGCTGCCCTGGGACCTTTAGAGCGATCCGCAGGTCACGACGTTCGAGCCCGGATCGTACGTCAACGTCGAGTGCGTCACGTTGGTGACGCAGAAGATGAACGTGACCGAGCCCTTCTTGGCCGTCGTCCGTGAAGACCGAGTGGCTCAACGCTCCTTCGTGAGCCGGGCCACCCAGCCGCCGCCCGGCGCCAGCTCGATCCGAATCCGATCCGCGCGGGTGACCGAACGGGTCTCTCGCGCGAAGTCGCTCGCGTAACGGTGCGCGTTCGGTCCGTCGCGCCAGACCTCCATGAGGTAGCCGCCGGCGGGCAGGAAGCCGAAGTCGACCTTGAGCGTCCGGGGGTCCCAGTCCGTCATGGCGCCCACGTACCATTCCTCGCCGCTGCCCACCGACTGTCGTATAATCACCATGCTCCAAGGCCCACGGAGTCACCGTATCCTCCGTGTTTGCCGCAGTTCGGGAGTCTACCGGGCTCGTCGCACGGCGTCAAGTACGACACCTCCCCGGTCGCATAACACACCGAGGCGCAGGCCGGCATCGCCGGATCGTATAGGCACGGAGCGGGGCGCCGCTCTCTGGCGCCATACTCCACGGCGTCGGGCTCGTCAAGGTCTACCTGCGTTCCGGCCGCGCCGGCGAGGCGGCGGCCGTCGTGAGGGACATGCCGGGGCTCGTCGTGCGGGTGCGGCCGATCAACCAGAACGCGGGCCAGCTCCTGGACAAGCCGGGTCGCGTTCTGCGTCCAGAACGACAACCAGATCGTCATGCTGCACGTCTTCCCTTGCGACTGCAAGTGCAAGTGCAGGGAAGGCTGATAGCGAGCGAGCGAGCCGCTCCTCGCGGGGCTCGCCGATTCGATCGTCAAGCGGTTGTCCGTTGACGCCCTGGAGAGACCCCGAGCAGGCTCGTCCCCGGCGGTGGACCTCTCGGTCCATCCGCAGGTGCCTCCCGTTCTGGTAGATCGCCGTGGGCGATTCGAACGTCCGGGTGTGCTTTCGGTTTGGTGAACGGCGAACGCCGTTCGGCGTAGGGAAGGGGCTTCCCCCTCCCCTACCTCTACGCTTGTTGCGGTCGTCCCTTAGGGACGAGGAGTGGCGGCAACAGGACGATGCCGCCGACGCCGAGGACCTCGTGCAGGAGACCTTCGTGCGCGCCATGGAGCGCCCGCCGGCGGACACCGCCAGGCCGTAGCTCAACGGCCTGGCGGCGGTCGTGGTCGAGCGTCCCGACGCGCCGCGTCCTCGCGGAGTAGAACGGCGGCGGCCGTCAGCGCAGAGCGCTGAGCTTATCGGGCGCCACCACCGTATACACCGCGCGGACGAGGCCCGCGTCGTCGACGTCGATCGCCACCGCGAAGCGCGTCGCGAGGCCGCTTCTTGGACGGATTCTTGCGCTTGACCCTGCCGCCGCCCTGGGGGACGATGAGCCCACGGTATCTTCCTCAAGTGGCTTCTACTTGTCATTTCTCGGCGACTGTCTCAGAATCGCGGCGAGGTCAGCGCCTTGTGCTCGTCGAAACGCTGAAGCGACGGCCAGACCGTGCTAGGGTAGGGTTATGGATCCGCCTCGCCAAGATCCGTCCTTCATCCTTCAGGGGAGCGCCTCGTCCGTGAGCAGGTCTCCCGCCACGGACAGGAGCTCGGAAGATCTGCCGCCGATCTGGGAGCACCTGGCACGGCCCGAGACCCAGGAAGAGTACTTCGACGGAGAGCTCAGGCTGAAGATGCCGGCCAAGCCCCCCCACGCGCGCCAACACTTCCAGCTCGCCCGGGTGCTGGCCGCCCACGTGGTCGAGGGCTACCTGGGGGCGGTGGAGATGCTCACCCGCACCAGCCGCGGCAGCGACTTCGCGCCCGACGCCAGCGTCTACCCGGCGGCTCCCGATCCGGTGAGCGGGCAGCGTCAGCTCGAGGAGCTGGCCTTCGAGGTGTGCAGCGAGCAGAGCCTCGAGGTGCCGACGTTCAAGGCTCGGGAGCTGGTGAGCCGCGGGGTGCGCCGGGTCTTCTGCGTCGTGGTCGGGGGCCTCGGGCAGGGGCGCCGCAAGAAGCTCGAGAAGAGCTACCTCCTGGAATGGTCGCACGCGACGGGCGGCTGGTCGCGGATGCCGGACGACGCTGCGATCAAGGATCGCTGTCTCGCGCCGCCGATGCCGGTGCGCGGCCTTCTCGATGCCGCGGCGGGCGACGACGCGGTGGCGCAGGCGCTCGTCGCGAGGAGGAACCCCGTCGTCGAGGGGGTACGAGCCGAGGGGCAGGCGGAAGGCGAAGCCAAAGGGTTCGCGAGAGGGCTGGCGGAAGGCGAGGCCAGAGAGTCGGCGGCGCGGCGGGCCGCGGAAATGCGCGCCGCGGAAGAGTTGGCAGCGCGGCAGGCCGCGGAGCAGGCGCGGCAGAGCGCGGAACGCCGGGCCGCGCAGATGATCGTCTCCGTCCTCCAGGTACGCGGCCTCACTCTCGACGCCCAGGCGCGCTCGAGGATCCTCGATTGCACCGACCCCCGGCAGCTCGATCGCTGGAGCGACCAGGCCATCACCGTCGCCACGGTCGAAGATCTGTGGGATTCTCGGTAGAGGCTTCGGACCTAGAGCGTCCGCCGGCGAGCGTCTTCGGCGTCCTCGCCGAAGCCCCGCGCCAGGACGTCCGCCGTCGCCTGGGCCTCAAGGTGAAGCTCTTGAGAGGCGTCGATCGATCGGAGTGATCTCTTCATGGAGACCATTATCTCTGACATGGAGAGACAAATCCACGCCTTTCTGGCTTCTTCTTCAAATGATGCGATCTGGAGGCAGGTCCCTACGGACAACCACCCACCCGGTGGTACCGTCCGCTCGCCAGTCCCGCGACGATGCTGGGAGCGCCGGCGGCAGCTCACCTCACCCGGCCACTGCTGACCCCACAAGCGGGAGACGCGGCGTCTCGGCGTTCAGCTCCACCCCGCCTTGACGCAGGCCGCGGCGTCGGCCCCGGTCACCCAGTTGCCGATGACGCGCAGGCCAGGATACCGCCGCTCGAGACGCGCCGCCGCCTCGCGCGCCGGCGCGATGGACGCCGTGGGCTGCGGGATGCCGGGACGCCAGCGGCGCACCGCGAGAGTCCGCGGACGCGCCGCC
>DASWIG010000359.1:0-1615 GCA_036397835.1 Thermoanaerobaculia bacterium
CGATGAAATCGCTACCGGGCGTCTTTGAAGAGGCGCGAGAAGGCGGCCTCGGGCTCGTCGAGGGCGCGTCCGCTCAGGCGGCCGATCTCCGCCTCGTCGACGTAGACCACGACGGTGGGCACGGAGTGGATGCGCTCGCGCGCCACCATCGGATCGTCATTGAGGGGCCTCGGCAGGCCGTAGTATTCGAAGCGTACGCGGCCGTGCAGCTCCTGCTCGAGACGCATGATCTTCGGCACCAGGCGCTCGCAGATCGGCGACCAGGAGGCGAAGTAGACGCGCGCGCGCACCTCGCCGTCGGGGACCGCCATGGCGCTCACCGCGGCCTTCTCGAGGCCGTAGGCGCGCGCCTTCTCGCCGTAGCGCGGATGACGCTCTTCCAGGATCTCGGCCGCCTGGCGGCCGAGCAGCGGCGGCCGCGGCTCGAGGACCACGGTGCGCCCGTCGTCGAGCTCGAAGCTCATCACGCCCCCGCTCTCCTCGTACTGGCCGAGGTAGCGCGCCACGGCGCTCGCGCCGAGCTTGGCCGCGAGCCCGGCGGTCTTGCCGAGCTTCTCGCCCTCGACGCTCTGCACCGAGTGCCCGCGCGGGCTGAAGAGGAGCGGCGAGGGCAGCTCCGGCGACACGACGAGGTAGGCGACCTCGTAGCGCGAGTGGTAGATCTCGGCGTCGTCGAAGTCCTCGCCGTCGATCTCCAACGCGAGCTCGCGGGTCAGCTCGAGGTCGTCGATGGGCTTGCCGCCCGGGAGCTCGGCGGACTGGGCGCGGGCTGGCGGCGCCGGCGCCAGCGAGCAGAGGATCAGGAGGGACGTTGACAATCGCATGGCTGTTCCTTCCTCGGCATTCATTCCTCAGGGAACTTGGCGAGCTTCGCTCGCGAACCCTCACCCCCGGCCCCTCTCCCAGAGGGAGAGGGGAGGACGTCGGGGATCGGGCCCCCTTCTCCCTCCGGGAGAGGGGGTTGGGGGGTGAGGGGGCCGGAGCTCACTGCCAGCTCGAGCGGCAGGCCGCTCTCGAAGACCGGATCGTCGGACGTCAGCGCGGCGCCGCCCACGACCGTGACCAGGTCGAACCGATAGACGCCTTGCCAGAGATCTCCGGGCTCGAGAGCGATCGTCTCTCCGGCGTCGGCGTCGAGGGTCGCTGAAGTGCCGTTGACCGAGGCGATACGGTAGGTGCCCTTGGGCGTCGCGTCGGCGGCGGACACCTGGACCCAATGTCCGACGAAGTAGGGCGGGATGGCGACGGCCCGGTCGGTGACCAGGAGCGAGCCGGTGCTGCCGGCCTGCGCGGCGCCCCCGCCCAGGGCGGGCAGCTTGGTCCCCTGACCGCTGAGGCCACCGTTGTCGACGATCAGATCGCCATGGTCCGCCGCCGGGCCCGCGAGACAGATGGTGCCGGCGCCTCCCACCACCGTGTGCTGACCGCCCCAGGCGCGGAGGTTCTCGAGGACCGTGCCGGAGCTCGAACCGTACTCCACGGCGATGGCGCCGCCGCCGCCGCTGCCCCTGTTGTTGTTACCCGAGGCGCCGCCGAGGGCTTCGATCGTGCCGTCGCCGGCGATCGCGCCAGTGGCCGTGATCCACACCGACCCGCCAGCGCCGCCACGAACAGT
>DASWIG010000360.1:0-9947 GCA_036397835.1 Thermoanaerobaculia bacterium
TAGGCGCTCGACTGGGTCGCGGCCCGGTTGAGAGCGAGGTTGCGTCGGCCCGCCGGCGCGGCGACGAGGGTGGGCGAGAAGTCCTCGGCGGGATCGCCGGGATAGACGCCGACGCCGCGGGTCGGGACCTCGGCCGCGAGAACGGGGCCGGCGAAGCCGCCGGCGAGCACCATGACGATCGACGCGAGACTGCGGATCATGAACCTCTCCATGCTTGGCTTCCGGATCACGTGGACGCCGTGAGGAGGAGTCTACATGCAGCGAACGGTTCCGAGCTCCGCAGCGAAGGGGCGCGGATCTACGACGTTGGCTGAGGATCCGTGCTACTGTGTAGCTATGCGTCCCGTGTGTTCAGCGTTGCCGAAGGGGCTCCAGATCTTCCAGGAGACGCGAGAGCGCCACCGCCCGGATCTGCTGGTGGAGCGGGAAAGTGTGTCCTCCGGGATAGATGACCTCGATCCTCTCGAGCTTCAGGTCTTCAAGAGCCGAGAACATCGAGCGCGTCGTTCCTGGCGATGCGGTTCGCTTGAATTCGAAGCCCAGCCGGCGCTGGCCCCGAATCACCAACAGGTCGAGCTCGGCGCCGCCATGGGTCGCCCAGAAGTAGCACTGCTCCGGCCGCGCGTCCAGACGCGTGAGGACCTCGGCCATGGCGAAGCCCTCCCACGAAGCTCCGATCTTGGGATGGGCCTCGAGCTCGGCGCGGGTCTCGACGTCGAGCAGCGTATGGAGCAAACCGCTGTCGGCCACGTAGACCTTGGGCGCCTTGACCTGACGCTTGCCCATGTTCTCGTGCCAGGGAGCGAGCTGGCGGACGACGAAGGTCGACGTCAGGATGTCCAGATAGCTCCGGATCGTCGGCGCCGAGACACCGAGGGCCCGGCCGATCTCGGCGGCGTTCCACGTCTGGCCGTGATAGTGGGCCACCATCGTCCAGAAACGCCGCAGGGTGGGGGCGGGGGTCTGAATGCCGAGCTGAGGGAGGTCCCGTTCCAGGAAGGTGCGGACGAAGCCCTGGCGCCACTCCATGCTGGTCGCGTCCGAGTCCGCCAGGTAGGAACGAGGGAATCCGCCGCGAAGCCACAGGTCGTGCCAGGACTCGTGGTCGACCTCGTCGAGCGCCAGCCCCCGGAGCTCGTAGTGGAAGAGCCGTCCCGCCAGGCTCTCGGAGGACTGGCGCAGCAGATCCGGCGAAGCGCTTCCCAGGATGAGGAACCGGGCCGGGTTCTCGGGCCTATCGACCAGGACGCGGAGGACCGGAAACAGGTCGGGCAATTGCTGCACCTCGTCGATCACGACGAGACCCTCGACGTCCTCCAGGACCAGCCGGGGCTCTCGCAGCCGTGCCAGATCGAAGGGATCTTCGAGATCGAAGACCGTCCTGGGGCCATCCCAGCGATCGAGGAGCTGCCGAGCCAGAGTCGTCTTGCCGATCTGCCGCGCGCCGAGGATCGCGACGATCGGATGGCGGCCGATGAGCCCTTCCACGTGGGTCAGATGGCGTTCCCGAGCGAGCATGCCGCCATCCTACCTTGAAAATCGAAAGGCGCGCTTTCGATTTTCAGGTCGGATTGGACAGGCTTCACCCCGGGGGCGGTCGGCGCGACGCCTCCTTCCGTCGTCGGATATATTCCGTCCGACGGAAACCAGGGACATGTCGGAAACCGCCAGAGAGTACTTCGTCGCCAAGCTGAACGAGCAGATCGACGTCTGCTCCGCGGTCCTGGCCCGCCAGGGCATCGACGTCCTGCCGAAGCTCGTCACGCTGCAGTGGGACCCGGACAGCAGGCGGTTTTTCAGCAGGCTGCCCGATCTGGGCGCCGGCTTCTGTCTCGTCGACGTCCACCTGCCCGGCCGCCTCGGCGACGAGGTCCGTTCCACTTGCACCTGCTACCTCGCTCGGGTGTCGCAAGGCTGTTGCCGGCACACCTGGGCGCTCATGAAACGCGTCGCCCTGATGCTCCTCCACCAGCCCGAGGACCCGCTCGTCCGGCAAGCCCTGGAGGTCGACGACAGACCCATCTGGACGCGGACCCTCGACGTCCTGGACGCCCTGCTGGAGGTGAAGGACGCTCTTCACCCCGCCGAGGCCGCGCCCAGACGCCGGGTGACCTGGCGGGTGGCCTTCCTCGAGGGAGGCAGCGTTGCCGTTGGCGCGTGGGAGCAGAAGGTCTCGAAAAGGAGCGGCAAATGGACGGCCGGGCGCCGAATGTCGTGGGACGACCTGCGCCTCGATCCCGAGCTGCTCACGAGAGAGGCCGACCGCCGGGCCCTGGCGGCCGTCGAAAGGGAGCCCTACTCCTACTTCGGCTCTTGTTGGACCGTCGACACCATCGCCGTCCTCCGGGCCCTCGCCGGGCACCCTCTCGTCTTCCTCCAAGACGAGCCGAAGAAGAACGTCAGGATCGAAGAGGTCGAGCTGGGTCTCTCACTGAGCCTGGGGGAGGACGGTCTTTTCCTCGACGGCTCCCTGGACGGGCTCGCCCTGCGCAGCTTCCCGCCCCGCTTCCTCCTCAAGGCCGGCCGCGGCCTGGCCGCCTACGTGGAGGATCCCGGCCGGATCCTCGTGGCGGCCGCGGATCCGCGGATCGTCGAGCTCGTCCTGCACGCCCGGGGCGCGGACCGCGCGGTGCCCGAGGAGGGGCGGGAGGAGGTCCTCCGGCGGCTCTCCGGGCTCGAGGGCGTCATGCCCGTGACGGTCGCGCCGGAGCTCGTCGACGGGACCCGAAAAGCCGACCGGCGCCTCTTCCTGCGCCTGACGCCCGGCGAGCCGGGCGAGGGCATGAGCGCCCAGCTCCTGGTCCGGCCCTCGCCGCAGGGCTCCTACTTCCGGCCCGGGGAGGGCCCCGCCCGCCTGCTCAGCCACGAGGACGGCAGCCACGAGGACGGCAGCCACGAGGCCGGCCGGCGGATCCTCGTCGAGCGCAGCCCTGAAGCGGAGAAGGCCGCCGCCCGGGACCGCGTCGACCTCCTCGGCCTGGGCAAGCACGAGGAAGAACGCCCCTGGCAATGGCGGATCGCGAGCGACGACGACGCCCTCGACGTCGTCCTCGCGGCCCAGGACGAGGCCGGCCGCGGCCTGGTGGTCGAATGGCCCGAGGGCGGACGGCGGCGCGTCTCGTCCTCGGCCACGCCGGCGGCCTTGCGCGTCCGCCTCCGCGGCCAGCGCGACTGGTTCGGCGTCGAGGGCACCGTCGAGGGCGACGGCTGGCGCCTGCCGCTGCTCGCCGTGCTGCGGGCCCTGCGGGAAGGCCGGCGCTACCTGCCGGTGGGCGACGGCACCTGGGCGCTCATCACCGGCGAGCTCCGCGACCGGCTGGCGGCGCTCGACGACGTCGTCCACGTCCATGGCAAGCGCCTCGAGGTCGGCGTCACCGCCGTTCCCGTGCTGCGCGACCTCGCCGGGGACGGAGGCCCGGACGCGGCCGTCGTCGACGCCGACCGGCGGTTCGCCCAGACCCTGCGCCGGCTCGCGGAGGCCGAGGCGCTCGATCCGGAACCGCCGGCGGACCTGACCGCCGAGCTGCGCGGCTACCAGGTGGAAGGCTATCGCTGGCTGCGGCGGCTCGCGGCCTGGGGCGTCGGCGGCTGCCTGGCCGACGACATGGGGCTCGGCAAGACCGTCCAGACCCTGGCCGTCCTGATCGACCGCCGCGAGGCCGGCCCGGCGCTGGTCGTCGCTCCCACCTCGGTGGGCTTCAACTGGATCCGGGAAGTGGAGCGCTTCGCGCCCTCCCTCGCCGCCAAGCTCTACCGCGAGACCGACCGCGACACGGTGCTGGGCGAGCTCGGCGCGGGCGACGTCGTGGTCGCGAGCTACGGTCTCGTGCTGCGCGACGCCGCCAAGCTCGCCCGGGTGGCCTGGGGGACCCTCGTCCTCGACGAGGCGCAGGCGATCAAGAACAGCCGGGCGAAGACGGCGAGGGCCGTCCGCAGCCTCGAGGCGCTCTGGCGCCTGGCGCTCACCGGCACGCCGGTCGAGAACCACCTGGGGGAGCTGTGGAGCCTCTTCCGGGCCGTCTCCCCCGGGCTCTTCGGCACCTGGGAGCGCTTCTCCCTCCTGTTCGCCACGCCCATCGAGAAGCACCAGGACCTGGGCCGGCGCGAAGCCCTGTCGCGTTTGCTGCGTCCTTTCGTCCTCCGGCGCGCCAAGTCGCAGGTCCTCGCCGAGCTCCCCGAGCGCACCGAGGTGCAGCTCTTGGTCGAGCTCGGCGCCGCCGAACGCCGGCTTTACGAGGACGCGCGCCTCAAGGCGCTCCTGGAGCTCTCACAGCCTCGGCCGGCGGCGCCGGACGGCGGCGGCGAGGACGGGAAGCGGCGTTTCCAGGTGCTCGCCGCGCTCACCCGGCTGCGTCAACTGGCCTGCCATCCCGCGCTGGTCGACCCGGACTGGACCGGCGGCTCGGCCAAGCTGGACCTGCTGCTCGAGACGGTCGAGGAGCTGCTGGACGAAGGGCATCGCGCTCTCGTCTTCAGCCAGTTCGTCCGTCACCTGGGGCTGGCGCGCCGCGCCTTCGACCAGCGCGGCATCCGTTACCAATATCTCGACGGCCAGACCCCGGCCGGGCAGCGCGCGGAGCGCATCGACGCCTTCCAGAACGGCGACGGCGACCTCTTCCTGATCTCGCTCAAGGCCGGCGGCACGGGCCTCAACCTCACCGCCGCCGACTACGTGATCCACATGGACC
The DNA here is from genome assembly GCA_036397835.1 of Thermoanaerobaculia bacterium. GTDB lineage: Bacteria > Acidobacteriota > Thermoanaerobaculia > Multivoradales > J023 > DASWIG01. The sequence continues at coordinate 4,689 of DASWIG010000360.1, forward strand.
CATGGTGGAACCCGGCGGTCGAGGACCAGGCCACCGACCGCGCCCACCGCATCGGGCAGAATCGGCCCGTCACGGTGTACCGCCTGGTGAGCCGCGCCACCATCGAGGAGGAGATCCTGAGCCTCCACGAGGGCAAGCGGGACCTGGTGGCGGGAGTGCTCGCCGGCACCGACCAGGCCGGGAAGCTCTCGACGGCGGACCTCGTCGGGCTCATCCGTTCGGGGGGAGAGGCTTGACCGGTCAGTCGGCGCCGAGACACCGAGGGCGCTCACGGCAGGCCCAGGTTATGGGAGATCTCCGGGGAGGGTCGACGCCAGCGCGTAGACGAGCGGCGCGTTCCAGTTGATCGCGTTCTCGTTGGAAGCGTACGACGCGGTCTCGTCGACCCAGCGGCGCATGGGCGGCGTGGCGGGCAGGTCGTCGAGGCCGGAGCCGTCGGCGTCGTAGCGGTTCGGGCCGCCGATCACGAGACCCGGCCAGGGAGCCGCGACGCCGTCGCCGGCGCTCGGGCGGTGGTGGGGGTTGCGCACGGAGCTCGCTCCCACCCCGGTGACGAAGCTCACGCCGTGGGCGTTGCGGCCGAAGAGGTAGTGCAGGTTGTCGAGGGCCGTGTGGGCGTAGCGCGGGTCGGCTTCGACGTCGTTGGCGACGAGCAGCAATACGGCGTAGTTGGCGACCATGCCGCTGGATCCCCAGACGTACTCTTCAGGCCTGATCGAGTGCCGGTAGGGATTCGACTGCGACCGTTCGACGATGGCGTCGGCGGCGGCGACGGTGTCGCGGCGGATGACGTCGCGCACCGCGGGGCGGGCGCCCGGCGACGCCTGGTACGACCACATCGCCAGGTTCTGCACGTTCTGCCACCCCTGGGGCCACTCCGGCCTGACCGTGGGGCTGTAGGCGCCGTAGCGCGCGGCGAAGAACGCGCCGTAGCGGCCGCGGCCGGTGGTGCGGAAAAGCTCGGCCGCCGCCCACAGCCGCTCGTCGGAGCAGTCGGCGTCGCCATAGGCACCGGTGACGATGCCGCAGTTGTTGTCGTAGGTGACGTTCGGGCGCGCCGTCAGCCAGGTCCAGGCCCTTTCGGCCGCGCCCCTGCAGGTCGCCGCGAAACCGGCGTCGAAAGGCTGGTAGACGCGGGCGGCGATCGCCATCACGGCGGCGAAGTCGGCGGTGGCGCAGGATCCCTTGAAGGGGGAGCCGCCGGTGCCGACGAGGAAGCGGGTGGCGTGGTCGTCCTGGGGCATGACGAAGCCGCTGAAGCTCTCGCGGGTCAGCTTGTGGAACACGCCGCCGTCCTCGTCCTGCATGGCCAGCATCCAGCCGAGGTTCCACCTGATCTCGTCGAGCACGTCGGGAGTGCCGTCGCCCGATTCCGGGACGTCCAGGCTCACCGCCTTCAGCCGGTCGGCGTAGCGCTCGTAGGCAAGCAGCAGGGTGCCTGTCGTGATGCCCGAATTGACGACGTATTTGCCGTAGTCGCCCGCGTCGTGCCAGCCGCGGGTGGCGGCCCTGGTGCCCGACCTGCCCGCCGAGCAGAGGTGGAAGACGCCGTCGGCGGTGTGGCAGGCCGGGTGGGAGTAGGCCGGCCGCGTAGGCCCCAGATCCACCGCCGTGCCGCAGCGCTGCCCGTAGAAGCTGCGCATGACGGTGTAGAACGTCCTGCGATAGGTGTTGTCGGCGATCACGAAGGGATGGCTGGTGCCGACGCCTTCCACCTGGAGATAGAAGGTCCCCCGCTCTTTGAGCTTCGTGAAGTTGGCCCAGCGTACGACGTCGCCGGAGTGGTCCGCGTCGTCCTGGGCTCCTCCCAGGACGCCGGAGAACACCACCGCGTCGTCGGAGCCGCGGCGGACGACGAACGGCGCTCGGGCGGCGCCGGAACTGACCGCGCCGGAAGTGACCATCGCGAGCTTGGGCTCGTTCGGAAGGTAGCCCACCTGGTCGACCTTGACGTCCGGGCTCGCGGCGAGGGAGGGCCCCGCGCCGAAGACCAGGACGACGCACCATATGACGGCGGCGATTCTCATGGCCGCCGTCGCCCGCTCGTCAACCATCGCCACGACCCTCTTGGTACATCCCGTCGAGGACGTCCGCGTATTTCTTTTCGACGGCCTTGCGCTTGAGCTTGAGGCTGGGCGTCAGGTCGCCCTCCTCCTGCGAGAGGTCTTGCGGCAGGAGCGCGAACTTCTTGAGCGTCTCGTAGCGGGCCAGAGAAGCATTGAGCTTTTCCACGCACGAACCGATGAGCGCCTTGACCTCCTCGTGGCGCGCGAGCTCGGCGTAGGAAAGCTCGCCGAGCCCGTGGTCGGCCGCCCACTTGCGGATCGACTCCTCGTCGAGCGCCACCAGCGCCACGCAGTAGTTGCGGTTGTTGCCGTGGACGATGACCTGGCTCACGTACGGGCAGATGGTCTTGAGCTTTCCCTCGAGGGCCTGCGGCGCCACGTACTTGCCGCCCGAGGTCTTGATCAGGTCCTTCTTGCGGTCGGTGATGCACAGGAAGCCGCCTTCGAGGATCTCGCCGATGTCGCCGGTGTGCATCCAGCCGTCGTCGTCGAGGGCCTCGGCGCTCTCCTCCGGCAGGCCGTGATAGCCGCGCATGACCCCGCGGCTCCTGACGAGCACTTCGCCGTCGGCGGGCGCGATCTTCAGCTCGGTGCCGGGCAGCGGCGGCCCGACGGTGCCGAAGCGGAACCGGTCGGGCAGATTGACGCAACTCGCGGCGCTCGTCTCGGTGAGGCCGTAGCCCTCCAGGATGAGGACGCCGCAGGCGTGGAAGAACTCCGCCAGCGGCCGCGACAACGGCGCGCTCCCTGAAATGAAGAAGCGCAGCCGTCCTCCGAAGCGCGCGCGCAGCTTCGAGAACACCAGGCGGTCGGCGATCCGGTGCTGGAAGGTCAGGAGCGCTCCGGGCGGGCGGCCTTCGCGAGTGAGCCGCGACACCCGCGACCCCACGCCGACGGCCCAGTTGAAGATGGCGGACTTCACGGCGCCGCCCTCGCGGGCCCCGGCCACGACCTTGGCGTGGACTTTTTCGAAGATGCGGGGCACCGCGGCCACAAACGTCGGTTTCACCGCCACCAGGTTGTCGACGATCTTGTCCACGCGGCCGTCGACGGCGGTGGGAAAGCCGATGCGGAGCTGGGCCGCTTCGAGCACCTTGCCGAAGGAGTGCGCGAGGGGCAGCCAGAGGTATTGGACGTCGTCTTCCTCGAGCAGGTCGAGCGCGTCGATGGCCCAGCCTTCGTAGGCCCAGCAGTCGTGGGTGAGCTCGACGCCCTTGGGCCGCCCGGTGGTGCCCGAGGTGTAGATGAGCGTGGCGAGCGCGTCGCCGGCGACGCTGCCGGCGCGATGCGCGAACGCGTCCGGCTCGCGGTCGTGGCGCTGTCTGCCGAGGGCTTCGAGCTCGGCGAGGGTGATGACCCAGTCGCCGTCGCCCTCGCCGTCGAAGACCACGACCTTGGCCAGCCGCGGCAGGGCGGCGCGGTGCTCGACGAGCTTGGCGACCTGCTCGGCGTCCTCGGCGAAGGCGAAGACGGCGCCGGAGTCTTCCAGGATGAAAGCGGTCTCCTCGGCGGTGCTCGACGGATAGACCGTCGTGGTGGCGCCGCCGGCGCAGAGGATCCCGAGATCGGCGAGGATCCACTCGAAGCGCGTCGAGGAGCTGATGGCGCAGCGTTTCTCGCTCTCGAGCCCGAGCTCCCGGAGGCCGCAGGCGACGTCGCGCACGCGGTCGCCGACCTGCTTCCAGCTCACCTCTCGCCAGCCGGATCCGGCGGGGACCAGGAACGCGGTCCCCTCCGGACGGGCCGCGACCCGGTCGAGGAGCATCTGCGGGATGGTGCGGGAAGGAGTCGTCGTCATGGTCACCACCTGTTCCCGCTCGCGGTGGCCGCGGCATCCAGGACCTGAATCCCTGAGCCTGGACCTCTCGTATGCCGCCGAGGCCCGCCGACAGCAGCTTCTGGGCAAGCACACTATCACGCGAGGCCTTCGCCGGGTGGCACGGCGTCAGGGCCGCCGTCACTCGGATCGGCCGGAAAAAAGGCGGCTGGCGTGACCGCCAGCGAAGGGATTCAACAAGACGCGAACGTCAGACGGACGGACCGGCGGGATCGCCGGACGCCGGAGGGCGCACGCCGTGCGCCCCTACACCGACGGGGGCGTCGGGGGGGTCTCGGACGGCGGGGCATCCGCCGGCTCGTCGCCGGTTCCGCCGTCGCCTTCCTCGATCGGATCGGGCATCGGGACGTCCCCCGAGCCGGTCCGCGGAGAGCCGGGCCGCAGCCGCGACGAGTGGAACTCCTTGGCCTCCAACGCCTTCTCGGTCTGGCGTTGCTGGAGAGCGAGCTCGTCCAGGGTGCTCTGAAGCGTCGTCACCGCCGACGAGACGTCCTCCGCGTGGTCCTCGAGATCGGCCGCCGCCATGGCGTCGGGCGCCTCGAAGTCCGGGCTTTGGACGGTCCCCAGGAAGTCCCGCGCGTAGCGCAGGAGCACCCGGGGGTCGGCGATCGAGATCGCCGAGTCCAGCCCGAGGAAGAGCGTGGCCGTGCCGCGGCCGATCGCCTCGAAGGTCTTGCGCATCCGGAGGAGCTTGCGGTACAGGTCCGCGGCCTCCACGTCCCGGCGCTCCCGAACCAGAGTCTCCTTGCGGAGCTCCTTCCGGTATACCTTCTCGGCGGCTTCGACCTCGTCGCGGCCCCGCTCGAGCAGGCGCACCCAGACGACCTGGAACCACGCCAGCATCTCCGCGGAGAACGACTCGCCTTCCGTCAGCACCTCCGCCGCCTGCCGCCGGTGGATCTCCGCCACTTCCGCGGCGAAGGTCCGGACCGACGCGACGACGAACCATTCGGCGCCCGTCGAGGCAGATCATGGGCCGGTCGGACGCCCTTGTCGAGATCATTTTTTTGATCGGTTGCCCATCACTTTTTGATCGGTCGGCGGCGCGCCCGCCTCCGGCAGGCCGGATTCGTGGCGTCCTGAGCCGCTCAGAGGGCGTCGTCGTCCGAGCGTCTCAGAGATCGACGGAGCGGACGTCCATGGGGCGGTGAGCGGCTCAGCAGCGGGCGTCCCGCGTCCCCTCCGGGCGTGGGGGCGGCCCTCTGGCCTTTCCGGCGTAGTCAGCTATAAGTAGCTGAAGGTTTGAGGCCCGAGGTTAGGTCTCGGGGCCATGGCGGAAACTGCTGGTAAGGTGGGGATGGGGCTCCTGATTCAGGAGAAACACGGTCAAGCCAGATCTCCGAAGGAGGACCATCC
>DASWIG010000361.1:0-1628 GCA_036397835.1 Thermoanaerobaculia bacterium
CTCGTCGTCGGCCATGAGGACGTCCATCTCGGCGCGCGCAGCCTGGAGGCCATGAGAGCCGCGCTGGCGGGCGGCGCCCGGGTGGTGGCGCCCGACCGGCTGGCGAGCTTCGAGCTGGACGAGGAGGTCCACACGCTGCGGGGCTTCGAGCGCGTGGAGGAGCGGCTGCTGGCCGGCCCCCTGACCCCTCGGGAGCGGCGGCGCTCGCACCTGCCGGTGTCGCTCGTCGCCGCGCCGTGCCTCGCGGGACGCTCGCCGGCGGCGCTCCTGACCGACGCGACGCTGCTCGGCGATGAGCCCGCCGTCCACGCCGGGATCTTCCACGACTACGTCGACTACTACGGCGAGGTGCGCGAGGACGTGCTCCCCTACGTGCCCGTGGGCGTGGCCGACGTGCTGGAGATCGGCTGCGGCCGCGGCCTGACGGGCGCGCTCCTGCAGCAGCGCCGCCGCTGCCGGGTGACCGGCGTCGAGCTCAACCCGGAAGTGGCGCGCGAGGCCGCCGGGCGTCTCCACAAGGTGCTCGTGGGCGACGTCGAGACGCTGGCGATCGACGGCCCGTTCGACGCCGTGGTGGCCACCGAGCTCTTCGAGCACCTGTGCTACCCGGAAGCCTTCCTCGAGAAGATGCGGACGGTCCTGAGGCCGGGCGGACGGATCGTGCTCTCGGTGCCCAACGTCGGCCACGGCTCGATCGTCGAGGACCTGCTCGCCGGGCGCTGGGACTACCTGCCGATCGGCCTCTTGTGCTACACCCACTTCCGCTTCTTCACCCGCCGCACCCTGGCGTCGTGGCTCGAGCGCCTGGGCTTCACCCGCTTCGAGATCGTCGCGCAGACGACGGCGCCGCCCGCGCAGCGCTTCGCCCGTCTCGCCGAGGACTTCGAGGTGGACCTCGAGAGCCTGCGGACGAAGGGCTTCTACGTCGTCATCGAGGTCTGAGAGCAGGCCCTCGGTTCCCGACCGGGCGGTAGGTCTTCGGAAATCCCGTTTGCTCGTCGGACTGGACAAGCCCCCGGAGCGCAAGTCGCTGGCGGTCTACCGCCAGGGCTCGCACATCGTCCGCAAGCTCCGGGTTCCCAACCTCAAACTGCAGCCGGCTCGATCCGGCGCCGTCGCGGTCGACCCCGCCGGCGTCGCGTCCGAGATGGAGCCGGAGGTCGAAGCGCTCGGCGAGAGCCTCGCGAACCTCGATCGGCAGCGCAAGGCGATCGACGAGTCGCTGGTCGCCAAGGACGAGGCCGTGGAGGACCTGCCCGGCATCCGCCGGCGGCTGCGAGCTGCCGCGGGTGAAGCGGCGCAGCGACGGGCGCATCCGGGTCGACGAGTCCGTCAGCGGGACGTGTTCGCCCGTCACGGAGCTCCGACTCGCGCCCCGCACGGCCCGGCGGACGACGTTGACGAGGTCAGGACCGCGCTCAGCTTGAAGCGTCTCGAAGGCGTCCTGGTAAGGTTCGCGGCGCCCGGCGCCGGCACGTCCATCCTAGCAGGGGCGACCTGGTTCATCCGCCGTCAACCATGGGTGGCAAGGTCCTCCAACCCGCACGCGGGACTACCAGACGCTCAGGAACAACCTCCCGGCGTGAATTGCCGCAGGCCGTCCCTCTTCGTCCCGAAGGGACGACCGC
>DASWIG010000362.1:0-1901 GCA_036397835.1 Thermoanaerobaculia bacterium
ACGCTTCAGCCGGCCCCTTACGGGACCCGCCGCATAGCTCGGGGCCAGCGTGGGTCGCTACTCCTTCACTGTGGAGGACTTCCACCTCCTACGCTCCGCCGGTTTTGACCGGCGCTTTCCGGCAGGCAGAGCCTGCCCTACAATCCTCGCCGTGAAGATCGTCACCTCGTTTCCCCACCAGGTCGAGGACGTCGAGCACCTCCGGATCCCGCTGCCCGACGTCCACCTGGCGGCCCGCTTGTGGCTTCCCGCCGACGCCCGCAGCCGTCCGGTGCCGGCGGTGCTCGAGTACGTCCCCTACCGCAAGCGCGCCGGCACCCGCTGGCGCGACGAGCCCATCCACCGCTACTTTGCCGGCCACGGCTACGCGTCGGTGCGCGTGGACGTGCGGGGCAGCGGCGAGTCCGAGGGCCTGCTCGCCGACGAGTACAGCGAGGAGGAGCTTGCCGACGGCCTCGCGGTGCTGCGCTGGATCGCGGCGCAGCCGTGGTGCTCGGGCGCGGTGGGGATGATCGGCAAATCGTGGGGCGGCATCAACGCGTTGCAGCTCGCGGCGCTGCGTCCTCCGCAGCTCAGGGCGGTGATCACCGTCTGCTCGAGCGACGACCGCTACGGCCTCGACGCCCACTACATGGGCGGCTGTCTGCTCAACGAGAACCTGATCTGGGGCTCCTCGCTCCTCACTCTGGCGGCCCTGCCGCCGGATCCCGCCCTCGTCGGCGACGCCTGGCGCGTCAGTTGGCGCCGGCGGCTCGAGCGTCTCGAGCTTTTCCCCGCGCGCTGGATGCGCCATCCCCGGCGCGACGCCTACTGGCGACGCGGCTCGGTGTGCGAGGACTACTCGCGCGTCGCCTGCCCGGTCTTCGCCGTCGGCGGCTGGGCCGACGCCTACGTCGCCGGCGTCCTGCGCCTGCTGGCGCGGCTCGAGGTGCCGCGGCGCGGGCTCGTCGGCCCCTGGGCCCATCTCTATCCCCACGACGCCGATCCCGAGCCGTCGATCGGCTTCTTGCAGGAGGCCGTGCGCTGGTGGGACTGCTGGCTCAAGGGGGTCGAGACCGGGTTGACGGCCGAGCCGACGCTCGTCGCGTGGATGCAGGAGAGCGTCCGCCCGGCCGTCCATCACCACGAGCGCCCGGGACGCTGGATTGGCGAAGACGCGTGGCCGTCCCCGCGGCTGCGCGCTCGCCGGTACGGGCTCGGCGCCGGCACGTTGACGACCGAGCCGGCGGCCGCGGCGCCCGCGGCGGTCCGCTCGGCGCAGACCGTGGGCATGGCGTCGGGGCGTTGGTGCTGCTTCGGCGAGCCGGGCGAGTATCCCGGCGACCAGCGCGACGACGACGCCGGCTCCCTCGTCTTCGACACGGCGCCGCTCGGCGAGCGTCTGGAGATCCTGGGCTCGCCGCGCGTCGAGCTCATGGTGACGGCGGATCGTCCCCACACGTTCGTGACGGTGCGCCTCTGCGACGTCGCGCCGGACGGCTCGTCGACGCGGATGACCTACGGCGTCGCCAACCTGGCGCCGCTCGAGCCCGGACGCGGCGTCCGCGTGGACGTCGAGCTCGAGCCCACGGCCTGGGCGGTGCCCGCCGGCCACCGTCTGCGGCTGGCGGTCTCGAACGCTTATTGGCCGCTCGCGTGGCCGTCGCGCGCCCCGGCCACGCTGACCGTCTTCCCCGCCGACAGCGCCCTCGAGCTGCCCGAGCGTCCGCCGCGCGCCGGCGAGGGCGCTCTGCGTCCCTTCGGCGACCCGGAAGGCGCGCCGCCGCCGGCGATGACGACCCTGACTGAACCCCTCCCGCGCCGCGAGGTGACGAGAGCCGCGTCAGGACGGGTGGAGCTGCGGCTGAGCTCGGGCGCCGACGAGACCGGGGAGGTGGCGCGCACCCGCTACGACGCGATCG
>DASWIG010000363.1:0-3209 GCA_036397835.1 Thermoanaerobaculia bacterium
GGGGCTCGGTGCGGAAGCCGCCGAAGTCGGACGGGAAATGGCCGTGGAAGATCATCAGCGGGTAGCGCGCCTCGGGGTGCTCGTCGAAGCCCGCGGGCACCAGCACGTGGGCGCCGAGGTAGGTCGGACGCCCCCAGAACTCGGTCAGCAGCTTGGACTCGATGCGCACATGGCGCACGTGCTCGGTGTCCGCGGGCGGCTCGATCGGCGGGATCACCTGGTCGAAGCGGATCGCGACGCGGCGGTCCTCGGCGCCGTCGAGGCGCATCGTCGCCGGCGTGCTCAGCAGGTTGCCGGGCGCCAGGTTCCAGTGCTGGCCCTCGCCGCGGTCCCAGGGCAGCTTCACCGTGTGGCCGTGGGCGGGGCGCAGGGTCTCGTAGACGTGGAGCACCGCCTGCACCGAGTACTCGCCCGCCGGCAGCTCGGCGAGACTGGCGACCGGGTAGCCGAAGACGCCGGCGCCGATCACCGCTTCCTCCCCCGGCGCCAGCCCTTCGACGTCGACGCCGAAGACCTGGGCGCTGGCGAGCTGGGCGGTGACCTGGAAGCGCGGCTCGCGCTCGCCGCCGGCCGCGATGACCAGCAGCACGCGTCCGTCCACGGGCTCGGCGCGCTGCTCGGCGCCGAAGGAGACGGCGAGCTCGAGGCCGGCGGCGGGCGCCGCCAGCAGCAGAGTGAGGACGGCGAAGCGGGGGACGGACGAATGGATGGGCGTCATGGGGGCTCCAGGCGTCGGGTGGCCGGACGCGTCAAGGATACCGCGAACGCCCTCTGTGCCAGGCCCATGCCTACCTCGAGGCCGAGCTCGGCGCCACCCGCGTCGGCACCATCGGCTGGTGCTTCGGCGGCGGCTGGTCGCTCCAGGCGGCCCTGATGCTCCCCGGCGAGATCGACGCTACAGTGATCTTCTACGGCCACCTGGAGACCGGCCGCGACGCGCTGGCGGCGATCGCGGCGCCGGTGCTCGGCATCTTCGGCGCCGAGGACGGCGGCATCCCGGTGGCGACGGTGCGCGAGTTCGAAAGCACCCTCCGGGACCTCGGCAAGGACGTCCGCATCCACGTCTACGAGGGCGCCGACCACGCCTTCGCCAATCCCTCGGGCGGGAACTACGCCGAGGCCGCGGCCGACGCCTGGGCGAAGACGCTGGCGTTCTTCGCGGAGACGCTCAGGTAGCTAGCAGTTGCCCGGCTGATTGAAGCAGGCGTCCTGGCGCAAGACCCTGAACTCGCGCTGGAACTCCGAGCCTCCCTGGGCGCGGATCGCGGCGTTGGTGAAGCCGTAGCTGGTCACCGCCACCACCGCCGCCCGCGCCCGGTTCTGGCCGCCGCCCTGGCCGGACGCCTTGCGGTTGAAGTTCTGCACCCAGGGCCCGCCGCTCGAGCCGCCGGTCATGTCGCTGCCGTAGACCACCGTGCCGTCGTTGAAGGCGAAGAAGTCGCCGGTGGTGATCTGGTGCATCTCCTGGCCGCCGTCGAGGTTGCCCGGGTAGCCCAGCAGGTGGAGGTGGTTGTCCGCCAGCCGGTCGGGCAAGAAAGCGAGCCGGCCGGTGACGTCGCCGATGCTGGTCCCGTCCTGGTCCGCGATCTCGAGGAAGGCGTAGTCCTGCGGGTGCGGCACCCCGCCGCTGGCGGCCCAGGCGGGGGTCACGAACGCGGCGGTGGCCGTCCAGGTGCCGAAAGGCGCGTCGCCGCGGTTGAACGCCGGAATGAACGTGAAGTCGTCGAAGAAGCCCTGGCCGGGTCCGCCGTGGACGCAGTGGCCGGCGGTCAGCACCAGGCGGGGGGCGATCACCGCGCCCGAGCACACGAACGACTCTTCGCCGATCGAGAAGAAGAGCTTGCCCACCGGCGCGTACGGGAACGCCTCGCCCGCTTCCGACGGGATCAGGCGCGACGAGGTGTAGTCCAACCCGCCGGTGCCATAATTCTTGGACAGGGGCTCAGGCAGGGCCTCCGGCTCCGGCTTCTCGAGCAGCGCCCGCAGCTCGGCGGGCGAGAGGTCGTAGATCCGGGTGCGGAAGCGGTAGCGCTCGGCCCCCCGCAGCGTGGGCTCGGCGGCCACCGACGGGAAGTGGTCTACGAACGGCTCCTGCGCCTCGGCGGCTTTGGGCTCGGCGAGGATCCGCGACGCGTCGAAGTCGATCCGCGGCAGCGGCATCGGCCGGGCGCCGGCAAAGGCCTCGGGGGTCCACCGCGCCTTGGCGCGCAACGGATCGAGCTGCTTGACGACGGAGGTCTGGGCCGCCGCGGACGAAGCGAGAGCCAGGACGAGGACAAAGACCAACAACTTCTTCATGACAGCCTCCTTGAGGAGATTGGGTCCGAAACGGGAATGGAAGGCATGCTAGCACGCCGACGGCCGCGCGCGCCTGGACTTTTGCCCGGCGCCGCACTAGGATGACCCGATGACCCTGGCCACGACCCCCACCGCGGACGAGCCTGCCGGCGGCCCGCCCGGCCGGCGGCGCATCGCCGTGCTGCCGGGCGACGGCATCGGCCGCGACGTCACCGCCGAGGCGGTCAAGGTGCTGGCGGCGGCGGACGAGATCTGGCGGCTCGACCTCGAGCTCGTGGAGCTGCCGTGGAGCGCCGACCACTACCTGGCCACCGGAGTGACGCTGCCCGAGGGCGCCCTCGACGACCTGCGCGACAACTATTCCGCGATCTTCATCGGCGCCTACGGCGATCCGCGGGTGCCCGACATGAGGCACGCCGCGGACATCCTCCTCGGCATCCGCTTCGGTCTCGACCTCTACATCAACTTCCGCCCCATCAAGCTCTATGACGCCCGGCTCTGCCCGCTCAAGGACAAGGGGCCGGCCGACGTCGACATGGTCATCGTGCGCGAGAACACCGAGGACGCCTACTGCGGCGCCCACGGCTTCGCGCACAAGGGGCAGCCGCTCGAGGTGGCGACGCAGACGATGATCTACACGCGCGCGGGCGTCGAGCGCGCGGTGCGCTTCGCCTTCGACCTGGCGCGCGAGCGCAAGCGCAAGCACCTGATGCTGATCGACAAGGCGAACGCCGTGCGCGCGCAGGACATCTGGACCCGCACCTTCGCCGAGGTCGCGCGCGAGTATCCGGACATCAAGACCGAGCACGCCTACATCGACGCCGCCTGCATGTGGATGATCAAGAACCCCGAGTGGTTCGACGTCGCCGTCACGCCCAACTTGATGGGCGACATCATCACCGACCTCGGCG
>DASWIG010000364.1:0-11938 GCA_036397835.1 Thermoanaerobaculia bacterium
GGCCGAAACGGCCCAGGCGATCGTCAGCGCGCCACGCGATCGCCGACTCTCACTCGCGCACGCGCATGGAATCTACGCGCGAGCGAAAGCCCTCTATGACGACCGCAGCGTCGGCAGCGCGAGCGAGCTGTTTGGTGCCGCCGCGTCGGAGCTCGAAAGCGCCGGCAGCCCTTACCACTACTGGGCTCTCTACTACCTGGCCGTGGCCGACTACTGGTCCGCCGACACGCCCCACGCGGCCAGCCAGCTTCAACGCCTCAGCGAAAAGCTCGCGGCCGCGGGCTACCCGCGGGCCCAGGGTTACGTCGCGTGGATGGACGGGTTGATCCACATCGACGCCGGCCGGTTCAGTGAAGGCATCGCGGACTATCGCCTCGCCCTGGAACGCTTCGAGGCCACCGGCATGCACGGGCTAGCCGCTTCCATCCGGGTGCTGCTCGGCGACGCGCTCACGCGACTCGGCGAGCCCCTGCAAGCCTGGGACATGCTCCACCCGGCTCTCGACGCCGCGACCCACTTCGCTCAACCGCTGTGGGTCAAACAAGTCTACGAAGAGGCCGCGGAGGCCCTGGCCGCCGCCGGCTACCCCCACGTCGCCATCGTCTTTCAGCAGCAGGCTCTGGAAGCCGCTCTCTCCACCCAAGTCCCCAGCACCGTGGCGGAAGGTCTCTACGAGCTCGCGTTGGCGCAAAGTCAGCTCGGACTCGAGGCGGAGGCTCACCAAGGGCTGCAAGAAGCCCGGCGTTGGCTGAGCACGATCTCCGATCCCGACACCTATCGACGGATCGACGCCGGAATCTCCTGGGTGGAAGGCCTCGTCTCCGAGGCACGCCAGGAACCCAAGAGCATCCAACAGTTGACCGAGTCCATCGACTTCTTCACCGAATCCAAGATGGAGGTCTTGCTGCCGCCGATCTACCTGCAGCGGGCGCGTCTCTACCTCGGCAGAGGGAACGATGCGGCGGCGGAACTCGATCTCAGGCAGGCGACCGAGCTTGCCGAACGGCAAAGGACCGCGATTGATGAAGCCAGGTGGCGCGTGTCGTTCACCAACACGGCGCGCCAGGCCCTGGAGCTCCTCATCGGCCTCTATCTCGATCAGCAGCGGCCGCCAGAGGAGGTCATACCGTTGACGGAGCGCTTGCGCGACGCGGCCTTCTTCGCCGGCGCCGAGGCCGCCGCGGATACGATCTCGGGCTATCCCTGGAGCGACGCGCTCCCTGCCGATACTGCCGTCGTCTCCCTGACGGTCCTGGAGGATCGGTTGGTCACCTGGGTCTACCGGTCCGGCCATGCCGACCTGACGCAAGTCAGCCGGCCGCGCCGGGAGCTGCGTCTCCTTGTCGATGCGGTCGGCGACCTGAGGAAACCGATGGCCGTCACCGAGGAAGCGCGCTCCGCGCTCTATGACGCGCTGTTCGCTCCCGTCGCCTCGCACCTGGCCGGCGCCAGGACCCTCGTCATCGTGCCCGACGTCTCCCTGATCCTCGTCCCCTTCGCCGCGCTGTATGATCGCTCCGCTGGTCAGCTTCTGATCGAGCGTCACTCCGTGGTCATCACGCCGTCGGCGAATCTGTTCCTTGCGACGCCTGCAAGCCAAGAAGGTCCTGTCGTGCCACGTTCGCACGAGGTCGGGATCGTCGGCGATCCACGGCTGGACCTTCCCTTCGCGGAGAGCGAAGCTCGCGCGTTAGGCACGCTCTTCGGATCCGGCGCCAAGTTGCTGATTCACCACGAAGCCACCAAAGACAACGTCATCGAGCTTCTGCAGTCGAGCCGAATCTTCCACTTCGGGGGACATGCCGTCGCCAACTTGGAGCACCCGGAAGCGGCCCGGCTCGTGCTCCATGGCGACGCGCCCGGGCGGCCTGTCGGGCTCTTCGCTGCCGAGATACGCGCTCTGAATCTGAGGAACGCTCAACTCGTAGTGCTTTCGGCATGCGAAGCGGCCAGGACGAGTGAGCGCGATGCGTCCGGCATACTGAGTCTCTACAGCCCGTTCCTGGCGGCAGGCGCGCGCTATGTCGTCGCCAACCAAGTCGCTATCGATGACGAGACCGGCTATGAGGTCTCCGTGATGCTGCACGAGGCCGTTCTTGCAGGAATGGACCCTGCGGATTCCCTCAGGGAGGCTCAGATCGCCTATCTCAAGATTCCTCCGCATACGAAGCCGGACTGCCAGTGGGCAGGATTTCGCATAGTTACCACGTCTCACGACAGGATGGAGAGCTACCATGAGCGATGAAGTAAAGTGCTTGAAAGAGGAGAGCGAGGCGGATTTAAATGTTGCTCTCGACATTACGTTTAGCGGACTGTGCTCGTTCGTCGACCAGCCGATCTCAGCCGAGGAACGAATTGTCAATGTACTGCTTGTGGAGGCACGGCGTTCTAAGGTGCAGAAGAAGCTATGCCGCCACGACAGGTATCTACTTTTCCGGGCCGGTCAATTGGTTGGAGTGAGTGGAAGCAGGAGACTATATAGGAGTCTCGTCGGGCCTCATCCGAACGACGAATTCAATAAGTGTACCCTGGACGAGGAGCGAGACGATGCAGACCGCGACTCCTGCGAACTAACCCCTGACGTGTATTGCGTCTGGGATATAGATGGCTGTGACTTGACGATCTCTGCTCCCCTTCCTCTCACACCCAATCCGATTGAATTCAATAAAGACGGCATCCTCAATCTTGATCAATTTGAAGGTGACGGCGTTGCACCGCGTTGGTTATCCGATAGGCACCCAGGTCGTCTGATCGGCAGCCGTGTCAGACTACGTCAAGGAAGGATCAAAGCGGGAGGTCCCGTTTGTGGAGATTGGGCGATGTGCACTGAAATCGAAGAGTGTGACTCTCCTACAGTGGTTGAGTTCTGCGAGACGGTGAACTATCAGGTCGATGCCGTTCAGGGCACGCCGTACGTTGAGATTCTGGCTCAGGGTTATTGGCGCAGCCACTGGATTCGACTCGCCGCCAAGTCCAAGATCTTTATTTCTAATCTGTGCCCCGCTGATCCAGTCCTATTGAGACGGGGCAAGGAACCGATTTTCGAACGAGACGTACTTTCTTACTACGAGCTCTGCGAGAGTACACTGGCTCAGCACTCCCGGAAGATTCCTCGGTTGGTGTCTCCCGACGTGACACCCAACAAATCGGCTTGCCCTCCGGTAGTGCAGAGTGCTGCGTAGTCGTCATAAGAGGAGTTACGAAGTGACGGAAATATTTCGAGATCGTATATTCTTTTGTGTGATATTGATTGTGCTTCTCGCGGGCACTTGGCTGATCTGTAGGGCGCAGGGCGATCGCACGGTAAGGATCGCCGGCCACATGGCGGCGATCGCTGATCGCATGATCGCGACCACTGATCGTATGGTGACGATCGCCGATCGATTGACCATGACCACCGATCACACGGCGCCGATTACCGATCACATGACGATGGCCACGGCGCATATGGAAATCGATGAGCCCGATGCTGTGCACTTGAACGGGCTTTGGGGAAACGACTTCCCAGCGCATTGCCTCTTCGCTGCAAGCAAGACGTCCGTGGTGGTGGGCCCGTATGCAGTGCTTACCGCAGCTCATGTCGTCACCGACGGGAAAGTGCATTCGGCGGACGGACTCCCTGTGAAATGTTGGAGGCATCCGGAGTATAGTAAGAACTCCACAGCGGACCTTGCCTTGTGCCTTTATCTTGGCGACAGTCCCATCGTGCGTACGCGATACGAAACTATCAACCTCGATCCAGCGCTTATCGATAAGCACGTCGTCTTGACAGGCTTTGGCACCGTTGACGATGACAACAATTGGGGACTCGGAATCAAGTCGGCCGCCGTGTCCGGTAAGCCCGCGAATGATGGCTACTATGCGGTCGTTAATGCTTGCCTTACAGGCGGCGATAGCGGTGGACCCACTTTCGACAGGCTCGACACAGGATCAAGACGGATCGTAGGTGTCAATAGCAAGCAATGTTGTACTACGAGCTGTAATGCTGAGCTGAAGTTGAGATTCTCGCTCATAAGCAGTACCAGCACAAAAGGAGCGGTGTCGTGGTTCACCGAGGGCTGGTTCAAGGATAGACTAGCCGACCAGCCACCGACATCTGAGCAGAAGCTCAAGATCTGTGGGGTGAATCTGAAGAAATCCGAAGAGAGTAGGTGCAATGTCTGAGCGACTTCGATTCAGGTATCAAGGTTCGCTCTTCCGCCGACTTCGCCGGTGGCGGCGGCCCTGATCTCGGGACCGTCCTCACCAGGCGCAGGGCCGAAAGCCGGGGCCCGCTCAGGATCTTCCTTCCGGCTCAGCTCAGGACACGTCAGCTTCGCGCGCGCCGGAGAGGGGGGAAAGAGTCCGGGCTCGACCTCCCTCTCCCTGGAAAGGGTTGGCTGGCTCGGTCACACACCCTCACCTTCGTCCCCTTCCCGCGGAGGGGAGAGGGAGGTAAGATCGTGAGAGCGTGCCGAGGCGAAGCCATCTACAAGGCTCTTGACAGCAGACGGCTGATCGACGGGAAAGGACGACCATCGCGATGAACACGACCAGGCTCCGTGAGCTGCTCCGCGAGCTGCACGAGGAGCTCGACCGGGCCGACTCGGTCGAGCCCGAGTCCCAGGCGCTCCTGCGCAACGTCATGGACGACATCGAAGGCGTCCTCGAGCGCAGCGACGCCGCCGGCGACGACTCGATCACCGACCGCCTGAACCACGCCGTCGTCGACTTCGAGGCCACCCATCCCAAGCTCTCCTACACCATCGAGCGCCTCGTCAAGTCGCTCTCCGACATCGGCATCTAGGCGGCCATGCCCGAAACAAGAGCAGCCGAATCCGCCGGGCTGCTGCGCCGGATCCCCAAAGTCGACGCGCTCCTCGCCGCCGGCGAGGTGGCGCCGCTGCTGGTCGCCTACCCGCGCCCGGAGGTGGTGCGCGCCCTACGCGCGACGCTCGAGGAGTTGCGCGCGGCGGCGGCGCGGGGCGAGCTGGCGCCGCCGGCGCTGGCGCCCGCGGCGATCGCCGAGCGCCTCGGGCGTCGCCTCGAGCGCCGCTCACGGCCCTACTACGGCCGCGTGATCAACGCCACCGGCGTGATCCTCCACACTGGGCTCGGGCGCGCCCCCCTGGCCCCCGAGGCCGTGGACGCGCTGGCGCGGCTGGCGCCCCATCCCCAGCGCGTGGAGATCGACCTCGCCGACGGCCGGCGCGGCGGCCGCGACGAGGGGTGCGCGCTGCTCTTGCGCGAGCTCACCGGCGCCGAGGCCGCCACCGTGGTCAACAACAACGCCGCCGCCACCCTCCTGATCCTGGCGGCCCTGGCGCGCGGCAAGCGGGTGCTGCTCTCGCGCGGCGAGATGGTGGAGATCGGCGGCTCTTTCCGCGTCCCCGAGATCCTGCGCGAGAGCGGCGCCGAGCTCGCCGGCGTCGGCACCACCAACCGCACCCACCTGCGCGACTACCGCGACGCCCTCGGCGACGACGTGGGGCTGATCCTCAAGGTCCACACCTCGAACTACCGGGTCGTGGGCTTCACCCGCGAGGTCGACGTGGCGGCCCTCGTAGCCCTCGGCCGCGAGCACGGCGTGCCCGTCGTCCACGACCTCGGCTCCGGCTGTCTCATCGACCTGGCGGCCCACGGCCTCCCCGGCGAGCCGCTGGTGCAGGCGTCGGTGGCGGCCGGCGCCGACCTGGTGTGCTTCAGCGGCGACAAGCTCCTCGGCGGCCCGCAGGCGGGCATCGTGGTGGGCCGCCGGGAGGCCGTGGAGCGCTGCCGCCGCCACCCGCTGTTCCGCGCCGTGCGCCCCGGACGGTTGATCTACGCCGCCCTCGAGGCGACCCTGCGCCTCTACCTCGACGAAGACGAGGAGGTGCTGCGCAAGGTCCCGGCCCTCGCCCGGCTGACCGCCGGCGACGCCGAGCTGCGGCGCCGCGCCCGGCGCCTGGCGCGGCGCCTCGCCGGCCAGCCCGGCCTCGCCGTCGCCGCGGTGGCCTCCACCGCGCGGGCCGGCAGCGGCTCGCTGCCGGCGCGCGACGTCCCGAGCTGGGCGGTGCGCCTGCGCCCCGAGACCGGCTCGGCCGGCGACCTCGCCGCGGCCCTGCGCCAGGGCGACCCGCCGATCCTCGGGCGCCTCGCCGACGACGCCGTGCTGCTCGACCTGCGCACCCTCGAGGACGACGACGTCGCCGTCGTCGCCGCGCGCCTCGCGGAGCTCTATCCGGCGGGAAATCCCCCCTACCCCCCTTTCATTAAAGGGGGGAACCTGACTGAGGGACTCTGAGCCCCCCTTTAAGAAAGGGGGGTTGGGGGGATTTGGCCAACAGGCCCGCCGCCGCCAGCTCCTCGTCGACCACTGCCGCCATCTCGGCGTGCCCTTCCGGCGTCAGGTGGCACTCATCGCCGAAGAGCTCCGGACGTGCCGTGCGCTCACCAAGGACCTCCGACCCGCAGTCTATCCCCGCAGAGCATACGTTCGTCCCAGAAGTCTTGGGAAACCGTTCGGCCCGTGCCTATCGTATAAGTCAACGAGGCCGTACATCGAAGTCAGACCTCAACCACCAAGGCCTCTCCGCCCGGTCCCGTCCCCGGTTGGACGGAAGAAGAAGCCGCGGTACGACACCACGGATCAGCTTCGAGCTTCTTCGCCCGCTCCGGCCGAGTGACGAGCCGGGTGTTTCTTGTGCGCGGTTTCTCTTTCGCGGGCCTGGCCCGGTTGCTTCTCGCCGTCCGGTCGCGTACCATTCGGCCCGTGCACTCGCGCCGTGTCCCGCCGAGCCGCCGTGTCCCGCCGAGCCGCCGCGTCCCGCCGAGCCGCCGTGTCCCGCCGAGCCGCCTCGCCGTCCTGCGCCGGCTGCTGTGCCTGGGTTGGTGTCTGGCCGCCCCGATCTCGGCCCAGGACGCCTGGGAGGCGCAGCAGGTCGAGAACCTGCAGGCCTTCGCGCGGCTCTATGGCCAGGTCCGCTTCTTCCATCCCAGCGAGGCCGTGAGCGCGGTCGATTGGGACACGTTGGCCGTCTTCGGCGCCGGCGAGATGCTCCTGGCGCGCCACCCCGGGCAGCTCGAAGGCCGGCTCGAGGCGCTCTTCCTGCCCCTTGCGCCGACCCTCCACCTCTACGCCGCCGGCGAGGCGGCGCCCGATCCCACCGCCGACTGGCCGCGGCCGGGCGAGCTCCTGGTGGCGGCCTGGCAGCACCGCGGCTTCGGCTTCGGCGAGGTGGACCTCTACCGCAGCGCGCGCGTGCTGCGGCCGCGCGACCCCTTGCTCTTCGACGCCTTTCCGGAGCCCGGCGAGGTCATCGACCGCGAGCTCGGCGCGGGCCTGCGCGCGGTCTCGCCGCTCGCCCTCCTGAGCGACGGCAAGCGCACCTACGGCGGCCGGCGCCCCGACGCCACGCCGGTCCAGGCCGAGCTCGACCTCCTCGACGTCGGGCGCATGGACGCCCACAACGTGAGCCTGCGGCTCGGCGCGGTGACCGTGGCCTGGAACGTGCTGCGCCACTTCTACCCCTACCCCGTCGACGCCGACTGGGAAGCGCTGCTGGCGCGGTCCCTGGAGAGCGCGCTTGAGGCCGAGGGCGAGCGCGCCTTCTACCAGGTGCTGCAACGCCTCGCAGCGCGCCTCGACGACGGCCAGGCCGAGGTGCGCCACCACGACCTCGACGCCGACCGCTCCTTCCCGCCCTTCGCCGTGGGCTGGATCGAGGACCGCGTCGTGGTCACCGCCTCGGAGGTCGCCAGCGTCGCGCCCGGAGACGTGATCGTGCGCGTCGACCGGGTCCTGGCCGAGGAGCTGGTGCGGCAGGAAGAAGAGCTCGTCTCGGGCTCGCCGCAGCGCAAGCGCGCCCGCGCCCTCGCGGCCTTCGCCGCCGGCCAGGAGGGCACGATCGCCCGGCTCGCGTTCAAGCGCGGCGGCGAGGCCTTCGAGGCCGAGGTCCGCCGCGACCGCCGGCAGCCGCTCGAAGCACCCGCTCGGCCCGCCGTGGAGAAGCTCGCGAAAGGCGTCTGGTACCTCGACCTGCGGCGCCTCGCCGCCGGCCGGATCCGCAGTCTGCTGCCGGAGCTGGCGGCGGCGCCGGGCGTCGTCTTCGACGTCCGCGGCGAGGCCGCGGGAGGCAGCCACGAGGTGCTCCACCACCTCATCGGGGAGAGCGTGCAATCGGCGCCGTGGAGCGTGCCGGGCGTGATCCGCCCCGACGGCGAGGACGTCACCTGGCTCGACCTGGCCCGCTGGCGCCTCGAGCCCCGCGAGCCGCGGCTGCGCGGACGCGCCGTCTTCCTCGCTGACGAGCGCGCCGTCGGCTACGCCGAGAGCCTGCTCAACGTCGTCGAGCACTACCGCCTCGGCGACGTCGTCGGCCGCGCCACCGCCGGCGCCGACGGCACCGTCAACGCCGTCACCCTCCCCGGCGGCTTCCGCCTGACCTTCACCGGCGCCCGGGTGCTGAGGCACGACGGCTCGCGCTTCCACGGCCTCGGGGTGAGGCCCACCGTCCCGGTCGCCAGGACGGTGGCCGGCGTCGGTGAAGGAAAAGACGAAGATCTCGAGGTAGCGCTGGCGATCATCAATGGATAGCTCCGCCCCGCCGGAGTCCGGCGAGCCGGAGCTGCACGGTCTTTCGCGACCTGCTTGACAACACCGCGGTACACCGGTACACTCTCCTCCAGGTAACGGGACGGCCGCCAAGAAACGGGGCCGCCAGGAAACGGGGCCGCCGTCTCCCGAGAAACCCGACAAGGGGAGAGCCCTCATGCTGGACGACGATCGATTCCTCGAAGCCTTCGAAGCGTGCGACGTCGACGAGTTTCGTCACCACGACCACGTCCGCCTGGCGTGGGTCATGCTGCGGCGGGGCTCGCTCGAGGACACCCTGGGCCGATTTTCGGCCGCGCTGCGGCGCTTCGCCGCCCACCAAGGAGCCGACGGCCTCTACCACCAGACCATCACCTGGACCTACCTCTTCGCGATCAACGAGCGCATGAAGGCGCTCGGCCCGGACCACGACTGGCCGGCCTTCCGCGACGCCAACCCGGACCTCTTCGCGAGCCACCGCGACTTCCTCGAGCGTTACTACACGCCGGAGGTGCTGGACTCGGAGCTGGCGCGCCGCGAGTACGTGCTGCCCGACCGGGGGTATCGCCTTGCCGCGTAAGCAGCAGCCGCCGGAGCCGATCCCCGTCGTCCGCATCCAGACCGGCGTGCGGATGGAGAAGCGGATCGTCAAGGTCTTGAAGGCGCTGGCGGAGTACCTCGATATCTCCATGGGCGATCTGCTCGAAGGGATCGTCCTGCACGCCTTCGAGGGCAAGGCCCCCTTCAGCGACGAGACCCTGAAGACGATTGAGCGCCTGCGTCAGGTCTACCAGCTCGACCTCGACGCCTCGGCGAGCCATCGGCTGACGGAGGACGGCGGCGGATCGTGACCGCCGGGCATACAAAAAAAAGAGGGCCCCACGGACAAGCCGTGGGGCCCGATGGGAACGGAAGACGCTACAGACCCTCCTCGGGAACCGCCTCTTCCGGCGCCTCAGGCGCCGGATCGGGCGGCTCCCCGCCGGCCTCCGGAGAGCCGGAGCGGCGCGACAGACGGAGCGGCAAGCGCTCGGCCAGGTCGGGCTTCTCCGCCAACCGGAAGGTCGACTGGAGCAGTCTCACGAAGAGGCCATAGACCTCGTCGAAATACGCCAGGGCCCGGTCTTTGGCGACCTGGGTGCCGTGAGCTCTGCTGAGCTCCCGGGTCAGGTCGTCCATGGCCTGACGCAACTGCCGGACAGGCTCCTCCAGATGCTCGATCGCCTTCTCGCGGGTGACCACCACGCCGTCGATGCGTGGGGCCGGCAGCTCGAAAGCGACGTCGCCGAGCTTCGTGAGGATGCGTCGCGCCTGCCGCAGCAGGGCCAGGGGCTGCTGCGCGATGCGCCGCTCGAAGCCCACCTCCTCCGCCTTCCTTTCACCGAAGGCCACGCGGAACAGAGTCCGCCAATCGGAGAGGACCTCGCGCAGCGCCTGCGCCGCTCGATCGCGGAGATCGCGGAAGACCCCGTCGTTCGCCAGCTCTTCGAGATGGCGCAGCTCGGTGTCCACCAGATCCGCGAACGCGCGACGCAGCCGAAGGACCAGCGCGTTGACGAAACCCACCACGTCGGGCGACGTCTGACCCTCTTCGACGTCCAGCGTAAAGAGCTGGACGAGGGCTTCGACCACCGCCGGCTGGTGAGTGACGACGAACTGATCCACGAACTCGCACTGCCTCTGGCGATCCGTGATCATCTTCGAGACTTGGGGTACGGCCATTTGTTTACCTCCTTTCTTTTTTCCCCTTGTCCAGGTTGACGTTCGTGGCGCCGCGGCCCGGATCGGACCGTGGCGCCGGCTTCCACTGGCGAGAAGGATAGGGGCTTGCCGGCCCGGGCGTCGTGCGAATCCGTAGGGAAAAAAACCTCAGGTGGTGAGATCACCTGCGGCGTCTCCCCGAGGGATCGAGGGCGAACCTCTGGCCCCGGCGTGATCCCTGCCAGCGGGCCTCGTCCGGGGTAGGGGCAGGCCCCCGTGCCTGCCCTGGGACGCGTCAGCGTCCCATACCGGAAGGGGCCCGCTGGGCGCCGCCAGGGGCCCTACCCCACGCCGGACGTCGGCGGCGGGCCCGGCGGCGGCTCAGCAGGCCGCGGAAACCGGGCCGACGGGTACCGCCGGACCTCAGCGGCCGAGTCGATCCAGTCGCCGATGGCCATCATCGGGTCGTATGTGCTAGCATAGAGCCCGATGGCCGATGGCCCTGACCCAGAGAGGTGCCCTGCGCAGCCAGAAGGCCGACGCCTCGGAGGTAAGGAAGAGACGGAGACGATGGGTCCTGGCCATGAAGGAGTATCGATTCACGGAATATTTCGAGAACGAAGTGTTGCGGAAGCGTCGATACCTTCGGAAAGAGTGGTGTGTTCGAGTTGTGGAGAACCCAATCAAGATGGAACGTCAAGAGAATAACCGCTTTCGTTTCTGGGGAGAAGTCGAGGAGCTCGGCGGTCGATTCCTCAGAGTTGTCACCTTGAGAGACAGGACCACGATTCACAACGCCTTTCTGGACAGAGGATTCAAGGAATGAAACTGAACTACTACCCTGACACCGATTCCCTGTACATCGACCTCTCGTCTACACCCAGCACACGAAGTCACGAAGTATCAGAGGGTATTGTACTCGATTATGATGACGAGGGGCGACTGACTGGCATTGACATCGATAACGCCAGCCACAAGATCGATCTGCGAGAAGTAAGCTTGAGTAGAGTGCCCGCTGAAATCAAGACCCTTGTAGCCTGATTCTCTCAGTCAGATTTGCGAAGGCGGGAGGTAGCCGAAGGACCAGAGCGTTGACGAAACCCACGATGTCGGGCGGCGTCTGACTCTCTTCGACTTCCCTTGGAAAGCTGGACGAGGCTTCGACCACCGCGGCCATCCGAACCTAGAACGCAATGACGATGCTAATCGACTTTCCTGGACGAGTCACAAATCTACAACTGGCCCCCAAGGCCGGCCTCGAGCCTCTGTTTGAAGCCATTTCAAACGCTCTGCATGCTATAGAGAGTCGAAGCTCGGGCCGACGCTCCATTCGAATCCGGGTCGACCGCGATTCGACAGCGCAACTCCCTCTTGGAGATCTTGCAGCGATCACGACCTTTCATATTGAAGATACGGGAGTAGGCTTTACGGACGAAAACTATGATTCATTTCAGCGATGCGACACGACATACAAAGCGCATCTGGGCGGCAAAGGCGTGGGCCGTTTGTTCTGGCTAAAGGCTTTCAAGCAAGTCCATGTGAGCAGATTCCGGACCCGTGTCTTGACCGACGGCGTGACGCCTACGATCCACGTATCCTATAAGCATTCGGACCAGAAGCAGTACTTCAAATTGGGCCGAGGCTTACGGACGGAACACACGATGAACGATCCCAAGGACTTCGGGA
>DASWIG010000365.1:0-3302 GCA_036397835.1 Thermoanaerobaculia bacterium
TCGCTTCAGAGCTCGACCTGGACGCGCAGCAAGACGAAGTCCGCCTCGCCCACGCCCGCGACGTCGGAGCGGACGACGTTGAGCATGAAGCGGGTCACGGAATTCAGGTACCAGTTGAGGCCCACCGTGACGTCGTCGAGCTCCCCGCCGGCGACGGCGGCGTCGTCCAGGTCGAGGGTCGACCAGCGGACGGCGACCTCCCAGGCGCCCCGGCCCCCGCCGCCGAAGCTCTCGCTCGCGGCGAGCTTCAGGCGGTGGAAGTCGCCGTGGCCCCGGCGATAGGGGCGGTGCTGCCCGGTGAGGAACCAGCCCGCCTGCACGTAGGAGCCGCGGAAGGACGGATCGCCGAGGTGGACGGCGTCGGCCTCGGCGCCGGCGAGCTCGGCGGCGGCCCAGAACGCGCCCCACACCAGCGCCAGCTCGAGGTCCCAGAGACGCACCTGGGCGGCGGCGAAGGCGCCGGTGTCGACGAAGCGCGGCGCCTGGTGGGCCTCGGGACGCTGGCGGAAGCGGAAGAGGTCGTCGCCGAGGTCCTTCCGGCTCACCCCGAGGCCGAGGTGGAGGAGGTGGGCGTCGTCGCGGTAGACCGGCACCCCGGTCACCCGGCCGGTCAGGTTGAGCACCCCGCTGCCGCTCGAGACGGCGAATTCGTCCGACTCGCGGAAGGCGCCCGCCGCCCAGGTGTAGCGTTCGCCGGCGTCGTACGCCATCACGCCGACGTTGCGCACCGGGTTGAAGACGGAGGGGAGGGAGCGCTCGACGAACGCGTTGTACTTCTCGCTGGTGAGCTCCTCGAGGCTGAAGGGCTCCTTGAAGTGGCCGAGGCGGACGCCGCCGATCGCGGTGTCCTTGAGGCCCACGTAGAGGTCGGTGGCCACCGCGTCGCCGGAGGCGAAGTCGTACTCGAGCTTGAATTCCACCCGCTCGTAGAGGGTGCCCGCGACGTAGGGCCGCGCGCGGCGCACCTCGGTGCCGTCGGTGACGGGGCCGAACGCCGCCTCGATCGCATCGCCGGCGCCGGCGAAGGTGGCGTCGAGCTCGAGGCGGCCGCCGAATTGGAGCTTGAAGCGGCCGTCGGGCGAGTCGAGCTTGAAGGTGTCGTCCCACCTGATCTTCCAGGGGGCGTCCTCGTCGTCGGCTCTGGCCGCCGCGGCCGAGAAGGCCAGGACGACGGCGAGCAGAAGGGGGGCGAGAGGTCTGGCGCAGACCGGCGTCTTCTTCATGGAGCTGACGTCCTCCGAAGGTTCTGGTCCGGACGGCGGTGAAGATACTGTAAAGACGAGGGGAGGGCAACACCCGACGATGGTCCGCAGCCGTGATCAGCGCTCAGAGTCCCGCGGCCCGGTGGCGGCGTCGAGCCGGCGGTGGCGGCGCGGGCGGTGACCCTGGCCGTGATGTCGAACACCGTGGTCAAGGGCGCGATCGTGCTCGTCGCCGGCGGCGTCGAGCTCCGGCGGGCGCTGGCGCCGGGGTTCGTGCTCATCCTCGCCGCCGGTCTCCTGGCGGCCTTCCTGCCCCCCACGACCTGACCTGCCAGGAGCGCCTGCGTCCGCTGCTCTGAGCCCCAAGGGGCCTTTGGCGGAAGCTGATAGGCTGAGCTGGGAGGATCGCGGAGAGGTCATGATCGAGCTTCCCTACGGCATCGCCGATTTCCGCCGCATCCGCCAGCAGCGGATGGTCTACGTCGACCGGACGGCTCACATCCGCGAGCTCGAGCGGCTGGGCTCGATCCTCGTCTTCCTGCGCCCGCGGCGCTTCGGCAAGTCGCTGTGGCTCCAGACGCTGGCCAGCTACTACGACCTGCGCCGGCAAGGCGAGATGGAGGAGCTCTTCGGCGGCCTGGCGGTCGGCGGCGGCCCGACCCCGCTCGCCAACCGCTATTTCGTGCTCCAATGGAACTTCTCGAACGTCGATGCCGGCGGCGGCGTCGAGCAGATCGCCGAAAGCCTGCGCCGGCACGTGTGCTCGCGAGCCGCCGTCTTCACCTCGGACTACGAGGGTCATCTCCCCGGGCCGGTCGAGACCGACGCCGATCCGGCGACGGTGCTCGACAGTCTCACGAGCGCCGTCCGCAAGACGGCGTACAAGCTCTACCTGCTGATCGACGAGTACGACAACTTCGTCAACGAGGTGATGGCCAAGGACGTCGGGACCTACCGCGCCCTCTTCGATCTCGACGGACCGTACAAACAGCTTTTCAAGTCGGTCAAGAACGCCACCGAAGGCCAGGGGCTGGAGCGGATCTTCGTCACCGGCGTCTCGCCGGTGGCCTTGAACGACCTGACGAGCGGCTTCAACGTTGCCGAGAACGTTTCCCTGAGGCCGGAGCTGGCGGCGCTGTGCGGCTTCCGGGAGTCGGAGCTTCGTGAGCTCCTGGAGCTGATCGCCAAAGGAAGGGATCTGGCACCGGCGGCCCTCGACGAGGCCCTCGACACCATGCGGACCTGGTACAACGGCTACCGCTTCGCCCCGGGGGCTGGCGAGCTGCTCTACAACCCGACCAACGCCCTCTACTTCCTGAGGAGCCTCCAGCGCGACGGCAAGCCGCCGGACCAGCTCTACGACGAGAACCTGCGGACCGACCGCGGCAAGCTCGCTTTCCTGGCCCACACGGCCGCGGGAGCCGGAGTGATCGAGCAGCTCACCGAGGGGGCCGACGGCACCGTCGACGTCGCCCAGCTCGAGGCCAGCTTTTCGCTCGACGACCTGACGATCCGGATGGAGAAGGACCCGGACGCCGTGGCGTCGTTTCTCTATTACATGGGTCTTCTCACGCTGACGGACGCGCCTTTCCGACTGCGGATTCCCAACCTGGTCGTGCGCAAGCTCTTCCTCGACCGGCTGCTGGAGATCTTCCTGCCCGACCTCGACGACAGCTCCGGGGCGCGGAAGATCGCCATGCGCTTTTTTCGCGACGGCGACTTCAAGCCGCTCGCCACCTTCTTCGAGGAGAAGCTCCTGCCGGTGCTCTCGAACCGCGACCGCGGAATGGCTGCCGGGGCGTCCGGGCTCGCCGGCAGTGGCGTCAACGAGATGGTGGTCAAGAGTCTCTTCTTGTCGATCCTCTTCGAGGACACCTACTACCAGGTCTCTTCCGAGCCGGAGCTCGAGAAGACCTACGCCGACCTCTGCCTGCTCGTCCGTCCGGAGATGCGCCGCCACGGTTTCTTCGATCTCCTCTTCGAGTTCAAGCTCGTACGTCGCGCCGAGCTCGGAAAGAGGGGCCGGGAGCTCGCCGGCATGGACGAAGCGGCGCTCCGCGACCTGCCCAAGGTGGCGAAGGCGTTCACGGAGGCACGCCG
>DASWIG010000366.1:0-42540 GCA_036397835.1 Thermoanaerobaculia bacterium
CCTGCATCCGGAGCAGGCGGGACGCCTGCACCACAAGGGGACGCGGACGTCCGCCCACCATCACGACATCGACGAGCCCGCAGCTTCTCGAGCTGCGCGGAGAAGATACGGACGATCTGGGGTGGTGGCGTGGGAGATGAAGAGATCGTAATCGTCCGGGGGCGTCATGGGAATCCTCCCGAAGAGAACGGACGTGGGCGATCATACAGCACCCCGGTGCGTCACCTGCTGGTGTAGACTCGATGCGTTGGAATCGCTGCGGGAGATTCGAAAGCCATCATGACTCTGACGCTCGAGCTACCCCAGGATCTGGAACGTCGGCTCACCACCGAGGCGTCCCGTCTCGGGCTTCCCCTCGAAAAGTACGCCCTACGGCTGCTCGGGGAGTCCCCGCAAGCCGAGCCCCGCCCGACCACAGGGGCTGAGCTCGTGGCGTATTGGCGCCGTGAAGGGGTCATCGGGTCACGGCCGGACATCGCAGACAGTCAAGCCCATGCCCGCACGATTCGCCATCGGGCCGAGAGACGGCTGGGACGCTAGGAAGCCGTCGCGTGCAGCTCCTGGATACCGATGTCCTGATCGACGTCCTGCGGGGCCATCCGCCCGCGGTGGCGTGGTTCACCGGACTGACCGAGCTACCCAGGGTCCCCGGCTTTGTGGTCATGGAGCTGATCCAGGACGCCGAAAACAAGGACCGCGTGGACAAGGCGATGAAGCTCGTCAAGCCTCTGTCCGTCGTATGGCCGGAGCCGGCGCACTGTGACCGTGCTCTGGCCGACTTCGAAAGCTTCCACCTGTCCCACAATTTGGGGTTGCTCGACGCCTTGATCGCCGCTTGCGCGCTTGGTCATTCCGCCACGTTGCTGACCTTCAACGCGAAGCATTACCGGGTCATCAGCGGTCTCCGGTTGGAACAGCCCTACAAGGGATGACGACAGCAGCAGCACGTCCGGCCCTCCGTGGTCGACCGTCAAGCATCACGACGTCGACGAGCCCCGCAGCTTCTCGAGGTTCGCGGAGAAGATACGGACGATCCGTGGATCTTTGATCTCCTGGCCAATCCGCAAAGCCTGCTCGAGGAGCCCGATCGCCTTCTCCACCTCGTCCAAGCGGTGTCACCTGGCCAGCCGGTCAAGGACCGGGGGTGGAGGCGTCGTGTCACCTGCACGGCGCTGGAAGATCGGACCTGGAGGCGTCGTGTCACTCGCACGATGCTGGAAGATCGGAGCCGGAGGCGTCGTGTCACCTGCACGGCGCTGATGCCAAGGCACTGCTGGCACTCGACGCGCGAATGGGGCAGAATCCCGGCGATGAGGATCGCCGCCCTCCAGAGCGACGTCGTCTGGGAAGACCCGGACGCCAACTTCGCGCGCCTCGAGCCGTGGATCGCCGCCGCGGCCGCGGCGGGAGCGCGCCTGCTGGCGCTGCCCGAGATGTACGCCTGCGGCTTCTCGATGGCCACCGAGCGCATCAGGGAGCCGCCGGACGGCCCGTCGACCCGCTTCCTCGTCGACCAGGCGGCCCGGCACGGCCTGTGGCTCGCCGGCTCCCTGCCCGAGCGCGCCGAGGGCGCGGCGCGGCCCCACAACACGCTGGTGCTGGCGGGCCCCGGCGGCGAGCTGCACCGCTACCACAAAATCCACCCCTTCTCCTACGCCGGCGAAGACGAGCACTACGCGGCGGGCACGGACTTCCTGACCGTCGAGGTCGAGGGCCTGCGTCTGACCGCCTTCATCTGCTACGACCTGCGCTTCGCCGACGAGTTCTGGGCCACTGCCGAGGCGACCGACGTCTACCTGGTGGTCGCCAACTGGCCGGAGACGCGACGCCACCACTGGCAGACGCTGCTGCTGGCGCGGGCGATCGAGAACCAGGCCTACGTGGTGGGCGTCAACCGGGTGGGCAGCGGCGGCAGCCTGCGCTACGCCGGCGACAGCCGGGTGATCGACCCGCGGGGCGAGATCCTGGCCGCGGCGGCGGAGCAGGAGACCCTGCTCCTCGCCGAGCTCGACGCCGCCGTAGTCGCCGAGACCCGGCGCGCGCTGCCCTTCCTGCGCGATCGCCGCTGAGCCAGCCGTCCTTCGGGCTCAGTCGACGCTGTTCTCGACGCGGAAGGTCACCTCGCCGATCAGGGCCCGGTCGCCCTCGGCGTCCCTGACGATCACCTGCAGCTCGTGGAAGCCGTCGGAGAGCTGGGTGGTGTCGAAGTTGGGGACCAGGCGGAAGACCGGGGCGCGGACGTCGGGGAAGCCGAGGTACTGGCTGAAGACGCCGGGCCGGGTGTCGAAGATGCCGTCCTCGACGCCGTAGCGCGCCTGGCCGACGAATTCGCCGTCGATGAAGATGCGCACCCGGTCGATGCCCTCGGCGTCGAGCGCCCAGCCCTGGATCAGCAGGTCGCCGGCGTAGGCGAAGGCCGGCCGCGGCGACTCGATCTGGCCGAAGGAGCCCTCGTTGGGCACGCCCTCGATGCAGCGGAAGACCACCGGGATCTCGTCGACGTCGGCGACCTGGTTCGAGGTGTCGCCGGCGCGGATCGTCAGCAGGTGCTGGCCCTCGACGTAGTTGAGGCTGCTGATCATGAAGCCGATGTCCATCACGAAGCGGAAACCGGCGTTGGGAGCGTCCTTGGCGAAGGGGTAGAGGGCCTCGACGTCGGGGCGGAAGAGGCCGTAGCAGTTGGTGAAGCCGCCGGCGTCGAAGATGAAGCGGCAGCCGGTGCGGGTGTTGAAGATGGGCTGGTTGTCGACCATCAGCTCCACGTAGCCCACGCCGGCGTCGTTGGTCTCGACGCCGAGGTCGAGCACCCAGCCGGTGACCGGCGTCAGCCGGCGGATCGGGTCGAACGGATCGCAGGTGCCGAAGACCTGGGCGTTGCGGGCCGGCTTGTCGATGGCGCCGAAGGGCACCAGGATCGTGGTGTTGTTGTTGAAGTTGATGACCTTGCCCGGCAGCACGAGGCGGCCGCCGGCGTGGGTGAGGATCTTGGCGGTGACGGTGTGGGGTCCGTTGAGGTAGCGGGTCGAGTCGAGCCGGAAGCCGAAGCCGGCGGCCGCCGAGTCGGGGAAGCCGGGATGGACGCGCTCGACGTCGGGGCGCCGGTGACCGAACCGCGCCGCGCCCACGTCCTCGCCGTCGACCCGGATGATCACCTGGCGCACCCCCGAGTCGGCGAGGGCCCAGCCCGACAGCGTCACCGCGCCGGTGGCGTTGTTGTGGCCGCTGACCTCGCCTTCGAAGTTGCCGCGAATCGTCTCCTGTGCCGCCGCGGGCACCGCCGTCAGGAAGGCCGGCACCGTCAGGAAGGCCAGCACCGTCATGAGGCCCAATCCGCTGAATCGTCTCATCGCCGTTCTCCTCGTCACCGTTCTCCGGTGGTCACTGCGGCCGCTTTTCATCGCCTCCGGACGCCGCGCACGGGCGCGCCGCGGCCTGTCGAACGTATGCACCGCATTCTATCCGTCCCCGGCCTCCGGCGTCAATGCTATCTGTCGATGGATAAAGGCTTTCCGCTGAGACCTCGGCGGCGGCCCTGCCGCGACCTCGAATTTGGGTGTCAGAATTCGCGTGGCTCGTACGTCTACACCCCTCTTGAAACCCAATGCGCGGGCACCGGACCGGGCTCCGGGACGGCGCCCGAGGACCCTGCAACGTCTTCAAGAGGAGAAAGCGAAATGGACAAGCACACGATCGTCGTCACCGGTTGGATCCTGTGGACGGCCCTGGCCGCGCCGCTCGCGGCTGGTGCTCCCCGTGAGGGCGCGCCCCGCGAAGCGGACGAGGCCCTGGCCGTCGAGCGCCTGGCGCGGCGCGTGGCCGAGCTCGAGGCCGAGAACGCCGACCTGAAGAGCCGCATGGAGCGCTACCGCGCCAGCTTCGCCCGGGCGGTGGCGCAGCTCCAGCAGCTTCGCGGGCGTCCGGCGCCGCCGGCGGCGAGCGGGCCGGGGCGCCGCTCGGCCGTCGAGGTGGGCGACCGGCTGCTCAGCCGTCCGCGCACGCGCCTGGAGGGGCGGCGGGTGACGGTGGCGGGGGAGATCTTCAATCCCCACCGCGAGGCGCTGTTCGGCACGCTGGTGATCGAGCTCTTCCGCGACGGCATGCCGGTGGACGAGGCGCGCCTGCCCTTCGAGGTGCCGCCGCAGACGCGCTCGCCCTACGCCCAGACCTTCGAGCTCGGCGGCTGGGCCGCCGGCGCCTATTCGGCGCGGGCGGGCCTCGCGTACTGAGGCCGGGCACCGTGCCCGTATAATGCGCCCATGAGCGCGCGTCCCATCCACGTCGTGGGCGGCGGGCTGGCAGGGAGCGAGTGCGCCTACCAGCTCGCCCGCCGCGGCATCGGCGTGGTGCTCCACGAGATGCGCCCCGAGCGGCCGACGCCGGCCCACAAGACCGGGCGCTTCGGCGAGCTCGTGTGCAGCAACTCCTTCCGCAGCGACGACCCCTGGCACGCCGCGGGCTTGCTCAAGCGCGAAATGGAGGCCTGCGGCTCGCTGGTGATCGCCGCGGCGCGTGCCGCCGCGGTGCCGGCGGGCGGCGCCCTGGCGGTGGACCGCGAGCGCTACGCCGAGCGGGTGACGGCGACGCTCGAGGCGCACCCGCTGGTGGAGGTGCGGCGCGAGGAGGTCACCGAGCTGCCGGCGGGCGACGTGGTGGTGGCCACCGGGCCGCTCACCTCGGAGGCCATGTCGGGCATCCTGAGCGAGCTCCTGGGCGGCGAGTACCTGTACTTCTACGACGCCATCGCACCGATCGTCGAGGCCGAAAGCCTCGACCTGTCGCTGCTCTTCGCCGCCTCGCGCTACGGCAAGGGCGGCGGCGCCGACTACTTGAACGCGCCCTTCACGCGCGGCGAGTACCTGGCCTTCCACCGGGCGCTCGCCGCGGCCGAGGTGGTCAAGGCGCACGACTTCGAGAAGGACCTCGTCGAGCAGGACCTTTTCTTCGAAGGCTGCCTGCCGATCGAGGAGCTGGCGCGCCGCGGCGTCGACACGCCGCGTTTCGGCCCGATGAAGCCGGTGGGGCTGACCGCACCCGACGGCCGGCGGCCCTACGCGGTGGTACAGCTCCGCCAGGAGGACCTGGCCAAGAGCCACTACAACCTGGTGGGCTTCCAGTCGCGGCTCACCTGGGGCGACCAGAAGCGGGTGTTCCGCATGATCCCGGGCCTCGAGCACGCGAGCTTCGTGCGCCTCGGCCAGATCCACCGCAACACCTTCGTCAACGCCCCCACCCACCTCGACGAGCTCTACCGCGTGCGCGCCTTGCCGCGGCTGCGCCTGGCGGGCCAGATCACCGGCGTCGAGGGCTACCTCGAGTCGGCCGCCACCGGCCTGGCGATCGCCTTGTACCTGGCGCTCGAGCGGCGCGGCGCCGCCTTCGAGCCGCTGCCGGCGACGACGGCCCTGGGCGCCCTGGCGCGTCACCTGACCGAGTCGGACCCGCGGCACTTCCAGCCCGCGAACGTCAACTACGGTCTCCTCACGCCGCTCGCCGGCGTCCGGGGAGGACGGCAGGACCGCCGCCAGGCCTACGCGGACCGGGCGCGGGAGGCGCTGGCGGCCTGGCTGACGCGCCACGGCTTCGAGGTCGAGACGCCGCGGCCGGCGGCGGCGGGCGCGGGCTAGATCTGGCCGCCCGGGGCGGATCGGACAGCCGGGGGCCTCGGCGGCTCCGGCGGCTCGACCGCGGGCGCCGAGCGCTCCGCGTCGCGGTGGATCAGGTGGTTGACCGGGGCGAAGGCGTCGCGCAGCAGCATGGCCTCGGAGAGGTCCACGGCTCCCTCGCTCAGGAAGCCGGCGATCTCCACCAGGGAAGGATCGAACGTCCAACGCTCCGCGAGCTGTCGGGCGCGGTCGCCGAGCTGGTCGTCGGTCCAGCGCTCCGCGCCGTTGGTCGCCACCAGGAAGTAGTTACCGCCCGGCACGTTGAAGAGGTAGGTGTGGGGGAAGACCGCGCGCACGCTGCGCAGGAAAGCGCCGCCGAACGGCGTCTCCGGCGCGGCGACGAGGTTGACGCCGAAGGCTCCGTCGGGCCGCAGGTGCGCTTCGACCTCGCGGAAGAACTCGACGGTCGACAGGTGGAAGGGGATGGAGTGGCCGATGTAGGTATCGGTGTAGATGACGTCCCAGCGGCGCGAGCTCCTGCGCAGGAACCGGCGCGCGTCGTCGACGCGTACGGTGGAGAAGGGGTCGTCGCGGAAGTACATCAGCCGGCGGGCGAGCTCCGGCACTGCCGGATCGATGTCCACGTAGTCGACGCGCAGCTCGGGCAGCCGGGAGCGCATGTAGGAGCCGAAGCTGCCGCCTCCCATGCCCAGCACCAGGACGTCTTCTATTTCGGGCACGAAGAGCACCACTCCCGCCGCGGCCCGGGGGTAGAGCAGCCACGGCTCGCCGGTGGCGACGTCGACCGCGGCGTGGAGGGTGCCGTCGCTGGTCATCCAGCGCACGCCGTCGCGCTGGGTGATGAGCAAGGTCTGGTACGGCGTGAGGCGTTCGGCGAGGACGTCGCGCGGCCCGCCGGGCAGCAGAGGGCCCGTCAGCGCGAGCACCGCGAGGCTCGCCGCCAGCGCCGCGGCGAGGCGGTGCTCGCGCCAGGCCGTCCCCACGGCGCTGGCGCCGGCGGCCAACGTCAGCAGCAGCAACAGCCGCAGGATGGCATCGAGCGCGAGGTAAGGGATGAGCGCGAAGGTGGCGCCCAGGGTGCCGAGAAGGCTTCCTCCCGTCGAAATCGCGTAGAGGTGGCCGGCGGTGCCGCCGAGCAGCTTCAGGTCGCGCGCGGCCAGCCTCACCACGTAAGGCGCCACTGTGGCCAGCAGCAGGGTCGGCGGCCCGAAGAGGACCGAGGTGGCCACGAGTGTGCCCCAGGGGGCGCCTGCGGTCCACTCGCCGAGCACGTCGACCACCGGGCGGGCGGCGAGCAGCACCAGCGCCTGGGCGCCGGCCGCGGCGATCAGCAACAGGCCGAGGTCGGCCAGGCGCGGGCGCGCGTCGGCCAGCCGTCCTCCCCACACGTAGCCGATCGACATGGCGGCGAGGAAGACGCCGATGATCGAGCCCCAGACGTAGACGCTGTTGCCGAACTGGGGAGCCAGCACCCGGCTCGAGACGATCTCGAGGGCCATCAGCACCGCACCGGGAATCACCACGACGGCGTAGAACTGGATACGCGGCAGCATGGAGGGTCAATCGAGCTCGGGCGCCGGCGGGGCGCGTCCGGCCACGGACGACCTACCCTATCAGACGCCGGCGCGCCGCCGGCCCTAGAAGCCGTACTTGCGGCGCCGCGTCTCGAAGGCGTTGCGGCCCCCTTCGAGCACCTCCTCCACCAGCTCGCGGATCGGCCGCGCGTCGATCGATCCCATGTGCTCGGGGGCGATCCGCGCCCGCCCGCGCCCCGCCTCGCCCGACGCCGCCAGGCCGAGGATGAGCTCGGCGTCGCCGATCACCGGGATGTTGGCGTTGTGGGTCGCGAAGACGAGCTGGCGGCGGCGCTTCTCGGCGCGGATCTTGGGCACCACGGCCTCGGCGATGAAGCGGTTGTCGAGGTCGTCCTCGGGCTGGTCGACCACCAGCGGCGCGTCGGATTCGAGGAGCAGGAGCAGCAGCACGGCGGTCGCTTTCTGGCCCGTCGACAACTGGTCGAGGGGCTGCCAGACGGCGGGCAGCTCCGCCTCGCTCCAACCGCCGACGTTGAGCTCGATTCCGGTCGTCGGCTCGAGGTCGAGCTCCTCGATCTCCATCAACGTCGCCAGGGACGCCTGGCACAGGCGCTCGGCCTGGGCGGGCGGGATCTCGAAGCGCTCGATCAGGGCCTCGCGGCCGCTCCGGCAGGCGGCCACCAGCTCCTCCAGCGACAGGATCTCGCGGCGGCGCAGCGCCTCGATCGCCTCCGAAAGGCGGCCGCCCACCCGCTCGCGCAGCAGCTCGAAGAGGGGCTCGCGGTGGCCGGCGTGCTCCAGGCGCACGCGCACGCGGCCAGCGAGCTCGCCGTTGACCCGCTCGGCCGCCCGCCCGAGCTCGCGGAAGCTCGCCGCCTTGGCGTCTTCCCACTCGGCCAGCAGGCGCTGGCGCTCACCCTGCCGGGCCGCGAGAACCTGGCGCAACGCCGCCTCGCGCTCCTTGAGCGGGCGGAGCTGCTCGATCTGCTGGCGCAGGCGGATGAACTCCTCGCCGTCGACCTGCGCGGCCTGCAGCTCGCGCAGGGTGGCCTCGTAGGCCTCCTGCACGGCCGACCGGCGCCCCTCCCAGCGGCCGCGCACTCGCTGGAGGCCGTGCTCGGCCTCGGCGAGCGCCGCCGCGAGCTCGCCGGCGAGCGCCGAGGCGCGTCCGTCGAGAGCCGCCAGCACCGGATCGGCCGCCGCCAGGATCTCGTGGCCGGGGAGCGGCTCGCCGGCGCCGGCAACGAGGAAGGCGCGGTCGACCGGCAGCTCGCGCCGCAGGGCTTCGAGGGCACGGCGCAAGGGCGCCAGGCGCGCGTCGGCCGTCCTCAGGATCTGCTCCTCGCGCACCAGCAGGCTGCGGTCGCGGAGCTTCTCTTCGAGGCCTGCCTCCTGGAAGCGTCGCAGCGTCTCCTCGAGGGCCGGGAGGGCCGCCAGGCGGTCCCCGATCCCGGCCAGCTCGCGCTCGCCGTCAAGGATCTCGCGGCGCGTGCGCTCGAGCTCGCGGCCCAACTCGCCGCGGCGTTCGGCGGCGGCCGCGTCGCGGGCGGTGAAGCGCTCGAACAAGCGCGTGAGCTTCTGCGGGCTGCGCACCAGCTCGGCGATCTCGTGCTGGCCGTAGATCTCGATCCGCGGCACCACGTCCGCCGGCGTCAGGTCGAGGATCTCGCCCTCGCGCGAGCGCACGAGTGGGGGGTTCGGCAGGGTCCGCTCGACCACGTACTCGCGCTCGGCGGGATGGCGCGAGCGCACCAGCAGCGAGATCTTCGTGCCGCTCCTCAGCACGCTCTTCACGATGCCGTCGTGGGTGCGGCGGGCCTCGTCGCCGAGCGGCTCGCGCTCGAGCACGTAGCGCAGGCTTTCGAGGATCGTCGACTTGCCGGTGCCGCGGCCGCCGACGAGCACGTTGAGGTGGGCGTTCAGGTGGATCGCCAGCTCGCCCAGGAAGCCGCCGCTTTGCCAGGCCATGGCCACCAGCTCCACCCGGCGCTCGGGCTCGGGGTCGCCCTGTCGGCGGATGCGCGAGCCGGGGTCGAGGAAGGCCTGGCGCAGCGCCTCGTCGGAGGGCTCGGACATCTTGACCCAGCACCAGGCGTCGGGCGCGTCGAGGTCGGCCGGCGCGGCCACCGTGGCCCCTACCGTGGCCTCGACGCCGTCGCCGGCCGCCGGCCGCCGCAGCACCGCGAGGCCCGCTTCCCGCGCCTGGCCCTCGAACGTCGCCACCGCCTCGGCGTCGCCACCGTCGACGGCGACCACCTCGACGCCGTGGCGGCGGCAAGCCTCGACCAGGGCCGTCGCAGGGCCGGCCGGGCGCAGCCGCAGCACGCAGCGCCGGAAGCGGGCGCCCGACGGCAAGCTCATGGCCCTCGCGATGGGATGGTCAGGGTTCATGCGGCTGGCAAATCTACCATGAAGATCCGGGAATCGGTCGGTTCCCGGCCGGGAGATCTCTCTACCGCTCAGAGATCCCTCTTGCTGGAGAGCAACCCCCAGCTCGGATCACCCTCCGCGAGCGGCGATCCGTGGCGGTCGGAGACGCCGGCCCCGAGGTCCGTGACAGCTCGAGGGTCGACACCGCGGGTTGGCGCCTTATAATCCTGCGCATGAAGGGCAGGATCGGGCCGTACAAGATCAGCGAACGGCTCGGCACGGGCGGTATGGGCGAGGTCTTCAAGGCCTACGACGACCGTCTCGAGCGCTGGGTCGCCATCAAGCGGATCCGACCGGGCAAGGAGGACACCGACGAGAACCGCCAGCGTTTCCTGCGCGAGGCGCGGGCCACGGCCGCGCTCAACCACTCCTCGATCGTCCACGTCTACGACATCTTCCGCGACGAGGACAGCGATTGCATCGTCATGGAGTACGTCGACGGCAGGACGCTCCAGAGCATGACCACGGACGGCCCTCTCGATCCCCTGCGGACGGCGCGCCTGGCCCAGGAGATCGCCGAGGGGCTGGCGGCGGCCCACGAGAAGAACATCCTGCACCGCGACCTCAAGACCGAGAACATCATCGTCACGCCCGAGGGGCACGCCAAGATCCTCGACTTCGGCCTCGCGCGGCCGCTGATCAGCAACGAGCTCGACAGCTCGCTGACCGGCAAGGGGCAACTGGTCGGCACCAGCCGCTCGATGTCGCCCGAGTACGTGGGCGGCGACAAGGTCGACGAGCGCTCCGATCTCTTCGCCTTCGGCGTGCTGCTCTACGAAGCGCTCACCGGACACTCGCCGTTCAAGGCCCAGAACACGCTGGCCACGCTCAAGCAGATTATCGTCCACCAGCAGCCGCCGGCCCGCGAGATCAACCCGGCCGTCCCCCAGGAGCTCTCGGACCTGATCGACCGGCTGCTCGAGAAAGCGCCCGAGGAGCGGCCGCAATCGGCCAAGGAGGTCGCCGCGGACCTGGCGTGGATCGGCGGCCACCTCTCCTCCGGCTCGATCGCGGCGTCCGCGGGTTCTTCGAGCCAGGGGCTCAGCGCGCCCGACGGGGAATGGAGGCTGTCGACGACGATGAGCCACCCGCGCTTGCGGCGCTACTGGGTGGGCCTGGCGGCGATCGTCGTGCTGGCGCTCGTCGGCGCCTACTTCCTGGGCAGCCGGGACCGTCTCGGCCCGGCTTCGCCAGTGGAAAGGGTCAGGGTCGTCCTCGGCGACTTTCAGAACCGGACCAACGACCCTCTGCTCGACGACTCGCTTGACGTCGCGTTCCGCACCGGTCTCGAGCAGTCGCGATTCATCGAGGTCCTGCCGGAAGGCCAGATGCAGGCGACGCTCGAACGCATGAAACGCGAGCCCGCGTCGCCAATCGACGTGCAGCTCGGTGCCGAGATCTCGCAGCGGGAAGGAGCGCAATGGCTCGTCATGGGCAGCATCGTGAAAGTTGGACCCAACTACTCCTTGAGCGCCGAGATCATCGATCCTCAGAATCAGCGTCGGATCTTCACGGCCGGCGACGCCGCGGCCACGCAAGGAGACATCCTCCGTGTATTGCAGCGGATCGTGCGTGAGCTGCGCACCGAGCTCGGTGAGTCGGCGGCGGCGATCGAGAAGGACAGCGTGCCTCTGGCAAAAGTCACCACCCACGACCTCGAAGCGCTCAAGATGTATTCGCTAGGCTGGAACGCCGCTGCCCAGGGCAATTCTCAAGAAGGCATCTTGTTCCTGACGCGAGCGTTGGAGAGGGATCCTCAGTTTGCCATGGCGCACGCCAAGCTGGGAACAGTCTACCGCGCGCTTCAGCAAAACGAGAAGGCAATCCGACATTTCGATGAGGCCCTGAAGTACGCGGATCGTCTTACCGGATCGGAAGAGCTCTATCTGGAAGGCTGGATGGCCAATCTTCGCGGCACCCCGGAAGACATGGTTCGTGCCTGGAGGCTCATGACCACGCTCTATCCGGACAACCTGATAGGCTATCAAAACCTCGGTCTTGTATATTGGCTTTACTTGAACGAATTCACCGAGGCGGAGCGCGTGCTGAGGATGGCGTCCGCTCTCACTGAGCCTCAGCGTCAACTCAATATATCTATACCCCTCGGCCAGTGCGAGGTCGCGCTGGGGCACTACGACGAGGCTTTCTCCATATTCAAAACACACGACATCGCTGACGGCATGGCGGACGTCTACCTGCTTCAAGGCAACTTCACTGCCGCCTGGGAAAAAATCAACGATATAGAAGACCCCCTCCCCACCTTGATGGCAAAGGCTGATTATCATATTCTTCAAGGGCAGCTAAGCGATGCCATACCTCTGGCGCGTTCGGCCATAGATCTTGCCGAGCAGCAGGGAAGGATGATCTCGATGCTGAGCGCGCGAATGGTCTTGATCACAGCCCTCCAACAAAGTTCTTCCAACGATGAGCTAGCGGTAGCGATCGAAGAGACCATTCAGCTGTCCGAACCGCTTCTCTCCAACGAATTTTCGGAGCCCGGCGGCACTCCGCTCCCCTTTCTAGCGACACTTGGAAAGATCAGCGCTCGTAGCTCTTTCCTGGAACAGTCGAAGAGAATCCACCAACTCATTCAAGGCAAAGCGGAATCAAGTCGGATCGGTTTGTGGATCAGCTATTTGAGAATGCTCGAAGGCGAGATCCTCGCGGCACAGGGCCGGAACGCGGCCGCGATTGCCAAATTTCGTGAGGCCATAGGGGCGGTGGATACCTTTCAGGCCCGAGAGAGCTTGGCTTTCGCGTATGAGCTCAACGGTGAGATTGCGAAAGCTATCGAAGAGAATCTGTGGGTCGAACGCCGGCAGGGACGAGCCTTTTCCGAGTGTTACAACGTCTGTGCAATAAGGCCGAGGAGCATTGCGGATTGGAACGTCACTCTGCTGAGATTGGGCCGTCTCTATGAGGCTTTGGGGCGCCCTGGGCAAGCTGAGACGTACTATCAGAGACTGATGGAGCGATGGGTTGACGGCGACCATTCGGCCATGAGACAGGATGCCGCCCGGCGCCTCGAGGCTTTGGGGACCTAACACTTCAGATCGGTCTTCGTGGAACGAAGGACCGAAAAGTCAGTCCATAGTCAGGCTCGCCCTCTGCAACCCTGACGCCACATCCACAAAGTGCAAGGGCGCCCTCCTCGTATCCATCCACACCGAGAACCTCGTCAATCAGTGGAGCATTGATCGCTGCAGACATAACAACCCCGAGGTTCAAGTCCGTAGCTATCAAATAGAGGGTCTGGCTGAGATGGGCAACGTCCATCAACACAACCCCGTAGGATTTACTCGTGCGTTGATACTTCCAGAAGTTTCTAAAAAATCTGGCCGTCATGATGAAAATCACGTGGGCCGACCGCAGGTGCTCCTGGCCGCCCCCGAGCTCGACTGCCAGCTCCTGAGCTTCTTCAAGACCATGCCCTCGTATCCGCTCCAGCGCATGATCGCCCATGTTGTAATGGTAAACCCCGGGCGCAACGCCCTCTACGCGCAGGATCAACGGGTAGACTTCCACGGGATGGCGCGAGCCCCCAGAGGGGCTCGTACGGTGAAGCAAGACAACTTCGGGCGAGATGTGGACGTACCCATGACAGCCATACGTGTAGTAGAGTAACGTCGAGAGGTCGTCGGCGCTCATCATTCTCGTGGCGTCGAACGCTCGCATCGTCCTCCGGCGCTTCAAAAGCTCATAAAGCTCTCCTGTTTTTTCGATCAGTGGAAGGTCGATTCGCGGAGCGCCGGGTAGTGCGTGAAACGGATCCGGAGGAGCACCGTGCTTGGCCACGAAGCGCTGTGCCCTGGCTTCGGCTTCCGCTTCAGCCAATCCGTAAGAGAACGGCCACTGGTATTCGCTGCTGCGCGTCAAGAAGTGGTAGAGTGCGGCGTATGGGTGCCACTTCTTCGAGTCGAGCACCGTGGCGCGGCGGTTCAACTCTGATAGGTCGGCGTCGTGCTCATCGCTCACCAGGAGTCCACGGCGAGCCATCTCCTTGAGTTGGTCTTCATTGGCACCGAGACGGAGGAGATCCCCCTCTGTGCTCCAGCGGTCATTTGGGATCTTCAGGAGGAGCTCCAGATCCCTGGGTGGGATCGCATGCTTGGCGGCGGTGAGCGGAGAGATCGCGAAGAGCTTTGTAACTTCGCTGATCTCGTAGCGTCCCTGGAGCAGAGACCTGACATCGTAAAGCTCGTCGGCCTCTATCGTAAAAAAGGTGAAGGAGGCTCTCTTGTAACGTGGCATCGAGCGATCGGTCCTACAAGCGGGTCACACACGAATGGGCTATGCACGCGGTAGAGGTCGAAACGAGAGCCGCAAGCGGGGCGGGCCAATACCCAACGCCGCTGGCACGACGGACCGCGTGTCGGCGCAGAGAGAGCCACTGCCGGCTCACTACCGGGCTCGGATAGCAGCGGCGAGAGACGACGCGCCGCAAGAAGAAACTCAGAAGAGGCCGGCCCAAATGATGTCCGAGAGCTTCGGCGGCATAGGAAGCTCGACCGTCTGGGGCACCTCATCGCCTTCAAGGCGGACCCCGAACTTCTTCAGGACCTCCACAGGCTTGGCCTTCAGCTCTTGGCGGAATCGCTCGTCGCCGAGTAGCCTGAGCAGCTCGGGATGTTCCCGGAGGGAAATCGCAGGCTCTCGGCCTTCTTGTAGCGGCATAGCCGACGTCTGAGGCTCCGACACGAATACTGGGACCCCTGAATGTCTCCGGATCATAGTCTCTGACCACGCGGGCTCCCGGAGGAAGATCAGCGAGCCGCTGTAGTCCGTTGATTGCTGCGATTGCCCTAAAAGCATGGCGACCTCCAGTGACTTCTTGGCCTGAGTTGGCGGATCAGCACCACTTGCCCTCTCAAGTTCACCACTATAGCTCAAGTCATCCGCCGCCGTCAAGTGGAGACTTGGGGAGACTGGGAGTCTGCGTGACGCTCGGCCCGTGAGCCCCGGTCTCATCGGAGGGCCTGGGAGGCGATTTCGATGGCAGCCCAGGCCGAGCAGATCTCCCGCATCCGCTGTGGCTCCTCGACCCGAAGAGCCTCTTCCGTGAAACGGTCGATCTCCCGGCCGTCCACGTGCGATCGGCGCAAGCCCTGCCGCACCGCGCTCACCAGCGCGAAGGGATTGCGGCTGTGCAGCCGTATTCGGACGTCGGGATAGCGCGGCCTCATCGGTAGCTGTGCTCGGTGGTCCCTCTGCCCTATTAGACGCGCGAGAGCCCGAAATCGTTCGCTCGGAGGCGAAGATTCAGGCGGGCACCACAGAATATGCCAAATCGCTATTCGTAGTGCAGGGATCGCACCGGGTCGACCCGGGAGGCCTGGAAAGCCGGGACGAGCGTCGCCGCCAGAACCACCGTGGCGATCAAGCTCCCGCAGCCCAGGAAGACGACCGAATCGAGGGGATCCACTCCGTAGAGCTGGCTCGCCATCAGGCGTGCGAGGAAGGCAGCCAGGATCCACCCGATGCCAATGCCGAGCAGGACGAGAACGAGATTCCGCAGCACGAGGCCCTTGATCACCTGTGAGGGCCTCGCGCCTAGTGCGATCCGGATTCCGAGGTCCCGGGTCCTGGCCGCCACCATATACGAGACCACCCCGTAGATGCCGACCACGGCCAGGATCAGCGCCAAGCCGGCAAAGGCAGTGAACAAGACGAGGACCGTCTTCGCCTGCTGCAGCTTGTCAGCGACGATCTCCTGGAAGGTACTGATGCCGTGGACCGGCTGATCGGAGTCGATCTTCAGAATCTCCGAGCGAACTGCGCTCGCCAGACTGGTGGGCTCGACGGCCGTCTTGAGTACCAGGACCATCGCAGGGGACGTGCCGTCGACCCATATGGGTCGCTGAGTGTAGGGGACATACACCGCGCTGCTTGGTGCGGCGCGGAGGTCGTGAAGGCGGGCGTCGCCGACCACGCCGACGACCTCGCGCCAGCTTACCTCTGGCTTGTCCATCGTCCCTCCCGTGAACTCGAAGCCGACCTTCTGGCCGACCGCCGTACGATCAGGCCAGAAAGTACGCGCCAGACCTTCGCTGATCACGATGACCCGCGCGGCCTCCTGCCGGTCGTCGTCCTGAGTGGTAAAGGCGCGTCCATCGACCACCGGAATGCCGAGGACGCGAAAGAAGTCGGAACTTACGGTGAAATAAGACGCGATTCCCCTCTTGTCCCTAGGAGGGACCGGACGGTCGCCGGCCACAGCGGGCGCCACCGGGAAGTCCGGCGACATCGGCAGGACGTTCATCACCGCGGCCGCTTCGACCGCGGGCAAGGTGCTGGCCTGGTTGAGAGCCTCGTCGAAGAACTTCGTCCACTCGGCGTCTTCTCGGTACCTCGACGCCGGCAGCGCCACCTCGAGCGACAGCACGCGGTCGGTGGAAAAGCCCAGGTCCTGGTCGCGCAGATTGAGAAAGGTAGCGAGAGACAGGGCGGTACCCGCCAGCAGCACGATGGCCAGGGCGACCTCGCCGACTATGAGTGCCTGGCGTAGGCGCCGGTGCGCCGGCAATGAGCGGGAGCCGAGTGCGCCGGTCACGAGCTGATGCCAGGAGGGCGAGAGGGTCTGCACCGAGGGGGCGAGACCGACGATAAGAGTCACCGCGAGACTGAGCACGATCGTGTAGAGCATGACGAGGGGAGAGATGCTCGCCTGCTCGGTATGGGGAACGTCCGTCACGACGGCGGGCAACGCTCTGACCAGGAAGGAAGCCAGAATCAAGCCGATCATACCGCCCACAAGCGCCAGTGCCAACGACTCGGTCATGGCCTGGAGAACGAGGCGCCTGCGGCCGGCGCCCAAGGCCAGCCGGACGGCGAATTCTTGTTGCCGGGCCACGAAGCGGGTGAGGAACAAGTGGATCAGGTTGGCGCACGCGATCAACAGCACGAAACCCACCGCCGCGACTAAAGCCAGGATCATCGGCCGGTGTGTTCCCACCAGATGTTCCAGTAACGGAACCACCTCCGTTTTTTTGTTGGTATCGGTTGAGGGATACTCCTGGGCCAGGTCGTGGGTAATCCTCGCCATGTCCGCGCTGGCCGCCTCGGTGTCGAGACCCGGCTCTAGGCGGCAGACGACTCCCATGTCGTACTGGATTTTGCGATCGTCGACGGCAAGATCGTCGTGGAAGAGACCCGCCGGCAACCAGATATCGCCCAGACGCGAGTAAGGCCCCAACCTCTCGGCGCTCAACCCGGGGGGCAATACGCCGATGACGGCGTACTCTTGGTCGTCGAGATGCACGGAATGGTGGAGAACGGCCCGGTCGCCGCCGAAC
Source organism: Thermoanaerobaculia bacterium (assembly GCA_036397835.1). Taxonomy (GTDB): domain Bacteria; phylum Acidobacteriota; class Thermoanaerobaculia; order Multivoradales; family J023; genus DASWIG01. The sequence goes on from DASWIG010000366.1 coordinate 16,882, forward strand.
CGGCGTTGCCAGAGCTGGTAGGAGAGCAGAACGGTTCGTTCGCCCCCACGCCGGTCCTCGTCCGGAGTGAATCCACGGCCAAGAACGGGCTCGATTCCCAGAGTCGCAAGAAGATTGGCGGAAACGAGCTGGCTCTCGAGCCGCTCGGGGTCACCGCCATCGCCCGTCAGGTTCTGGTGGTCTTGGAGGAAGAAAGCGAAATGAGAGCACACGCGATTGCGTTCTCTCCAGTCGACCAGCGCCGGAAAGGAGATGGCGCGGTACTCAGACCCGGGACGCTCGCTCCATCGCTCCAGCACCACCAAGCGGTCCGGCTCGTCGTAGGGCAACGCCGGGAAGAGAATCGCTCCGGCGAAGCTCACCATCGCGACGTTGGCGCCGATGCCCAGCGCCAGCGTCAGCACCGCGACGACGGTCACGCCAGGCCGGCGCAGCAGCAACCGGAAAGCAAAGGTCAGATCCTGGCCAAGTCTCTCCATTTTCCTCTCACGAGGCCACCCAAGGCGCCGATGGCCCGCCTCGACGGAAGCGCTACCCGGTCCCGCCCAGGCACCGGGCCCTGCTCAGAAGCGCTGGGATCCTATCAGGTCCGGCTCACGATCCGGCAAGCTCCCGACGCAGCCGCCTGCCGGGCTGCCGGGCGCTCCGCCACCCCCCGGCGACGCCCTCCAGACGGCGCAGGTCCGCGACCGTGTCGACGTCGGCCAGCGCCAGGGGATCCTCGATCTCGACCTCCAGGACCTCGCCAGCGTGACGCTCCATGACCTGTCGCCCGCCCGCGTCCCCGACGAGAACGGCGAGCTCGGGGAAGAGCGAGCGGTCCCACAGGACCGGCGTCCCCGGACGGCCGCCGGCGCACGGCCGCACGATCGGCCCACTGGTCTCGACGTAGGCCGCGATCAGCCGGTCGACGAGAGCGCTCGAGACCAGCGGCTGGTCGCCGGGCAGGACCATCGCCGCCCGCATCGACGGCGCCACCCGCGCCATGCCCGCGCGCACCGACGTGCTCTGCCCCGCCGCGTAGTCGGGGTTGTCCACCCATTCGACGGCGAGGCCGGCGAGCGCGCGGCGGACCTCGGCTGCGGCGTGGCCGAGCACCACCAGAACCTGCCGTAGCCGCGAGCCGAGCGCAGCAAGGACGACGCGCCGCACCAGAGGCTCGCCGGCGAGCTCGGCGACGAGCTTGGACGGCGCTCCCGCAAAGCGCTCGGAGCGGCCCGCGGCGAGGACCACGCCGGCGACGGCTGGACCCGCGGCCGTCACGCCCGCAGCTTCACTCCCTTGCCGTGGCTCACGGCGACGATCTCGGCGAGGATCGCCACCGCCATCTCCTCTGCCCGCCGGCCGCCGAGGTCGAGCCCGATCGGGTTGTGGATCCGCGCCGCGAGCGCGGCCGGCACTCCTTCCTCGGCGAGGGCCTTGAGACGCTTCTGGTGCGTCTTCGCCGAGCCCAGGGCGCCGACGTAACGCGCCCGGCTCGGCAGCGCCACCTTCAGCGCGGGCACGTCGAGCTTCAGGTCGTGACTGAGCAGCGCCACGTAGGTGGACTCGTTGAGGCCGATCCGGGCGAGGGCCTCGTCGGGCCAATCGGTCAACAGCTCGTCGGCATGGGCGAATCGCTCCGGCGTGGCGAAGGCGGTGCGCGGATCGACCACGTAGGTGCGCAGGCCGAGCGTCTTGGCGAAGCTGACCAGGGAGATTGCCACGTGCACCGCGCCGACGATCACGAGCTTGGGCCGCGGCGGGTGGACCTCGAGGAAGACGTCGAGCGTCTCGCCCTGGTGCTCGACGGCCAGGCGCTGGGCGCGGAAGGTCGTGAAGGCCTCGCGCGCGGGCTTACCGAGCTGCTCCGCGAGCTCGCGCAGCTCGCCGTCGACCGTGCCGTCGGGCCACAGCAGGAGCTGGCGGCCGCGCCACGCCGCCGGCCCTTCCACGACCGACGCCAACGCCACCAGCCGTTCCTGCGCGAGGTCGGCCGCGAGCCGCCGATAGAGCTCGGAGCGCATGGCGTCCTCAGGCCTCGCCCTCGAGGCGCTCGACGTAGACCTCGATCTGGCCGCCGCAGGAGAGGCCGACGGCCCAGGCGTCCTCGTGCTGGACCCCGAAGCGCAGCAGCTTGGGGACGCCGCCGGCGAGCACGCCCTGCGCCTCCTCGATCACCGCCCCCTCCACGCAGCCGCCGCTCACCGAGCCCGCCACGTCGCCGGCGTCGGAGACGGCCATCTTCGAGCCCAGGGGCCGCGGCGCCGAGCCCCAGGTCTTGACCACGGTGGCGAGCGCCACGTGTTTGCCGTCGCGCCGCCAGGTTTCGATGTCCGCAACGAGCTCGCGCATGGTCGGCCTCCACCGTAAGGGGCCCGCAAGGTCCGCGGGCCCTCTAGCTTAGCGCACCGGCGCCCGGGTCAGCTCGCGGCCGCCGCCAGCGGCCGCGGAGCCTCCTCGACCGCCGGCTTGGCGGCGCCCTCCTCGAGCCCCTCGAGCAGCGCCTCGAGCCAAAGCTGCTTGCCCTGGAGCACGCCCATCGCCACTTTGTACTTGCGCACGTCGTCGTTCGACCACAGCTCCGAAAAGAGGCGACGCACCTTGCGGCGCCCGCCGCGGCAGAAGAGCTCGGTCAGCTCCTCGGCGCGCGGCGCCTCGGGACGGCCGGCCGCGGCGAGCGCCTGCGCCCGGCTGATCGACGCCGCCATGGCGAAGAGCTCGTTGGCCACGTCCACCAGGCGGAAGAGGAAGACCTGCTTGTGCTGGAGCCGCCCCTGGTGCACCACCATGCCGTGGAAGACCTCGCGCGCCAGGCGCCGGCAACTGCGCTCCACGAAGCGCACGTGGCGCGAGAGGCGGCCGAACTGCGAGAAGGTCTTGCCCGGAAGCCAGCGGCTGGGATACCAGGCGGCGTAGAACGAGACGATCTCGGGCAGCGCCTGGAGCTTCTCCGCGGCGCCCTTGCCGGGGTCGATCAACGCCCCGGCGACCTGGAGGTGCTTGTCGACCGCCTCGCGGGCCATGAACAAGTGCATGATCTCGCTCGAGCCCTCGAAGATCTTGTTGATGCGGTAGTCGCGCATCATGCGCTCGACCGCCACCGGCTGCTCGCCGCGCGCCGCCAGCGACGCCGCCGTCTCGTAGCCGCGGCCGCCGCGGATCTGCATCGTATCGTCGACGATCTCCCAGGTGCGGCAGGTATTCCACTCCTTGGCGGCGGCGGCCTCGAGCCGGATGTCGACGTCGCCGTGGTCCGACATCGCGGTCGCGAGCCGGGAGACCGATTCCATGGCGTAGACGTGGGCGGCCATGTCGGCGAGCTTGTGGGCGATGGCCTCGTGCTTGCCGATCGGCTTGCCCCACTGCACCCGCTCGGTGGCCCACCGGCGGCAGATCTGCAGCGCCCGCTTGGCGGCGCCCACCGAGCTGTTGGGGATCGACAGCCGGCCGTCGTTCAAGGTGGTCAGCGCGATCTTCAGCCCGCGGCCCTCCTCGCCGATCAGGTTCTCCCTCGGCAGGCGCACGTCCTTGAAGCTCAGGACCGCGTTGGCCAGGGCCTTGAGGCCCATGAAATGGCAGCGGCGCTCCACCTTCACGCCCTCCCACCCGGTCTCGACCACGAAGGCGCTGATCGCCTTGGTCTCGGCGTGGGCCGCCATCACCACCAGCAGCTCGGCGAGGGTGCCGTTGGTGCACCACAGCTTCTCGCCGTTCAAGATGAAGTCGCCCTCCGGCGTCGCCTCGTAGGTCGTCGCCATGCGCGCCGGATCCGAGCCCACCCCGGCCTCGGTGAGCGCGAAGGCCGAGATCTCGCCGCGGGCGCAGCGCGGCAGGTACTTCTCCTTCTGCGCCGCCGTGCCGAAGAGCTTGAGCGGCTGCGGCACGCCGATCGACTGGTGGGCCGAGAGCAGCGCCGTGAGGTTGCCGTCGACCGATCCGAGCAACTCCATGATCTTGCCGTACTCGATCTGGCTGAAGCCGAGCCCCCCGTACTCCTTGGGGATCTTCATGCCGAAGGCGCCGAGCTTGCGCAGGCCGTCGACCACGTCCTCCGGGTACTCGCCGGTGGCGTCGATCGCCTCGGAGTCCACGTGGTCGCGCACGAATTCCCTGAAGGCGCGGTAGAACGCCACGAACTCGGGCCGCTCCTCCTGCTCGAGGGGAAAGGGATGGATGAGATCGAGCCGGAAGTTGCCGAGGAACAACTCGCGCATGAAGCTGGGGCGTTCCCATTCCTTCTGCCGCGAGGCCTCGGCGACCTGCATCGCCTCCTGCTCGGTGGCGTCGATCGACTTGCTGCCCATGCCGGTATCTCCTTTCTGGGGTAACGAATCAGCTCAAGACTTCCTCGCTGTAAACCGCGGACGAGGCGGCGGACACCGCCTCAGGGCGCCCCTCGCGGAGCACCCCGCGCAGGGCGATCTCGGTGATGTCGCGCACCACCTCGCGGGCCGCCAGCCGGCCTCCCGGCGCGTACCAGCGCGCCAGCCACATGACCATGCCGAGGAGGCTGAAGGCGGCCACCGTGGTGTCGACCGCGTGCAGCCGCCCGGCCGCCGCCAGCTCGTCCAGGGTGTCGCGCACGAACTCGAAGTAGCTCCGCTTGCGCTCGGTGATCCGGCTCCGGTGTTCCGGGGAAAGGCTGCCCACCTCGTCCATCAGGATCACCAGCGCCCCCTCGTCGTAGGTGAGCAGACGCGAGTGCTCCTCGACGATGGCCCGCAGGCGCTCGCCGGGATCGCCGATCCGCTGCGCCGGAGCGATCACCTCGCGATCGAGGAGGTCCATCGCGAAGCTCATGATCGCGAAGAGCAGCTCGCCCTTGCCCTTGACGTAGTAGTAGAGCCCCGCCTTGGTGAGGTCCACGGCCTTCGCGATCTCGCTCATCGAGGCCGCCTCGAAGCCCTTTGTATAGATGATGCGGGCCGCCGTGCGGTAGATGCTGCCAGCGCGTTCGTCCGCGAAGAGAGTGGTCGGGCTCGTGGGCACTGCTGCTGGGTCTCCGTTCGGCTGACTTACCGGCCGGTAAGTTCTCACGCGTCGATCGTCACGACGCTGAAAGCTAATCTGCTGAGGATCTGTCGCTGCTAGCGTCTCGACCGGGCCGTCGGATGTGGTCTTGACTTACCGCTCGGTAAGCATTGTGCCGAACTTCGTGGAGGACGTCAAGGGCGAGCCGCCAGAGACGCTCCCCTCCGCGACGCTTGCAATCGATCTCTGCTATGCAGAGAATCACGGCGCCTTGCAAGAGATACTCCGGAGGAGACGCCATGAACCGTCCGACCGACATCGCCCGTCAGGCCCTGGCCGAGACCCGGAGGGCCCTGGCCTGCGTTCGCGACCTGATCGAGGACTCCGACCTCCTGCAGCGGGACGTCGAGGACCGCGTGGGCTTCTCCCGCGGCTACCTGTCGCAGCTCCTGAACGGCCACATTGACCTCAAGGTACGGCACCTCGAGCCCCTGCTCGAGGCCCTCGGCCTGCTGCCCGGCCAATATTTCGGAGCGCTCTTCCCGCCCGGGCGACGCCGCGTCCGGCGCTCCGGCCGCCCGCGACCGCCGCTCAAGGTCTCCAAGGACGTGATCCGCATCTACGGCTTCGGCATCGCGGAGGCCCGCGAGCTCCGCCGGCGCCTCGAGCAGTGCGAGGAGCGGCTGGAGGAGATGGCCCGCAGCGACGCCGTCGCCGCGCTGGCCGCCGCGCGCCGGGGCGACCAGGCCGGGGGTTGAAGCGGTACCATCTCACGGCGACGGGCCGGACCAACCCAGCGAGGACGCGAGATGGGGCCCTCTCTACGCGGGCATCGAAGCGGGCGGCACCAAGTTCGTCTGCGCCGTCGGCAGCGGACCCGACGACCTGCGCGCCGAGGCGCGCTTTCCCACCACCACGCCCGAGGGGACCCCTCAACCGCCCTCGCGAGCTCTTCGCACGGTCGTAAAAGGGCTTCCGACCCCATAGGGAAGCCCGGGAAGAGCCCGTAAATGTCTTCCCCGATTCCCGCGGACGCGGTGTACTGCTTGCACCGCTCTCCCCGGGGTTTCAGAACAGCGGAGCAAGGCTTGCTCCGCTGTTCTGTCAATTGAGAGAATAGCATTTCAGGGCTTGCTCCGCGACTTTGGAAATCCACGTCGAACCGTTGTGGGGCTTGCAGCGGTTCGATGGAATCTGGGAGAGGGATTTTAGGGGTCTGCACCGCGGCCCCGGAAATGTCCGCTTGACGGGTACAGGGTCTGTCGCCGTCAAGTCGAAATCCCGGAAACCGTGGAGCAAGCGCTCGAGCGCGTCCAAGTCTCTGAAAACAAACGGCATGATGGCGTTACGGCCTACCGGACGGGAGCGGCGGGAGAGGCGGGAGAGGCGGGACGCGAGCGCCGTCGCCGGACGTCGGCCAGCTCTCGTTCGGCGGGTCGGCGCAGGCGGGTCAAGGCGGGATTGGGGCGTATTGGGAGTAAGAATCGACTCACATAGTGACGAAGGCGGTCGATCTCATGCGGGCGGGGGACACTTCTTCCGTGGACGCTGGCCGGCAGCGTCCCGATCAAGGCCATCTATGAGCGGGGTGAGTCAGCGTCCCTGCCGGCTATGGCCGGGCCAGCCGGGAGCTCCACTGGCCGTGGGCCGTCACGTAGGATGGTCCGGCGACCCGGACCACTCCCTCCCTCCCACCTTCACCATCGGGATCGGTCCCCGACCGACCACCCGCAGTGTCGTGTGACGCCATGCACGCCCGCGTCCGCCGCCGGCCTCGACGGAGTACCATCGCAGCGCGGAAGGGGAAGCCGAGGCCGAGTCGAGACGAGGACGCGAGATGGGCCCTCTCTACGCGGGCATCGAAGCGGGCGGCACCAAGTTCGTCTGCGCCGTCGGCAGCGGACCCGACGACCTGCGCGCCGAGGCGCGCTTTCCCACCACCACGCCCGAGGAGACCCTCGGCCGCGTGATCGACTTCTTCCGCCGGCAAGGCCGGGAGCACGGCCGGCTCGACGCCGTGGGCATCGCCTCGTTCGGACCCGTGGACCTAGACCGCGAGTCCCCCTCCTGGGGCCACCTGACGTCCACCCCCAAGCCCGGCTGGGCCCACACGGACCTCGCCGGCATCGTGGGGCGCGCCCTCGAGCTGCCGGTGGCCTTCGACACCGACGTCAACGGCGCGGCCCTGGCCGAGGGGCGCTGGGGCGCGGCGCGGGGGCTGGCGACCTTCGTCTACGTCACGGTGGGCACCGGCATCGGCGGCGGCGCAGTGGTCGACGGCGAGCTGCTCCACGGCCTCGTCCATCCTGAGATGGGCCACATGCTCGTGCCGCACGACCGCGACGCCGACCCTTTCGCCGGCCAATGCCCGTACCACGGCGATTGCCTGGAGGGTCTGGCGTCGGGGCCGGCGATCGCGGCGCGCTGGGGCCGAGCGGCCCACGAGCTGCCCGACGACCATCCCGCCTGGGACCTCGAAGCCGAGTACCTGGCGGCGGCCGCCGTCAACCTCACGGTGGTCCTGTCGCCGCAGCGCGTGGTCCTCGGCGGCGGCGTCATGGAGAGGGCGCAGCTCTACCCCAAGATCCGCCGGCGGACGCGGGAACGGCTCAACGGCTACGTCCGGTCGCCGGCCGTCGTCGACGAAATCGACGCCTACATCGTGCCGCCGGCCCTCGGCAAGCGCGCCGGCGTCCTCGGGGCGCTGGCGCTCGCGGCGAGGCTGCGAAGCGGGGCGCGCATTACACGCGGCCTGTAATCCCTACAGGCGGGCCAGGGAGCTCCGTGCCCTGGAGGGTGATCCTGCCTCCCCGGCGTGCCAAGCACACGCCTGGCACGCTTCTTGATGTCCTTGAAGGCAGGAAGCGGGACCGGCGACCTGCCTGATGGACTGAAACCACCTGCGGCACGTGCCCGTGGAGGACGCCGAGCACCGTCTGCTCGGCCTGGTGAGGAGAGCGCGACCTCCTGGGCCTGGCCCGCGCCTTCCTCGAACGAAGAATCCAAGAACCCCAAACACGACACAACCCAAGAAAGGAACCATCATGAAGACGGCAACAGTGAACAGGATCGCGCAAGTGGAGAAGTCTGCCAAGGAAGGCATCGAGAAGACCCGGCAGGCGGTCAACGCCAGGCTGGACTCGGCGAAAGAGAGGGTGTCGGCGGCCGCGAAAGGCCTGCGCAAGACGGACGGCGTGCTCCACGAGAAGGCGCGCCAGCTCTCCGACGCGGCGCGCGAGAAGGCCGCGCACGCCCGCGAGGGTTGCGACCGGATGGCCGCGGCCACCGAGAAGGTCGTGCGCGAGAACCCTGGACGCTCGGCGGCCGTCGCCGCCCTCCTCGGCTTCTGCCTCGGCTGGGCACTGAGCCCGGCGCGTCAGCGCACGGCGTGAGGGACCGCGGTGAAAGTTCTACATCGGCCAGTGAAAATTTCACCGCCGCGGCGGCCTCACAGGCGGTCGCGAGGCCGCGAGGCGGCGAGGCGGCCTGGTTTACGGGCGCCCCTCGATTGGCACCGCTCTTGCTTCAACAAAGAGGCGGCAGGGTCAGCCGACGCGCTGGCTCGCAGCCCGAGATCACGACGCCGAAGAAGGGAGCTACGAGGTGCACCTGACACGCTGGAACCCGAGAACCGAACCGACCGCTCAGGACTTCGTCGACCGGTTCTTTCAGCGGGCGCTCGGCAGCTTCGACGAAACCGCGAAGAAGGACGATTCTCATCGCATAGAGCGGCAATACGGTTCGTTTTTCCGCTCTTTCACGTTACCCAACAGGGTCGACTCCGAGAAGGTTAAAGCCACCTTCAAAGACGGCGTGCTTCACCTCACGGTCCCGAAAACGGAAGAGGTCAAGCCGCGGAGGATCGCCGTCCACTAATAGATCCTCGCCCTCGCCGCGATCCATACATGGATGGGTGATTCTGATATGAATCCCGCCGCGACGGCGGGATTCCTTGTTTTTGGGCGGGGAAAAACTCCCCGATCCCTGGTCAGTCCTTGTGGACGAGCAGCCAGAGGCCGGCGTGGGAACGCCGCAGCTTCATCTTGAGCCGCTGCAGCGAGCGCGCTTCGGCGGCGTCGGCGTCGAGCACGGCGACCTCGATCAGGTGTTCGAGGCGGCGCAGCACCAGGTCGGCGTAGCGCACCGTCTTGCGGGCCGCCACGAAGGCCGGCGTGTCGCGGGAGACGGAGGAGTCGTCGAGGATGCTGCGGATGCGGTCGACGTCCTCCTCGATCCGCGCCCGCACGGCGGCGCCGCGCAGGATGAGCTTCTCGCGCTGCCGGTCGCACTCGCCCTGGCCGAAGAGCCGGCGGTAGGCGACGACCTCGCGGGCCTCGATGCCGAGCGCGAAGACCTCGGGCTGCAACACGGCCTTGCGCGGGTCGAGCGAGCGGTTGGTGTCGTCGAGCACCGCGATCACGGCGCTGAGCTGCTCGGCCACGTACTCCTCCTCCGGTTCGGCGGCGGCCTCCGGCGGCCCGGCGGCCGCGGCGAGGTCGGCGAGGAGCTCGCGCACCTCCGGCGGCGGCGGGGTCGGCTCGGGCGCCGCCACCTCGCCGGGCTGCAGGCGGGGCAGCAGCACCCGCACCCGCTCGCGCAACGCCGCCACGTCGTGGAGCCGCACGTTCTCGCCGCCCTGGAGCTGCTGCTCGAAGCGCTCGACGGCCTCGCGGAAATCGGCCAGCTCACCGCGCAGGTCGACGTCGACCGGGGTCTCGCGCTCGAGGTCGAAGACCTGCTGGTACTCGGCGATGATGCGCTCCTCGTCGCGGCGGTAGAGCTTCTGGACGTGGTTCTTGAGCACCAGGTTGGTCTCGACGATCGCCGCGAGCACCTGCGGCTGGAAGAAGCGGTCGCCCAGGCCGTGCTTGAGCTCGCGGTAGCGCTGCACGAGCTGGTGATCGTGGAGCTGGTCGATCGAGGCCGATTCGGCGATCTCGCGGCGCATCGCCTCGAGCGCCCGCACCAAGTCCTTGACCTCTTCTTCGCCCTCCGCCTCGCTGCCGAGAGCGGCCCAGAAGCCCTGGGCCATCTCGCGCACGTGGGTGCGGTCGCGCAGCACGAAGGCGTCGCCGGAATCCTGATACTCTTCGCACACCTTGGTCGACAGGTAGTCGGCCTTGTCGAGGCGGTCGGCGTTCCAGCCGCCGTCGCCGCGGAAGTAGAGGTAGAACTTCACCAACTGGGAAAGGATGTTGTCGTCGTAGTTCTTCACCCGCTGGAAGAACTGCCGCAGGAGCCCGGGGGAGACCCGCTCGTCGGCGGCCAACAGCGCTTCCACGAGGGGCGTGAGGCCTTCCTCCACGGCGTCGAGCTGCCCCCTGGCGTGGTCTACGGTGACCTCGGAGAGGTTCTTCGAGACCTCCTTGAGCTCGTTGTAGACGGTCTGGAAGTCGGCGGCGTAGTCGGGAGGCCCGTCCTCGATGAAGACCTTGCGCAGACCCTGGATGAACTGGTGGAAGGTCCAGGCGGACTTGAAGCTGTTGGAGACCTGGATGTAGCGGCGGTGGACGCGGTTGAGCTCCTCGACAGACATGGTCTCGATCCCGAAGTAGGATCCCGAGCGGGCAGCCCGGAGGGCGCCCGCCGGAATCCGGGTTCTCTCGACTTATCGATTCTAAGCTATGAACGGCCAAAAGCGAACGCCAATCCCTGACGTGCTCATCCCCCAGGCCGATCTCGAGCGCCGCATCGGCGAGCTGGCGCGCGAGATCCGCCGCGACTACGCGGCGAGCCGGCACTTCGTGGTGCTCGGCGTGCTCAAGGGCTCGGTCTTCTTCCTGGTCGACCTGCTCAAGCAGGTGGACCTGACCCTGGCGGTCGATTTCTTCCAGACCTCGAGCTACCAGGGCTCGACCACGCCGGGCGAGCTGCGCATCCGCAAGGACATCGACCTGTCGATCCGCGACGCCGACGTGCTCATCGTGGAGGACATCGTCGACACCGGCTACACCTTGCGCACGGTGCTCGACCTGATGCGCTTCCGGGGCGCCCGCAGCGTCAAGCTCTGCGCCCTGCTCGACAAGTCCTCGCGCCGCGAGGTGGAGGTGTCGATCGACTACCGGGGCTTCGAGATCGACGATGTCTTCGTGGTCGGCTACGGGCTCGACTACGCCGACCTTTACCGCAACCTGCCCTATATCGGCGTCCTGCCCGGCGCCGCGGAGAGCTGACCATGGACACTTACCACTCCGAGGGGGCCCCCGAGGCCCTCGGCCCCTACTCGCAGGCCGTCGCCGCCGGCGGCTTCCTCTACACCTCGGGCCAGGTCGGTCTCGACCCGGCCACCGGCCAGCTCGTGGCCGGCGGCTTCGAGGCGCAGGCGCGGCGGGTGCTCGCCAACCTCGAAGCGGTGCTGGCGAGCGCCGGCTGCGGCTTCCACGACGTCGTCAAGGCGACGATCTTCCTCACCGACCTCGCGAGCTTCGCGCGGCTCAACGAGCTCTATGGCGAGGCCTTGGGCGAGCACCGCCCGGCGCGGTCGACGGTGCAGGTGGCGGCCCTGCCCAAGGGGGCGCTGGTCGAGATCGACCTGGTGGCGAAGCTGCCTTCTTAGCTTGCCCGCAGAACCCTCACCCCCAACCCCTCTCCCAGGGGGAGAGGGGAGCAAGACCTCGGAATTCGAGCCCCCCTCTCCCCCTGGGAGAGGGGGGTTGGGGGGTGAGGGTTCCTCCTCCTACTCCTCCGGCTCGGGCTCGGGCTCGGGCTCCGGCTCGGGCTCGGGCTCGGGGCTGCGGCGGCCCAGGTACTCCTCCATCAGCCGCCGGAGGAGCTTCGAGCGGCCTTTGCGGACGATCTCCTCCACCACCTTCACGCTCTGGGCGTCGAGCCAGTCCATCACCGTGAGGTTGTTGTCGCGCACCAGGGCGGCGAGGTCGTGGTGGGTGTGCTCGGCGCCGCGGGCAGCGCGGAACAGCGCCTGGCCCACGAACGGCGCCTTGCCCAGGCGCAACCAGATCTCTCCGGCCAGGGCCAGGTCGGCGGCGATGCGCCGGTTGCGGATCTGGCGCGGCGAATGGCCGGTGAGCGGCCGCATCATGAAGGGCTCGAAGCCGAAGCGCTCGGCATAGGTGGCGAATTGCTGCTCCGAGGCCGATTCGCCGTGGAAGAGGGCGTCGAAGACCTCGTCGTCGCGGTCCTCGGCGAGCTTGCGCCGCAGCGCCGGGCTGAGCTCCACCGTCACCGCCTGCAGGCAGCGCACGCCGGCGCTGCTCAGCAGCGTGCAGGCTTCGTCCCAGACGTCGACGCGGTCGGTGACGCCGCTGATCAGGGGCCACGCGGCGGTGGAGCCCCGGGGCAGCTCCGCGAGCCGCTCGACTTCGCCTTCGAGAAGCGCTTCGAGCAGGTCGTAGACGACGTAGGCGCCCACCGCGCGGGTGAACTCGCCGGGCAGGAGCTGGATCAGCACCGGCACCTCCGCCTCGACCAACGATACGGCCATGGCGTCGCGCCGGCGGGCGAGATCGGGCACCACCGGCGGCAGGTAGAAAAGGTCGTCGAGGTCCGAAGCGTCGAGCTCCGGGATCGGCGAGCGGTGCTTGCCGTGGAGCCCGCTGACGCGGGCGCTGGCGAGGTCCGTCCACATGCCCTCCGCCGAGCTCCAGTTGCGCGGCGCGAAGGCGATCCAGAACCGCGCCGGCTCGGGGAGCTGCTGGACCGGGCGGGTCTGGCCGGTGAGCGGGGTCCTCAACGTCCCTCCGCGGTCATGACGGCCTCCCAGTCATGACTCTGCGTCCGGCAGGAGGCCGGAGGTTTGCAGGGCCCGCCGCACGTATTTGGCGAGCACGTCCACTTCCACGTTCACCCGTTCGCCGGGCGCCAGAGAATTCAGGGTGGTCACCTCCAGCGTATGGGGGATGAGGGCCACGGTGAAGCTGTCCGCGGCGAGCCGCGCCACCGTCAGGCTGACGCCGTCGATCGTCACGGAGCCCTTTTCTACCAGGAACGGCGCCAGTTGGGGAGGTAGGGAGAAGGAGATCTCGCGGTGGTCCTGCACGTCTCCCCCCTCGATCCCCCCGGGGGGACGCGGCAAATCGCGCCGCGCCGTCACCTCGAGGGTGGCGTCGACGTGGCCCTGCACCCAGTGGCCGCCGAGGGGATCTCCCATTTTGAGCGCCGGCTCGAGGTTGACCTGCGAGCCGCGGCGCAGCTCGCCCAGGGTGGTGCGCGCCAGCGTCTCGGGCGAGAGCTCGACCGTCGCCGCGCCGGGCGCCAGACCCACGACCGTCAGGCAGACGCCGGCGACCGCCAGGCTGGCCCCGATCTCGAGCTCCCCGATCAGGGTCTCGTCGAGCCCGATCGTGAGCAGCACGCCGCCGTGCTCGGAGCGCCGCGGATCCGCGATCAAGCTTCCACGCTGGCGTACAAGTCCGGTAAACATCGCTCCCGATAGCCCTTCAGGATCACGTCTCCACCGTGGCGCTCGACGCGCAGGCCGGTCAGTCGAGGCGCTTCGTCGAGCGTCGCGAAGCCGCCCCCCGCGAGCGGGCCGGGGGCGCGCTGCCCGCCGATCAGGAGCGGCGCCACGTCGACGCCGACGCGGTCGAAGAGACCGGCCTCGACGAAAGCCGCGGCGACGCCGGCGCCGCCTTCCACGAGCAGGCTCCGTATCCCGCGTCCGTAGAGGTCCGCCAGGACCGCCGCCGGCGTCACTTCCGGGAGGGGCACCACCGCTGCGCCCCGCTCCTCCAGCGCTCGTTTCGATTCCGCCAGTCCACGCGCCTCCTCAGCGCGCGCCTCAGTGTATATCAGGACGTCGCCGGGAACCTCGAAAAGCCGGGCGGTCGGCGGCAGGCGCAGGCGGCGGTCGAGGACGACGCGCACGTTGGCCCGGCGGGCCAGGCCCAGGCGGCGGTCGAGCCGCGGGTCGTCGGCGAGCGCGGTGCCGATGCCCACCAGGATCGCGTCGTGCTCCTCGCGCTGGCGCAGCCCCCAGCGGCGGCCGGCGGGCGAGGAGATCCACTGGCTGTGGCCGGCCGCGGTGGCGACGCGGCCGTCGAGGCTCATCGCCCACTTCAGGGTCACCGCCGGGCGCCGGAAGACGGCGGCGGCGAGGTAGCGCCAGTTGAGCTCCACGGCCGCCGCCGCCTGCGTCCCGTGCTCGACCTCGACCCCCGCCGCGCGCAGCCGCGCGAAGCCGGCGCCGGCCGTTCGCGGGTCGGGATCGCGGTGGCAGGCAACCACCCGGCGAACGCCGGCGGCGATCACCGCGTCGGTGCACGGCGGCGTGCGTCCGTGGTGGTCGCAGGGCTCGAGCGTCACGTAGAGGGTGGCGCCGCGCGCCTCCTCGCCGGCGCGGCGCAGGGCCTCGATCTCGGCGTGCGGCCCGCCCAGGCGGCGGTGGTATCCCTCGCCGACGACCTCGCCGGCGCGCACCACCACGGCGCCCACCATGGGGTTGGGCGAGGTGCGGTAGCGGCCGCGGGCGGCCAGGCGCAGGGCGCGGCGCAGGTAGGCGGCGTCGGGGGACGGTTGCGGCACGCGCTTCGACCTCGCGGGCGGGCGTCTTCAGGCGAACAGCGCCGAGGCAAATTCATGGGGCCGGAACTCCACCATGTCGTCGACGCTCTCGCCGACGCCGAGGTAGAGCACGGGCAGGCGCAGCTCGCGGGCCACGGCCACCACCACGCCGCCCTTGGCGGTGCCGTCGAGCTTGGTGAGGAAGACGCCGTCGACCGCGGCCACCCGGGTGAACTCGCGGGCCTGCGCGAGGGCGTTCTGGCCGGTGGTGGCGTCGAGCACCAGCAGGGTGCGGCGTTGCCAGCCGCCGGCCTCGCGGCCGATCACGCGGTAGATCTTGGCCAGCTCCTCCATCAGGTGGCGCTTGTTGTGGAGGCGCCCGGCGGTGTCGACGATCACGTGGTCGACGTGGCGGGCGCGGCCGGCGTGCAGGGCGTCGAAGACCACCGCCCCGGGGTCGCTGCCGGCCTGCTGGCGCACCACGTCGACGCCGAGCCGCTCGCCCCACAGCGCGAGCTGCTCGATGGCGGCGGCGCGGAAGGTGTCGGCCGCCGCCAGCAGCACGCTGGCGCCGCGGCCCTGGTAGTACCGCGCCAGCTTGGCGATCGAGGTCGTCTTGCCCACGCCGTTGACCCCGACGACCAGCGTCACCGCCGGCCCCGGGCCGAGCGGCGCGGGCGCCGCGGCCGCGTCGAGCAGGGCGCTGATCTCGTCGGCCAGGATACGGCGCAGGCGCTGCGGGTCGCGCACGTCGGCAGAGCGCACGTCCTGGCGCAGCTTTGCGACCAGCTCGAGGGCGGTCTCCACCCCGAGGTCGCAGGCGATGAGGCCTTCTTCGAGGACCTCCAGGGTCGGCTCGTCGAGCACCGCGCGGCCCGCCAGCGCCGCGTCGACGCGCTCGATGATCTCGGTGTGGGTCATGAAGAGGCCGCGCTTGAGCTTCTTCCAGAAGCCCTGCTTCTCCGCGGCGGGAAGCTCGGCCTGCGGCGCCAGCTCGAGGCGGTCGGCGCCGGCGGCGGCGGAATCGGTTCGTGGCGGCGTGCTCAAACGGACACCCTCCTCCTCACCGCCGGCGGCGGGCGGCGGCTGCACGTTGACGTTTCACGGCGGGGCTTCACCTGCGGTCGAAGATCTCCCGCGTCATCTCCGCGCGGGCCGCCTTGAGCGTCTCGCGCGCCCGCGCCACCAGCCCCGGACGGCGCTGGACCAGCACCAGGGAGTAGCCGTCGGGAAGCGGCGTGGCATAGAGGTGGATCGAGTCCCTCTCGATGTGCAGCAGCTCGAGCTTGCCGGCCGCCGAGCCGGCGAGCATGTCGGTGAGCTGGCGCTGATAGATGCCCACGTAGGCCCCCAGGACCTTCATGTCGTGGGGCGCGAACTCGGTCGATGCGAGGTCTACGGTCTCGCCGACCTCGTCGACGAAGAGCACGGCGAGGGCGCCGTCGTTCTTGGCCAGCAGGTTGGCGAGGATGTACTGGTACGGCATGATCGGTACGGCACTTCTCGGTACGGCGTCGTGGCGGGCTCGGCGCTTCAGGCGCGGGCGGAGACGGCCTCGGGCGTGGTGATGCGGATCTTCGACGTGACGCTGTCGGCCTCCTGCTTGTCGACCTTGATGTTCCCCGCCTCGTAGGCGAGCAGGAAGGCCTTGACGATTTTCGGATCAAAGCGCTTCCCCGTCAACTTCTTGATCGTCTGGATCGCGTAGTCGGTCGAGTAGGCGTTCTGGTACGGGCGGGTGGTGGTGATGGCGTCGAACGTGTCGGCGACGCCGATGACGCGGGCCATCAGCGGGATCTGCTCGCCTTTCAGGTTGTCGGGATAGCCGGTGCCGTTCCACGCCTCGTGGTGCCAGCGGATGCCGGGGATCATCTCGCGCAGCGCCGAGATCGGCTCGACGATGTCCGCCCCGATCACCGGGTGCAGCTTCATCTGCTCGAACTCCTCCGGGGTGAGCACGCCGACCTTCTTCAAGATCCGGTCGTCGACGCCGATCTTGCCCACGTCGTGGAGCACGGCGCTGATCCACACCTTCTCCTGCGCGTCCTTGGCCAGCCCGAGGTAGCGGGCGATCGAGCGGCTGTAGGCGGCCACGCGCTCGGAGTGACCGCGGGTGTAAGGGTCCTTGGCGTCGATGGTGGCGGCGAACGCCCGGATCGTGCTGATGAAGAGCTCGCGGTTGGCCTCGGCGGCACGGCGGAGCTGGTCGACGTAGCTCTCGACCGTGTCGCTCATGCGGTTGAAGTCCTCGGCCAGGTCGGCGATCTCGAAGGCCAGGCCGCGGGTCTTCACGCGGCGGTCGAAGTTGCCGGCGGCGATGTCGTGGCTCGCCTGCACGAGCTGCTGGATCGGCTGGCTGAGCCAGCGCGCCGCCAGCAGCGCCGCCACCAGCGCCAGGACCACCAGCACGACCGACGAGTAAACGGTGCGCCGCACCATCTTGTCGACGCTCTCGAACGCCTGCTGGTAGGGCTTGTGCGCCACCACGCCCCAGCCCGTCTCCCGCACTTGCACCACCCGCGCCAGGGTGGGATAGGTGGCCCCGCCCACCTCGAGATCGAGCTTGGTGGTGACGCTGACCGGCACCTTGACGAAATCGCTGACCAGCTCGGATGCCAGCAGCGCCGCCTCGATCTCCTCGCGGCTGCCCGGCGACCACAGCAGCTCGCCCTGGGCGTCGATCAGGAAGAGCTCCTTCTTCTCGATGTCGCCGGTCCCGGCGCCGGCGGTCAGGTTCTCGAGCGAGAGCCGCACCAGGCTGCGGGCGACCATCGTCTCCTCGCCCGCCGGCAGCGGCACCGCGATCACCACGCCGGTCTCCTGCGGCGACAGGATCACGAAGCGGTAGGCCGGCGTGCCCGCCCGCAGCGCCTCGTGGAAGGCGTCGGTCATCGCCCGCTCGATGCGCTCCGGCGGCGTCTCCGGCCCCACTCGCCACCCGAGGCCGGTCTGGTCGGCGACGTGGAAGGCGTAGATCTCGGGGTGGTCGTCGATGTAGGACCACATGCTCTCCTTGGCCCATTCGGAGCGCAGGCGGTCCTGGATCGTGGCGTAGCCGGGATAAGAGAGCAGGGCGCGCCCGAGCTGGCGGAGCTGGTCCTTGCGCTGCGTCAGCCGTTCGCTGAGCGCGTCGGCGGTGCTCTGGGCCGAGTAGGTGAGGATCTCCTGCTGCTGGGTCTTCAGCACCTCGATGTTGTCGCGGATGAGCAGGTTCGAGCTGATCACCAGCGGCACGATGCCGGAGAGCAGGAGCAGCAGGAAGAGCAGGTGCCGCAGCTTGAGGACGCGGCGCCGCCGCGGCACCTCCACCCGCGCCGAGGTCGGCCGCCGGCGCTCCGGCGGCCGGCGCTCCGGCGGAGCCGGAGCGCTCACTCCCGCCCTCCTCGCGGAGCGGCGGAGGGCTGACTTTCCGGAAATTGAGTGCTGCTCACGGTCCTGATCGGCGTCCGCTCTCGGCACGCGAAGAGCGGCCTGAATACCCGGCGTCCCTGACCGGCCGGCATTATAGCCCAATCGGCCCGAGGACGACGGACCGATTCCGCGGATCGACTTGCGCGGCGCGCCGGCTGCTCAGCGCTGCGACCCAACCGGGCCTCCGCACGTGGCGCTTCGGGGCCGTAGAATCTCCCCGAGGTGACGATGCGCTACCAGGAAACGGTCCAGAACCTGCCGCTGGCAATCCAGCGGCTACGCCGCCGCGCCGGCCACCAGACGCAACGCGCGGCCATCCGGTCGATCCAGCGCAAGACCGGCGTGAGGGTCACGCCGACGCGGTATTCGGATTGGGAGAAAGGCAGGTGCGTCCCTTCGTTGCGGTCGATCCTCGCCTTCCTCACCGGCATGGGCTTGGGTCTCCGTGACCTCCAGGACGAGCTCGACCGCATCGTCGGCCTGCCCGTGGCCGCCGACGCGCAGCCGGCGCCGCCGAGCCCGCCGCCCGCCGAGGAGCCGGCGGAGGACGACTCGGCCGCGCTCAAACGGCGACTCGCCCTGCTCGAAGAGCGTCTGGCGGCCGTCGAGCGTCGGCCTCCCGAGGACAGTTGAGCTGTCGAGGTGAGCCGCGTCACCGAACGCGGGACAGACGCGTTCGTCTGGGATGGCCACGTCATCTTTCGCGCTACGGTTCGATCCGTTCGAGCACGGCCCGTCATCGAACACGGGACAGACGGCCGGTTCCGTCACGGCCCGTCATCGAACCCGCCACTTCACGATCCGTTCGAGCACCGCCCGTCATCGGACGCGGTACCTCGTCGACTGTCTGAGCACCGCCCGTCATCGTCCGCGGTACGAGAATGCCATTTGGACGTGAAGACGTCATCGCACGCGGGACAGCCCTGACCTCGATCGGGTCGGACGTCATCGGCCACGGTACAACGAAGGCGTCGAAGAGGTCCGACGTCATCGAATGCGGCACAGCCGGGGCAAGGGGTGGCAAGGTCAAGTCCAAGCTGCGGCCCGAAAAGCGCTGAGCTTGGGCGGCGTGTCTCGACGGGTCACCGGAGTCGTATTTGGCCTTGCGCGCGGAGCGCAGCCGCCGGAACGTCCTCCGCGGCCGTGCGCAGCAGCGCCCTCGCCGTGATAGCCTTACGGAGACATGGCGAACGGTGACCAGGAGTGAACCCGTGAAGAGAGCCGTATTTGAGACCACAGTGCTGCCGGACGGTCATCTGGACTGCCCTCGCGAGCTCGCCCACAGGAAGGACGCCCACTTCAAGGTCGTGGTGACCTTCGAGGGGCCGTCTGCGGCGACCTGGGCAGTCACCGCGGGCTGACGCTCTTTCGTGAACTTCTTGTACATAGTTTTCATTTCCGCTTCCTCTCGCGTGGAAGGGTAAAACGGCTCGAAACGTCGCTCGGGCCGGAGCCGTGCCGCCCGGTATCATGGCTGTCGTGCGCAACTCTGCTCGTGCCTTTCTGGTGTACTTGAGCTCCGAACCCAAGGGCAAGTGTGGATTCTCTCGAAGGCTCGGCGGCACGCGGCGCATCGCCTTGATCTCGGATACGAATGGTAGGAATCGCCACCGAAGCTCGAGGCACTTGGCCTGCAGTATGCAGGCACGCTTGAATCACCGGCCACAGGCGCTCGAAAAGCTGACGCACTCGATCGCGGGTGAGTTTGAGCTGCCGTCCGAGTTCCGCATAAGACGGAATTGGACCGACCTCGCCTGTACGCAGGCGGGTGCTTCGGATCAGGAACCAGAGGCTTGTCAGGTCGCGCCGGAGCTTGGGCGGACGCTCTGCGTCGATCGACGACGCCACGCATTCCTGTATGAGTAGGAGACGCCGGGGCCAGTCGGTGTCCTCGGGCTGATCAACCCGGACCGTGCTCAAGACTCCGGAGTCGTCGACCTCGGTGCCCAGTTCGCCGAGGGACTGTTCCCACACGCCATCCCAGCGCTTGCTCGCGTCGTCCTTGAGGGCGGCGATCAGGTCGCCGAAACGGAACGCGGCGACGCCGTCGTCCTTCAGAGTGGTGACTTTTTCGGCCAAGCGTTCGACCACGGCGGGCACGGAGAGTCCTTCGGCGGTGAGGAGATCCGGGAGCAGATCGTCGTTCCAGCGGCGTACGGGCTCCTCAAGATCCGCCCGCGATGTGAGCGGCGCCATGCCGGGGCGGAAGCTGAGCTTGGTGCTGTTGCTGAGGACGCGGTCTTTTTTTTCATGTACTAAAACCTCGCCGCGCTTGATCAGGATCTCCACCGCCTCGCGCAGACGTCCGAAGATGCGGTAGCCCAACGGATCCGTCTTCCTCAGGATCTCGTTCAGGAAATTGCGAACGTTGCGGACCACCATGGGACGGATATTTCCTTTGAGCCTCTGCTGATTGCGCAAGCCGCGCAGACGGTCGACGAAGGTGAAGGTATAGGCGTCAATCACCAGGTCGTCGAGGGCGCCATCGCCCCAGCGGGCACCCTCGTAGCCGCGGAACGCGGGCGGCGCGCGCCACAGCCCGCGACGTCTCAGCTCGCGGACGAGCAGCGTCCGCAGCTCTTCGAGAACCTCCTCATAGCTCGCCATGCCCGGGGGTTCGCCGTCCGCACTTAGGCTAGCGACGTAGTCAGAGAGTATTTCGCTCACGGCTCCGATCTCGAGGTCTTAATAAACCGCTGTTGGCGAACGCTTTTCGCAGCCTCCGCAAGCGCTGCCAGATGTTTCCGCTCCGTTTCCTTCCACCGCCTATACTCCGGATCACCATCTACTTCTTCCTCCGCTATCGAGATAACTAAAGTCTCCTTCTCGATCTCTTCTCGCTTTCGTCGGGCGTGGTTGAGGATTATCGGCGGCAAAGTACCTGTCCGTAATCCCTGTTCTAAGAGCGAGGCGTCAAGCCATCCAGTCACGTCGCATCGGATGTTTGAGACCATACCCGTACCTTCCAACGGATTGCCTATGTCGCAGCTACCCACTTGCGGATAATCGTCAACCGGCGCGGCCAAGAAACGTTGCGCATCCTCGGGGTCGCGGTCGATGATCGCCCACTCTATGGAACCGTCAAATGTCTCTCGAAAGACAAATAGGTCACCAGGTCGCGGGGATTGATCAGCACGAAGCTGAACTACTGCCTGCTGAAACGCGACTTCGAAGGCGGCTTTCACTGTTTCTCGCCGAAGGTCGGGAACGAGCTCATCGTCCGAGACAGTTTCTTTGGGGAGGGACCCCCACGATTCGCCCTGCAGAGATCTGGCCATGGCCACTCCTCTTGCAGTAGGAAAGATAAAGGTAGCTCTCCCTGCCCGCCGCTGACGCACGACGAGCCTCGAGCACTCCAGTTTGCGAACCAGGTTGTTGACATGCTGGTCCGAGATACCGAGCTGCTCCCGCAGATCCCGCGGCCGCATCGATGCACCGTGGGCAGCGACCACCCTTAACAACTCGGCGGCGCGCCCTTCGACGGCAGCCAGCTCCTCGGCCTGAGAAGCGACTGCCTCGGCATCCTGGAGCAACTCCATCAGGTAGGCCCAGGTGTCGGAGTGAGGACGTCGATCGCTGGATCGAGCCCACCGTACGGCCGTCGCCAGGGCACGCCGAAGCTCCGCGACGTCACCCTCGCGGTTTTGGAGGTACTCCAGGGTCCGCCAGCGCAGATAGCGGTCGAGGCGCTCCCAGGTCCTGGGGTCGTCCCCGGCACGCCCCATGGCCTCGGCGACCGCTTCCTCAGGCGTATGGTCAATCAAGGGCTATCTCCATGAGGGCCGGAACCTCGGGCTGAGCTCGGGCTGGCCGGCTTCCCTAGTATTACACTCATTCTAAACAGACGCAACCCGTCGGCGTCTCCTACGGTCCCCAGACGGTCTCGAAGCCCTCGCCGGCAGGGCAGGTAGCAGGCGACAAGAGCTGCCTCTACCTGCCCATCTTGCAGGCCGAGCTGCTCGAGCAGCCACCGGCTGTTGACGACGAAGCTCGAAGCGCGCAGACGGCTGCCCAGGAAGCGGGCGCGCTCGTGGAAAGCGCCCATAGCAGGCGTCATTGCCGGCACCCAGAAGAGGTTGGGCCGACTGTCCAGCACGAGCTCCGTCAACTGGTCGCCGCAGTAGTCCAGACAGATGGTGACGAGCATACGGCCCAGAGCGGAGTCGAGGAAGGTCACCACGTCTCCGACATCGATGTCCTCATAGCCTCCCCTCTCGTCGATGCCGAGCTTCGCCAGGAGCTCTGGCCGCATCTCGCATGCCTGGGAAGCCGGGACCTTGAAGGCGACCAGCTTGTCTTGCTGGAGAATAGTCCGCCCGTATGGGTCCAGCACATGGCAGCGGTTGACCCAGCCGCGACTATCCTCGAGCTCGTGATGGAACGTGCCGGCGATCACAAGGGCTGGGTAGCTGTCGACGTTTGCGTATTTCAGCCTGTCTGAGAGGTGCTCAAGGAGATCCGGGGGCAGGGTCAGCTCAGGAAAGCACAGGACATCTACACCGTGCCTGGGACACGCGTCCAGGATCTTGTCGAGGGTCGCTTTGGCGACAGCAGGCTCGCTGGCGAGGCGAGCAAAGCGATAGGGCACCCCCTCCCGCGGTCGAGCTTCACTCGGCCGGCTGTTGATCGTGTAGTCGAAGCCCTGGATCGGCGAGGCAAGGGCCACACATAGGTCCCTATGGGCCTCGAGCCGGTCGATCAGGATTCGGGCGAGAACAGCTTCGAGCTTTTGGAAACGGGTCCGGATCGGGTGACGGTCGAGATCGAGGGCCATCCAGCGAAGGCCCAAGGTCTGGACCAAGTCGTTCTTGAAGTGCTCGAGGTTCCGGTCAAGGGCACGCGTTCCGGATTCCTGGATCAGCTTCTCGATTGGATTCGGAGGGACCCGCACGAAAGTCATGCGGCAGCCGCCAAAGGTCGCTGGTTCTGTCGGCAGTCGTACTTCCTCGTAATCGACCGCACTGCCGAGATGCTCATGGAGATAGTCAAGGGCTTGCAGGGTGCCTGCCGCGAGCGCTCGGAGGTGCTCCGCGTCTTTGGTCCGGAGCTCCCCAAGCAGGAACTTCCGCAACTCCACGGCCCACTCCCCCGGCAGTCCGTGGGCCAGCCTCAGGACGGTGGCCTTTTTCGCCACGCATAGCTCATACCAGGGGTCTGTGCGTAGGAGATTGAGCAAGCGCTGGATGTCGTGAGCACAGAGCCGAAACAGCGCGGCATGGACCAATAGCGAAGAGGGACGGGGGGCACGGAGCAACCGCTTCAATGCGTCGGCGAACTCGGGCATACGCTTTTTCCTACCGTGAAGCATATCATCTGACGATCATTCAGCCCCCGTCCCATGAAGCTCGAAATGAAGCCAGAAGCGAAGCGAGCCGTCAGTCACCCCCCTTTGAAGAAGGGGGGCAGGGGGGATTTCCCCTCAGGCCATCCGCACCCAGCGGACGAGGGTCCTGAAGTCCGGGGGCTTGCCGAACATGAGGATGCCGATGCGGAACACCTTGGCCGCGAACCAGACGGCGGCGTAGGCCGAGGCGACGCCGATCAGGATCGACAGCCACACCTGCCACAGCGGCGGCGGCGTGGTCGAGCTCATGCGCAGCAGCATCACGAAGCTGTTGATCGGCGGCAGGAAGCTGGTGACCACCGCGAAGGTCGAGTTGGGGTCGCGGCTGATCGGCATCCACAGGACCCACGGGACGATCAGCGTCAGCATCACCGGCGTCATGAAGGTCTGCGCCTCGCGCATCTCGTTGACCGCCGCGCCGATCGCCGCCATCAGCGACGCGACGACGAAGAAGGCGATGAAGTAGAAGATGATGAGATAGACGATGAGCGAGTAGTCGAGCATCCCCACCACCGCGAAGGCCGCCAGCGCGCCGACGCCCATGCCCGCGTAGGCCCCGAGGATCACCAGGCCCACCGCCATCTGGCCGATGATCTTGCCGGTCATGAGCTGCATCGGCGAGACCGCCGAGAGCAGGACCTCGACCACGCGGCTCGACTTGTCCTCGATGGTCGTCGTCATCAGGCCCTGCCCGCCGCTCAGGACCGACACGAAGAGCAGCAACATGAACGCCATCGGCATCAGGGCGTTGAGGATCTCGTTGGTCTCCTTCTCGCCCTCGGCGGTCACCGTGCGCGAGCGCACCCGGTCGACCCGGGTCAGGGCCTGGATCTCGCCCGGGTCGAGACCGGCGAGGCGCAGCCGCGCTTCGACGATCGCCTCCCGGACGCCGCCGGTGATCTCGTCCTTGATCCTGTCGTCGAGCTTTTCGCGGATGAAGAGGTCGTAGCTGCCGAGCTCTTCCCGGTCCGCCGGCTTGACGACCGCGTCGTCGTGGATCACCAGCAGCGCCAGACGGCCGCCGGAGGTGCCGTCGCCCGAGAGCAGGGGCTGCTTGGCCGCTTCCACGTCCGCGGTGTCGTCGAGCCGGACGACCTCGAGCTTCGGGACCTCCCCGAGGACCGCGTCGAGCGCCATCCGAGCGGCCTCGCCCTGGCCTGTCGAGGCGGCGAAGGGCTTCGCCGCCTCCGGTATCTGCTCCTCGGCGAGCTCCTTGAGCTCGCCGCGGCGCTCGGCGATGGCTTCCGGCCGGAGGTAATCGTGGACGTCCGCGAAGACCTCGCCGGTGGGATCGACGACCGCGACTTCGCCCTCGATCCGTGGCGCCTTCTCGTTGAGCAGCGTCCGCATGCCGACGATCGCGATCAGGATGATGACCGGCGTGATCACGATGCCGATGATGAACCCCTTGGTCGCCACCGTGGCGACGAACTCGCGCAGGGCGACGTGGAAGACCTTGTTCACGGCCTGGCCTCCGCCGGCGCGTCCGAGCGCAGCGAGGCTCGCAGGCGCTCCACGTCGCGCGCGCTCGCGTCCTGGGAGCCCTGCACGATGCGGATGAAGACGTCCTCGAGCGTCGGACGGTGGAGCTCGATGCGCGCGGTGGGGATCGCGGCGACGATCTCGCGCATGGCGGCGGACGGATCGCAGCCGTCGGCGAGGCCGATCTCGTAGGCGCCGTCGGCCCGGCTCACCCGCTCGACGCCGCCGATCCGCTCCAGAGGGCTCGCGTCGGCCTCGCGGCTCATCGGCTCGAAGAGGATGGTCCTGGGGTCGAAGCGCGTGCGGATTTCCGCCAGGCTATCGTCGAGCACCTTCTCGCCGTCGTTGATCATGACGATCTGGCGGCAGATCTGTTCGGCCTGGACCATCACGTGGGTGGAGAAGATGATGGTGGCGCCGCGCCGGTGCTGCTCGAGCACCAGGTCGCGCAGCAGCCGCATATTCACCGGGTCGAGGCCGCTGAAGGGCTCGTCGAGGATCAGCAGCTCGGGCTCGTGGAGCACCGCCGAGACGAACTGGATCTTCTGCTGCATGCCCTTGGAGAGCTCCTCGCAGCGCTTGTTCTCGACCTCGGCGAGACCGACCCGCTCGAGCCAGGCGTGGACCTTGTGCCTGAGCCCCGAGCCCTTCTGGCCCTTGAGCCGCGCGACGTAGGCGAGGAAGGAGCCGACCTTCATCTTGCGGTGGACGCCGCGCTCCTCGGGCAGGTAGCCGATGCGGTCCTTGGCCTCGAGGGCGGACTTGTGCCCGAGGACCGAGAGCTCGCCGCGGTCCGGGAAGAGGATGGACATGACCATCCGGATCGTGGTGGTCTTGCCGGCGCCGTTGGGCCCGATGAACCCGTACAGCCCCCCTTCCGGGACGGTCAGGTCGAGGTCGCGGACGGCGACCTTGGGACCGAAGGTCTTGGTGACTCCCCTGACGTGGATCGCATCCGCCATGACGGTGTTCCGAGCTGCTCCGCGCCGCGGACGTTATCACGTCACCGA
>DASWIG010000367.1:0-2394 GCA_036397835.1 Thermoanaerobaculia bacterium
AGCCCGGTCGACGCACTCGGCGAGCAACTCGGCCAGACGCCGCACGTGGGGCTCGGCGAGCAGGGTGACGTGGTCGCCCGGCGTGACGACGACTTCGACGGGCTCTGAGGAGCGCGCGCTCCAACCGAGGGTCTCGTCGTCGGCCTCCGTCTCGGCAGCCCGGACCACGGTGATCGACCCCGAATAGGGGCCTGGAACGTAGCGCGAGGCGGCCCGGGTGTTGGCCTTGAACACGTCGAGCAAACGCCGCAGCAGCGCCGGGCCGCCGCCCCGCGGCATCAGCCCGGCCTTGCCCAGGCGCTCGGCGAAACGGGCGAGCCGCGCCTCCGGGCCGAGGGCCCGCAGCTCTTCGTAGGTTACCCCGAGGCGCTTGCCCCACAGCCCTTCGGCGTAGGTGGCGACGTCGGCGAGCCAGAAGGCGTCGTCGGCGTAGACCTCCTCGGTGTAGCGCTCGAAGGTCAGCCGCGGCGTGGCGTCGAGGAGGGCGAGGAGCGCGACCTCGCGTCCGGCGTCGCGGAGCTGACGGGCCATCTCGAAGGCGACCAGGCCGCCGAGGGACCAGCCGCCCAGGAGGCAGGGCCCGTCCTTGTGGACCTGCCCGATCTCGGCGACGTAGTGCCGGGCCATGTCCTCGATGGACGTGTGGAGCTCCTGGCCGTCCGCCAGGCCGCGCGACTGGAGGCCGAAGAAGGGCTGGTCGCGCCCGAGCTGACGGGCCAGGGGCTCGAAGCAGAGCACGTCGCCGCCGGCCGGGTGGACGAAGAAGAGCGGCAGCCGCGAGCCGGCTGGGTCGATCGCCACCAGCGAGGAGGGGCCCGCCGGCGCGGGAGCCGGGGCCGCGGCGGGGCGGAGCCGCCGGGCGAGGAGCGCGCGTTGCTCCTCGGAGAGCTGGGCGCGCCGCGTCGCCAGCCGGTCCCGGACCTCGTGCACCTCCGTCAGCGGCTCGTGACCGCGGCGCTCGCCCAGGGAGGCGCCGGGCAGGAGATGGGACAGGCGCTGGTCGGGATCGGCCACGACGCTTTCGAGCAGCCGCCGGAGGTCCCCGAGCACCCGCTCGACGGTCGCCGGCGCGAAGAGGTCCCGGTCGTACTCGAGCAGGGTCACGATCTCCTCGCCAACGTCGACGGCGTAGAGCGTCCAATCGAACTGCGCCGTGCCGTTGTGGATCTCGAGCAGCTCCAGCGTCAGCTCGCCCGCGAACGGCCGCGGCCCCTCGGGCTCGTGGAGCAGGGCCAGCATCACCTGGAAGAGCGGCGCGGCGCCGGCGGAGCGGTCGGGATGGAGCCGGCCGACGACGGTCTCGAAGGGCACGTCGGCGTGGGCGTAGGCGTCGAGGGCCGTGGTCCGGGCCCGGCCCAGAAGCTCGCGAAACGTCGGGTCGCCCGACAGGTCCAGACGCAGGGCCAGGGTGTTGACGAAGAAGCCGATGAGCCCTTCGGTTTCCGGCAGGCCGCGCTGGGTGATCGGCGAGCCCACCACGAGGTCGACGGCGCCGGTGTAGCGGTGGAGCAGGACGTCGAAAGCGGCGAGCAGCGTCATGTAGAGGGTGGCGCCTTCGTCGCTTCCGAGCCGCCGTACGGCGGCCGCGAGCGCGCCCGGCATCCTCGCCTCCAGGAGCGCGCCCGAGCGCCGGTGCCGCTTGCGCCGCGGCCGGTCGGCCGGCAGCTCGAGGCGCGGCAGTGGCGCCGCGAGTTGGCGCCGCCAGTAGTCGAGCTGGCTCGCGGCCGCGTCGCTTTCGAGCCACCGGCGCTGCCACGCGGCGTAATCCGCGTACTGCGCGGGCAGCGGCGCCAGGTCCGGCCGCGACCCCCGCAGGAGCGCCGCGTAACCGGCCGCCAGCTCTTCCAGCAGGACGTCGACGGAGCGAGCGTCGCCGACCGTGTGGTGGAGCACCACCAGCAGCAGGTGCTCGTCTTCGGCGAGCCGTAGCAGGCGCGCCGCCAGGAGCGGGCCGCGCGCGAGGTCGAAGCGCGTCCTGCCGCCCTCCCGTGCCCGCAGCTCCATCTCGGCCCGGCGTGCCCGCGGGGACAGTCGGCTCAGGTCCACCCGCGGCAGCGCCAGGGCCAGATCCTCTTCGATCACCTGGCGGGGCCGCCCCGCGGAGACCGCGAAGCGGGTGCGCAGGACCTCGTGGCGCTCGACCACCGCGTTGAGCGCGCGCTCGAGGGCGCGGTCGTCGAGCGGTCCCCGCAGGAGGATCGGGAGCGGGATGTTGAAGCCGGGGTCGCCCGGATCGAGCTGGTCGAGGAACCACAGCCGCTCCTGGGCCGAGGAGAGCGGCAGCTCGCGGCCGCGTGACGCCCGCTCGATCCTCGCCTTCGACACGCCTTCGGCGCCGGCGACGAGCGCGTCCAGGCCGGCCACGGTGGGCGTCTCGAAGAACGAGCGCAGCGG
>DASWIG010000368.1:0-7684 GCA_036397835.1 Thermoanaerobaculia bacterium
TGGTGGCCGGTTACCCAGGGTGGCGCGCTGGCAACCCAGGGTGGCGCGCTTCGCGCTTACCCTGGGCTTCGGGATACAACCCCTTTGGGGTAAAGAGATAGCTGTTCAGGTCGGCGCGTCCGCAGGCTGACGGGTGAGCTCCCGCCAGAGCCGCCACCAGGGATCGTCCTCGGACTCGGGCGTGACCGACGTGTATCCCCGCAGGACGATCCCGAAGTAAGGACGCCCCTATTCAAGACGCCCGTGACGCCGCAGGACCTCGCGCAGCTCCTCGTGCGGCAGCGCATGGACGCGGTTGCCGTGGACGCCCACCATGGTCTCCGCGGCCACCATGGCGTTGATCACCGCCTCCTCCACGGCCTGGATCGTGGCGTTGCGCGCCAGGCCCATCGGCACCCGCCGCGCCACCCGCTCGAGCTGGTGCGGTCGTCTCCGGCGTCCTACGGTAGCAGAGGCGGCGGGCGTTGGGATCGGATCCGCCAGGGATGTTGTAGAGTAGCTGCTCGACCGCACCGTCAACCCGATGTTTCCGCCTGACCGCTTCCTCCGAGCGGTCCATGGGCTCGAGGACGGCGTTGCGCAATGAGCCCGTGAAAGGACAAGGTCATGACGTCGAGAGCTCGTCTTCGTTGGCTCGCGGCGGGCAGCGTTCTGGCCGGCGCCGTGGCGGTGGCCGCCGCCGCGCCTAGCTCGGCCGCCGCGCCGACCTTGGCGCTGGAACAGGTCGCCGTGACCGCGGGAGCGCTGCCGGTGCGCGGCAGCGACGGCGTCCTCTTCGAGCAGCGCTTCGGACCGGACTGTGAGCCCATCGCCGCGGCCGCGGGCTTTCCGGCGTTCGCCGGCACCGTCGGCTCGCGAATCGAGCTCGAGGTCGCCGTCGAGAGCTGCCCGCGGACGCCGGATCCCCGGGTCGAGTGCTCCTGGCGGGCGGTGTCGGCGCCGCTGGACGACGCCAGTTGCCGGCCGACCGAGGGGCCCGAGACCTCCGGCACGGCCGCATGGCAGGGTCACCGCGGCCGGGTGGTCGTCGAGGCTCCCGCGACCACCGGGACCTATGATTTCTTCCTCACCTGCCACGTCCGGGGAAGCGAGCTCCCGATGCCCGAGCGGCGCCTGTTCGTCACCCGGGGCGCGCCGCTCCTGGCGGTAAGCCCGCCCGCCGTCGACTGGTATCAGCGAGCCGGCTGCTGGGCCGCCGGCTTTACCGCCGCGAGCCCCGAGGGCGAGGTCCTGGCGGCGATCGTGAGCGGGATCTACCGTTACGGCCAGGAGAACTGGCGCTATGCCTACAGCAACACGGTGAAGCCCGGTCGTCTCTATCGTCTGCCGCTGCGCGTCAACGCCAACGGACGGCAGGACGTCGACTACAGGATCAAACCCTCCGACGCCCCCGACCAGGAGCCGGAATGCACGGACGGCCCGCTCTTGTGCAAGTGCTCCTGGCAAGGGCTCGTCGCCGACGCGACGATCTGCAACAACTCCGATTGCTTCGTGTTCAGCGACGTGCTCCACGCGATCGCCGGCGTGATGGGCGTCGGCGGCCTCCTGCCGGTGCGGGTCCGAGGTGCCGAAAAACAGGGCTTCGTCACCATTCCCGTGCGCTCGTTCGACCCGGACTTCACGGGCAACATCCTCTGCGGCGACGAATTCTCCAGCCCGCAGTGCTTCCCGTATCTTTTCGCCGTCCACAGCCTCCGGCTTTTCGATGGCCGCTATTTCGACGCCACGTTCGGCCGCATCTACGCCTCGAAGGACGCGCCGGTCGGCCTCAGCATCAGCCCGCAAGACAAGTGCGTCGTGGAGCTCGTCGGCAGCCCGCGGATCATGTTGCTCCTCCGGCCTGAATACGGCTCCTGGCCCTTTTACTTCGGGCCGCCCGGCTTGACCTGGAGCGACTTGCCGCCGCCGGTCTGCCCGAAGCTGCCGGCGACGGTTTTTCGGTTGCTGCCTCTCGACCCTGACGGCGACGGCATTTTTGAAGCCCTCGAGGCGACGGTCGAGGTGACCATCGATGGCTCCGGCGAGCAGCTCTTCCAGGCCGTCCTGGTCAAGGACGGCGAGCCGGTGGCCGGCCAGCCCGCCGGGGACGTGGCCTATCCCACGCACTTCTCGTTCACGGGCGAGCCGGGTCCCGCCACGCTGCGCTTCCGCTTTTCCGGCGAAGAGATCTACCGGTCCGGCCGCGATCGGCCGTTCGGGATCCTCATCCGGAGCGACCGCGGCCACGTCGCTCGTCTCGACGAGGACGCGTGCCGCGGCGCCGGCGAGCCCACGTGCCTTTACAGCTCTTACGGCGAGACCGGCGCAGACTTCGCGGGCGGGGAAGCGATCGAGGTCGTTGACGACGGCGGAGGCGTCTTTCGCGTCCGCGCGCCGCTCACCGTCCGCAAACCCGGCGCCTACGTCGTCGACGGGCGCCTTGCCAGGAAGGTCGGGGACGAGGATCCGCGTCCGCGGACGGTCGGCTACGCCAGCAGCCAGGTGCAGGCGAGGGCGCAGGACGGCCCGGCGGCGCAGGAGGTCGAGCTGACCTTCCCCTGCTCGGACGTCGCCGAGGGCGAGACCTTGGAGCTCTCGCTGGTGCTCTTCGACGGCCGGGCGCGGGCGATTGCCGGCACGACCCACGAATTCGAAGCGAAGTGCCGGCCTTGAGCTTTCCTGCGCGGCTCACAGGGCCCTGAGCAGACACGTCCCGAGCCCCGACGTCCCCAGCATCAGCGACGGATTGGGCCCGCCGGACGGCGTTCCCGAGGGCCACGGTCCGCGGCGCTCGACGAGCTGGCCCAGCGCGGCGCGGGCGGCGTCGCGCCAGGCCGGCTCGCCGAGGACGCGGCCGGCGTACCCGAGCACGGCGACCAGGCCGCCGATGCCGTGGCAGAGGGAGGTATCGGCGTCGTCGTGGCGCAGGGCCTCCTCGAGGGCCGCCGCCGTGGTCGCCAGCGCGACGCCGGCGATGCCGCGATGCTCGCCGGCGTGGTCGGGGTCGGCGGCGACGGCGCGCAGACGCGCCAGGGCGATCCCCGGCGCGCCGTGGCACCAGGCGACGGGGAAGCGCGGGGCGTCGCCGGTTTTTCGGTCGGCCCGCAGGTCCGGCCAGTTGCCGCGCTCGGAGTCGAAGAGAGAGTCCTCGTAGGCGAACGCGGCGCGGCCGGCGCGGCGCAGGTCCTCACGGCCGGTGCGGTGGGCGAGCTCGAGCAGCGCCCAGGCCATGCCCGAAGCGCCGTGGGAGAGGCCGGCGAGAGGCCGCGGCCCGAGGTCTTCCCCCGAGGCCCGCGCCGTTGCCCAGGTCATCCGCCCTTCAGCGTCGACGTCGGCGGCGGCGACGATTTCCTCCCCCCACCGGACGGCGGCCGGCAGGAGGGGCTCGGGCGCCACGAAGGGCACCGGCCGCCGGTTGAGGTCGAGCAGCGCCAGGACGGCGCCGGCGTTGCCCGAGATGAGGTCGAGGGGAGACTCGCCCGCGTCCGCGGCGAGGACCTCGCCGAGGAGCGCCGCGCCGTCGCGCCCCAGCTCTTCGTCCCCCAGCCGGCCGGCGACCCGGAGCGCCGCCCAGGCGACGCCCAGCCGGCCGTCGAAGAAGCCCCGAGGTGGCACCTCGCCTCGCCGG
The DNA here is from genome assembly GCA_036397835.1 of Thermoanaerobaculia bacterium. Lineage (GTDB taxonomy): Bacteria > Acidobacteriota > Thermoanaerobaculia > Multivoradales > J023 > DASWIG01. The sequence continues at coordinate 3,608 of DASWIG010000368.1, forward strand.
CAGCGCGCCAGGGCGCCGCGCAGGCCGCCGCGGGCGGTGCGGTGGGCTTCCCGGTCGCCCGTGGCCCTGGCGAGCTCGGCGAGGAAGAGCGCCACGCCGGCCGCGCCGTCGTAGACGTCGCTGCCCAGGCTGGCGACCGCCGGGGAGGCCCGCGGCCCTTCGAGCCACGCCGCGCGTCCCAGCCAGTTGCAGCGGTCCTCGTGCCAGAGCGCCTCGCGGCAGAGATCGCGGCCGATCGTGATCGCGGCCGCCAGCAGACCCTCGCCGGAGACGGCGGCGCGAGCCCGCGCGGCGCGGGTCGGCGATCGGGGCCCGGAGCCGAGCTCGGCGCCGTTCAGGGGGCGGTAGGCCTCCCTGTCGCCGTGCTCCGTGCCCGCCTCCAGATAGGGGCGCTCGGGGTCGAGCCCGGCCTCGCGAAAAGCCCGGACCAGGGCGGCGAGCCTTGCCGCGGTGCTGTCGCCGCCCTCCTCGAAGGAGCGCCAGAGGGCCGCGGCGGCGACCTGCGACCGATGCTGGCCGAAGCTGCGCCCGCCCCGGGGATCCTCGGCGAGGCCGAGCCCGGGCGCCAGACGGAGGGTGAAAAGCGGCACCGCGGGACGCAGCCCCCCGGCGATCTCGCGATAGATCTCGGCGACGAGGTCCCGCGCCGCCGCGAGCCTCGGCCGCGCCAGGTAGAGCACCGCCGCGTCGGCCCGCCGGTAGTCGCCGGGAACGCGCAGGGTCTTGGCCTGGAAGGGGATGCCGGCGGCATTCAGCCGCGACGTCACCGCCGCCATCCACGCCACGGCGGCGGCCGGCGTCAGGTGCCAGTAGAGCCGCACCACGGCTGGCGGCCGGCGATCCTCCTCGGCGTCCCCGCGGGCGAGGTAGAAGCCGTCGAAGTCGTGGATCTCCTTGCCGACGCGCACCCGGCAGCGGGCGCCGATCCGCCATTCGCCGCCGGCCGCGACGCGCACCTTCCGCCGCCGCGTCCGGAAGGCCGGGCCGTCCTGGCGCCGCACCGCCAGGCGGTCGTCGCCGTCGAGCTCGGCGATCCGCCAGCCCCGCTCCCAGGTGCCGGCGCCGGCGTTGGCGGCGCTCAGCCTGAGGGACAGGTCGCGCTCGGCGGCGCGGTCGAGCGGACCGCGGCGGGGCTTGCCGCCGCGGGCGTAGAGCCGGCGGTAGAGACGGTCGGACAAAGCCGCCAGGCGCCCGCCGGACGACGCCTCAGCGGGCAGGCCATAGCGCTCGCCGTCGATCTCGCAGCTCTCCGCCGAGAGGACCCGCGCCGCCTCGGCGACTTTCCGGAGGTCATGGGCGCTCATGCTCAGGGAAACCGTAGAGCTCGGCCCGGGCACGCTCGGGATCGGCGAGGACGTTGGCGGCGACCTGCTGCATCATCACCGCCGGCGCCGGCAGCTCGGCGACGCCTTCGGCCCACTCCCACGCCGTCTGCAGGAGTCGGACGGCGGAAAAGGGGACGGCCCGCTCGAAGACCCGGCCTCCGGCGACCGCGGCGTAGCGGTCGCGAAAGGCGGCGAACAGGGGGTGAAGCGCGGCGAGGGGGCGCTCGGCGTGGCGGACGCGCTCCTCGCCGCTGAGGGCGAGCTCGAGCGGCAGGCCGCGGATCCAGAAGACGAGAAGGTCCTGGAGCGCCCCGGCGACGTCCCAGGCCGGATCGCCGATCGCGAGCAACTCCCAGTCGATCAGGCGAATCGCCTCACCGCCGGCGCCCGGCGCAACGACGAGCACGTTGGCCGAGCGCACGTCGCCGTGGATGAGGGTGGCGCCCGCGGCATCGGCGCCGACCCAGCGCTGCGCGGCGGCGGCGAGCTCCCGGCCGATCTCAGGATGCTCCTGGACGATCGCGAGCACGCGCCGCTGGGCCGCGGAGATTCGCGCCGCGGCGCTGAGCCAAGGGCGGTGGAGGGTGAAGACCGATGGCCGCCGGCGTTCGAGGTCGGCGCAGCGGGGACTTGCGGCGAGCGCGGCGCCGGCGCGGTGGAGCGTGCCGAGGGCGCGGCCGAGGGCGGCGTGGGGAGCGATCGGCAGCTCCCCGTCCTGCCCGAAGGCGCCGGCGAGAACCTCGGCCAGCGGCCGAGCGCCGGCAAGGAGGTCGAAGATCAGCAGGCGGCGGTCGGCGTCGACCAGGCGCGGCGGCGCCAGGAAGGGCGCGAGGGCTGCCAGGCGAGGCTCCTCGCGGCAGAGATGGTGGAACGACGCCTCGGCGCCGAAGGAAGCGTCAGCCTCACCGAGGGCGGGCTCGACCTGTTTGAGGACGTAACCGCCGTCGGCAGCAGCCGCACGATTGCCTGCGCTCCCGGAGACGCGCTCGACGCGCAAGTGTCGATGGCGGTAAGTGGCGCTCCGCACGCGGATCTCGCCATCGACGACGTCGGCGGCGGTGAGAAGGCCGCGGCGCAGAAGGCAGGTCGCGGCCTCGTCGACCGTCAGGATCGGGGCACTCGCGGCGGCCATCAGGGGCGCGGAGCGTCCTCAGTCGTCGTCGTCGTCGTCATCGTCGTCGTCGTCGTCGTGATTGGGCGGCGTCGTCTTACAGGTAATCTGGTTACTGGTGTCACAGGCGCAACCGGCACCCTTTTCCTCTGCGTCTTCCTCGTAGTCGTGGCACCCGATCGGGGCGTTCTCAAGGTGCTCGCCGAGGATGAGCCCGTCGACGAAGTGACCTCCAGGCGTGGGAACTTCACGATTCTCCATGTCCATCTCCTTCTTAGAGGGGTCAAGGGATATCTTTGAGCCCTTTTCTATCAATCAACTCCCGCAGTGTCAATCCAAGCTGGTCCCGCTCGGCGAGAGTCCGGATGATCGGGGCCGCCTCGTCGAGGCGGTCGAGCAGGACGAGAGCGCGAGCGTAGGCTTCGAGAACGGCGGCAGTGCTGCCGGCGCTGATCGTCGGCGCGAGACGCCGGGCGGCGGTGTCCCATGCCGCCACCGCGGCCTCGTATTGGCCCGCCGCGGCGTAGGCCTCGCCGACCCCGATCTCCGAGTGACAGAGCTCGGTCTTGAAGCTGAGATCCTCCGGGTCCTGCCTGACCCGCTCGGACAAGACGTCCACCGCGGTCTGGTAGTGCTCCAGAGCCTGCCGCGGCTGATCGAGCCGGAGGAGCGTATCCCCCAAGCCGCGGTGAACGTAAGCGGAGAGCAGGCGCCAGCGGGCCTCGTCGGGGTCCCTGGCCTCGAGGTCGCGGCAGATGTCGAGCGCCGCCCGCTGGAAGTCGAGGGCCGCGGCAGGCCGCACGGACTGGCTTCCGGCCAGCATCAGGCTCCGCGCCAGGCCCTCCCGCCAGCGCAGGTTCGTCGGATCGTCCTCTACCAATTCCTGGTGAAAGTCCCGGGCCTTCAGAAACGCTTCGAGCGCCGAGGACCGGTCGTCCCCTCGCGCGTAGGCGTTGCCGATCGAAGTCTGGAGCCTCGCCGCCATGCCCCGCCAATTGAGATTGGCGGGGTCCTCCGCGGCGAGCTGCGCCGCCGCCTCGTAGGCCGGCACATAGGACGCCAGGGCGCCGGCGCTATCCTGGGAATAGACCGCCATGTGGCCGAGGACGAGGCGGGCATCGATCGCGACCGCGAGAGCCCGCCATCGGGATTCGGGATTCTCTTCGGCGGCCGTCTCGTCGGCGAGGTCGCGCGCCGCCTCGAGAGTCGGCCGGGCGCCCGCGGCTTGGCGGTAGTACCAGAGTGCCGCACCCAGCTCGTAGCGGGCCTGGGCCAGCAGCAGCAGCAGCTCGCCGTCGGGGCCGAGGTTAGCGAGACGCTCGAGCTCGTCGCGGGCCTCGCCGAAGCGCTCCAAGGCGGCGTCGATCTGGCCGTTGGCCTTCAGGGCCTCGCCCCACTTGAGCCGCGCCCGAGCGAGGTCGAGGGCGCTCTCACGGTCGCCCGTCGCCGCCGCGCGCGCGGCGAAGGTCCCTGCCGCCTCGCGGTAGGCCTCGAGCGCGTCCCCGGTCTCGCCCTGGTCGATCCACACGTCGCCGATGTTCAGGAGCGCCACCGCCCGGCGGCGGCCCGGAATCCTGTCTTCTTCGGGTACGGAGCGGAAATACTCCTGGCTCTTCTCCGCCACCTTGGCCAGGAGGTCGA
>DASWIG010000369.1:0-4483 GCA_036397835.1 Thermoanaerobaculia bacterium
CGAAGCAACTGCTCTAGCTGGGCGTCTTCCAACATGGGGCCTCCACACGGCGTGTCTTGGGGCAAGCATATGACAGGCGTCCCGCCTGCATCCGGAAGAGGTCTGCAGTCCGAGGTGTCTCTCCATTGTACCTGGCAGGACGTCCGCGCCTCTCCTCCGGGCGCCAGCACCGGTATCCTCGACGAGCTTCGGAGTCCATTGCGCTGTTGGGGAGGTTGCGAGCCTGCCCATGGCGTTCGACGACCCGCCGCAGCCAGCCCTCACCGGGCTCTTTGCGAGCCGCGACCTGTCGGCTCCTCACTTCGGCTTTCTCCTCCGGGGCCGGGCGGTCGACGCCGCCGACGGCGGGCGGTCTCCCGGGGACCACCGCCTCCTCTCCGAGAGCGTGCCGCCGTGGACCCTCTGGCGGTCGAAGGTCGCGGCGCTGTGGGCGGTGAGCCGCAAAGGCGGCGGCGGCCCGGCCGCGCCCGCCGAGCTCCGGGCACGGATGTCGGCGCTGCGCGACCGGCTGGTCGGCGCCGGCCGGCTCGAAGAGATGTCGCTGGCGCTGTGGGAGATGGAGAACCTGGTCTGCCGCTTCTTCCTCGAAGCGGACGGCGGGCTCCGTCTCGACGTCGAGAGCTTGCCGCTCGAGGTCCGGCCCATCGCCCACAGCGGGCTGGGGCTGGCGGCGGCGATGCGAGCCGGCTTCGACGAGGGGGCCGTCGCGCGGTGGATCGAGACGCGGGCCGCCGCCGAGTACGCGAGCTTCGCCTACGAGGCGGCCGGAGCCCTGCTGGCCGTCTACCGGCGCGACGTTTTCGGCGTCCTCATGGACCTCCTGGGGCGACTGGGATGGACGCTCGAGCTGCCGCGCCACCGGTACCGGGCGGCCGCCTTCGCCGACGTCCGGGACAACCGGATCCGCCTTCTCGCCCATGGTTACGGGCGACTCCTCTTCCTCAAGAGCCCCACCTTCGCCGCCGCGGTCAGGACGGCGGAGCGCACGCCCTACCTGCCGCTCGACCCGCTGGTGCGCGGGATCACTGCGGCCTACGTGATCGTCTCCATCGGCTTCCTGCCGCGGGCCCTGCGGCTCGCCGAGACCACGGCGCGGCGGCCGGAGCTGAGCGAGCCGATCCGCGACGGCCTGATCAACGCCATGGCCTTCTACGAGTGGATGGCTCCCGGCTGCCTGCGCTCTCTGGAGGCGACGGCCGCGGGGAGCGCGGCCCTGGTGCGGACCGCCGCGAGAGAGGCGGCGGCCGCCCGCGGCGCCGGCCTGCCGCCGCCCTTCGCCCTCGGCTCCTCGGTCGCCGGGCGATAGGATCACGAGGCGATAGGATCACGGCGTCGCATGAAGATCGCCGTCGTCTGGAACCACGACTCGCGGCTCCTCGACTGCTCGTTCCGCTTCGAGCAGTACCTGGCCGGCTTGCGCGCCCTCGGCCACGAGCCGGTCATGGTGTGCGCACGGGCCTCGGCCGCCGGCTTCGAGGCGCCGTTCCACCTCGCCGGCGACGCCGCCGAGCTGCGCGAGCCGCGCTTCTGGCGCGAGGTGGGCGCGGACGTGGCGGTGATCGTCACCTGGCACCGGATGGCCGACGTCCTCGAGGCGATGCGAGCCGCCGGCACCCGGGTGGCCGCGATCGCCGACAGCGACGGCCGCGTCGGCGTCGCGGTCTTTCCCGCCTTCGCCCTCGAGCGCTTCCTCGCCTACAGCGACGGCTGGGCGCAGCGGGCGAGGGCCGTCAAGCACTGGCTCGGGCGCCTGGGGCGCGACCGGCGGCGGCCGTCGGCGGAGGACTCCGAGGCCGTCCGCAGCACCCGCGCGTCCCACGCGGTGGCCTTCGGCCACGGCGAGGGCGTGCGCCTCTTCCGCTCTTTCCTGGCCTGGCACGGCGAGGAAGCCCTGGCCTCGCGGCTCGTCGAGGTGCCGTTCACCATCGGCGCGTCGTTCCTGAGCTGTCCGGTGCTCGCGGCCAAGGACGACCGGGTGGTCGCCGTCGGCCGCTGGGGCGACCCGCAGAAGAACGCGCCGCTCCTGGCCCGCGCGCTGGACCTTTTTCTCGCCGCCCGTCCCGCCACGGAGGTGGTCGTCTACGGCGCCGGCGGCGAGCGGACGTTCGCGCCCCTGGCCGCGCGCCGGCCGCGCCTCGAGTACCTGGGCGTGGCGCCCCAGGAGGCGGTGGCGCAGACGCTGAGCCGCAGCCGCGCGCTGGTCTTCTCGTCGCGCTGGGAGGGCTGTCCCCACGCCGGGCTCGAGGCCCTGGCCCTCGGCGCCACGCTGGTGGGCCCGCCGCTGCCGAGCCTGGCGAGCTGGACCGCGGACGGCCGCTGCGGACGCGTGGCGCGCCGCCCGCGTCCACGGGACCTGGCCGCCGCCCTGGCGCGCGAGATGGCGTCGTGGGACGCCGGCGAGCGCGATCCGCGGGCCATCGCCGAGCACTGGCGCGGTCAAGTGGCGCCGGAGGCGGTGTGCCGTCGTCTGCTCGCGGCCGTTCGTTGACCCTCTGGGTTCACGGACAGGTGGCGAAGGCGCGGGTGCCGCGGATCGGCTCGAAGCCCCGGCCGAGCGGGTCTCGTAGAGTCGCACCAGGTCGGACTCGGTGTCCTCGACGGTCAAGGTCACGCCCACCTCCGTCAGGCCGGCGGCGAAGACCCAGAAGGTGTCGAAGGGATCGAAGCAGCCGTCGAGCAGCTTGACGCCCGGGCTGGCGGCGCTCTGGAAGCTCACTCCTCGCGGGCCGACTGCCCCGGGCGCAGCTCCGGGAGCTCGACGGCCGCGAGCGGCGCGGTGGTGCCCGAGAGGCCGGCGGCGAGCGTGCAGAGGGTGACGGACAGGCGGCGGATCGGCGCAGGCAGGAGCATGGGGATTCCTTTATCGAGAGTTGAGACGCGTTGGCGCCGGCGGCGAATCGCCGGCCCGGCCTTTACGGACGGACGCCGAGGAAGTATCCTAGCACCGTGGGCTCACGGCGGCCGCACCTGGGCACGCCGGGCCTCGCTCGAGGAGACGACCGATTTCGCACATCGAAGGTAACGTCCGCGGCGTCAAGGCTTCCCTGCGGCGAGCCCTGGAACGTACCTACCGCCGGCGGGTGGCTCCCGACGAGGTCGTTTCGGCCGAGCTCGCCCGCCACCTGGCCGACGTGTCGCGCCAGCTCGGTCGGCAGGTCGGCGTGCTCATTACCCGCGAGGGCGCGATCAAGAGCGTCTTCGTGGGCGACGCCACCGAGCTCCATCTTCCTGACGTCGGACGGCTGCGCGGCGGCGTTGGGCGCTTTCGCGGCCTGCGCTACGTCCACACCCACCTGCGCGGGGAGCCGCTGACCGACGACGATCTCAACGACCTGGCACTGCTGCGGCTCGACGCGGTGGCGGCGATCCAGGTCGACGAGGAGGGCGCGCCCGGTCCGATCGAGGTGGCCCTGATCGAGCCCTACCACGGCGACGGCGACAACGGAGCCCCGGACGGCCGTACCCCCGACGAGCCCTTCCGGCGCCTCGCGGCGAACGACGTCCACCAGCTCGACTTCGACTTCGACGCCGAGATCCGCGCCCTCGAGGCGGAGTTCACGCGCCTGACCCGAGGCGCCGCGGGCAAGACCGCGGGAGAGCGGGCGTTGCTCGTCGGCGTGCGGCCGGAAGACGACCATTTCGAGGAAATGCTCGAGCTGGTCGCCGCCGCCGGCGTCGAGGTTGCCGGCACGCTGCGCCAGAAGCGCTTCCAGGTTCACCCCAAGACCGTGGTGGGGCAGGGCAAGCTCAAGGAGATCGTCTTCGAGAGCATGCGCAAACGTGCCGACGTGGCGATCTTCGACATCGACCTGAAGCCGGCCCAGGCGCGCGCCTTCGAGGACGCCACGGGGCTGAAGGCGATCGACCGCACCCAGCTCATCCTCGACATCTTCGCGCAGCGCGCCAAGAGCCGCGACGGCAAGCTCCAGGTCGAGCTGGCGCAGCTCAAGTACTCGCTGCCGCGGCTGACCGATAAGGACGCCGGTCTCTCCCGCTTGACCGGCGGCATCGGCGGCCGGGGACCGGGCGAGACGGTCATGGAGGTCGGCCGGCGGCGGCTGCGCGACCGCATCCGCGCCCTCGAGCGCCAGATCGAGCAGCTTTCCAAGCAGCGCGACGTGCGGCGCCGCCGCCGCCGCGAGGAGGCGATCCCGATCCTCTCGATTATCGGCTACACCAACGCCGGCAAGTCGACGTTATTGAACGCCCTGACCCGCAGCGAGGTCGAGGCGGCGGACCGGCTCTTCATGACCCTCGATCCGACCAGCCGGCGCCTGCGCTTCCCGCGCGAGGGCGACGTGGTGATCACCGACACGGTGGGCTTCATCAGCGAGCTACCGCGCGACCTGTTGACGGCATTTCGCGCGACCCTGGAAGAGCTCGCGGACGCCGACCTGCTGCTGCACGTCATCGACGCGGCCGACGAGCGGCTCGAGCAGAAGAAGGAGGCCGTCGAGAGCCTGCTCGAGGAGCTCGAGCTGGC
>DASWIG010000370.1:0-9748 GCA_036397835.1 Thermoanaerobaculia bacterium
TCGGGAAGGCGGCGCCGACGATCTCGGCGAAGCCCGCGGGGACCACGTAGCCCGCGGACAGCGAAGAAACCTCCGACGTCGGAACCACCACCCAGTCGTCGAGGCTGGGATTGTAGAGCCGGTGGAGGAGGACCGCTCCCGACGGCAGCGGGCCGGAGGGATCGATCACGTACCCTTCGATACCGTCGAGGGCATAGCCGGCGTTACGTAAAGAGAGGATCTCGAAGGCGGCGCGGGCATAGGCGAACGACCACTGGGCACCGGGCTGCGGAACGCCGGTACACTGCTCCTGCCGGTTCGGGTCCTTGCTCATCCTGTAGAGCGGGAGGAGAGTGAAGCTCTGTCCCAAGGGAGCATGGGGCGCTGCGAAGAGGAAGACCGACGCCCTCGGCGTTACCGACTCGTCCGGGAAGGCCGAGTAGGCGGGGACTGCCGTGCCGATCGGCACGAACGGGCTACCATCATTTCCTGCGACGGCGGCGGCGGCCCTTTGCGGGGAGGTGGTGTAGAGGTGTACGGTGTCAACGGAGCTGTAGAGTGAGAAGAAGGCGGTGAGCCGGTTGCGCAGCACGAGGCCGCCGACGCGGCCCATCGCCGCCATGACTGCCGCCCCGGCGTCGGGAATGCCGTAGCCGAGCTTCAAGTCGAAGCCGCCGCCGAGCGAGGCGGTCGCCCGCAGGATTCCGCGCACCTGGCCCTGGCTCAGGAGTGGGTTGGCGGTCCGTACCAGCCCTGCGATGCCCGCGACGGCGGGCGCGGACATCGACGTGCCGGTGCAAAGCCCGATGCCGTCCGCGGAGTTACCGACCGCTGCGTAGGGATCGCCGCAACGAACGGTGGCGTTCGAGAAGGCACCCGTATAGACCGTCGACAACACCCACTTGGCGGGAGTCACGAGCTCTTGCTGCGGGCCGTAATTCGAGCCGCACTCGAAGGACTGCTGGAAGCCGTAGGGGCAGTTGGGCCAGTCGTCCCAGAAGGCTCCACCGGGGGCGATTCCCCCGACCGCCACGACCCGGCTGTCGACGGCAGGGAACTCGACGACCGGGGCGCGGTCGTTGCCGACCGACGCAGTGATGAGGACATCGTGCTCGTTGGCGAGTGCCAGGGCGCTGCAGAGGAGCCCCAGATCGAACCCGGGTGAGCTCGCGCAGTCGCCATCGAGGCCGAAGCTCATGCTGATTAGCTGTACGCCTTCTGTGACCATATCTGCCACTGCGCTTGCGGCATCGTCAAGCCCACTTTGCCCGTCCTGATTCCAAATCTTCGCCATGGCTATGGGGCAGTGCCAGCAGACCCCGACGACGCCCAGGCCGTTGTTGGCCGTCGCGCCCACTATACCGCTGACGTGGGTGCCGTGGCCGGCGCGCTGGGTGGCGGGATCCTGCGTCTCGTCGACGTCGCAGTCCTCCCCGATGTAGTCATAGGCCAGGTTCTCGCGGTAGTTCCCACCCACGAAGAGAGGGACGGCCTGGCTGTCGTCGAAGGGCTCGAGGTCGAAATGCCCGGGCTGGATGCCCCGGTCGAGCAGAGCGACCACCGCGTGGCCCTCGATGAGGTCCCAGGCGTCCGGGAGGCGCAGGATGAACGCCCACCACTGGTGGCCTTCCGGATCTCCGCCCTCGGGCCCGAAGTACTCCTCCAGGGGCAGCGTGGCCTTGGGTACGGGCGGCGCGGCGCCGGCGGAATGGAAGCGGATGGGACGGTTCTGCTCCGCGAATTCGACGTCAGGGTCCTCGGCGAGAGCGGCGAGGACGTCCGGCACCTCGTCAGCGCTCGAAAAGTGGAGGACGATGGTGCGCTCGAGCCGCGCCCGGGGCAAGTCGGGGTCGGCGGCGAGCCGCTCGTGCGCTTCACCACGGGCGCGGTTGCGGATCACGAGCTCCGCCCGCTGCGGGTTGCCCTCGCCCAAGCTTGCGGGACCGGCGCCGGCGCCGGCGTTGATCGCCGCGACGACCTCCTCGGGATCGATCCAGGGCTGCAACAGCACGAGGATCTCGTCGTCCACGGTGTCATCGGTCGGCGGTTGTGCTGTAGCCGGGAGCGCGAGCGCTACCGTCAGCACCAGAACGGATCTGAGAGCTCTCGTGGCCTTGCCCGGGGGCTGCTTTCGCATAGTCTTCGCCTCCGTCTGTTGGCGGCGCCTTAGCGCCATGAGGTGACGCTGCCCCGCGGCGCTCGAAGTGCTGTGCTCTGAGGCTCCGACCCCTATCAAGAACCGATGGCAGGCGACGGTAGCGTGGAATTCAAGGGTCCCACCTTCCCTGCACCTCGCTCGGACACGGAACAGACTGCTGAGCTGGGTACACACTATTTCATGGCTTGGCATCAAAGTCAACTCCCCTGGCCAACCTGCCCACCGGCCGCCGTTGGTCCGGTGGCTCTCCGCCGCGAGCCCGTCAGGTCAGAAGAGGGCGGCTTTCGGGATATAAAGCTCATGCCATGTCCGCGGTCCGCCGTCTGCTCGCCGTCGTCCTCGTGCTCAACCTCGCCGTGGCCGCGGCCAAGCTCGTCGTGGGCTGGTGGAGCGGCAGCATCAGCATGGTGGCCGACGGCTTCCATTCGCTCACCGACACGGCGTCCAACGTCGTGGGGCTGATCGGTCTTTCGCTGGCGGCACGGCCGCCGGACGCCGACCATCCCTACGGCCACCGCAAGTACGAGACGCTGTCGGCGCTGCTGATCGGCGCCCTGCTGGCGGTGACCGCCTGGGAGGTGCTCGAGAGCTGCGTCGAGCGCCTGCGCACGGGCAGCGCGCCGGAAGTGACGACGCTGAGCTTCGCGGTGATGGGCGTGACCATGGCGGTCAACGCGGCGGTGTCGGCCTGGGAGCGACGGCGCGGCGAAACGCTGCAGAGCGAGATCCTCCTGGCCGACGCAACGCACACCGCGAGCGACGTCTACGTGTCGGCGGGGGTGATCCTGAGCCTGGCGGCGGCGGGCTGGGGCTATCCGCAGGTCGACGCCGTAGCGGCCCTGGCGATCACCGCGGTGATCGCCAGGGCGGCCTTCCAGATCCTGCGGCGCAGCGCCGGGCCGCTGCTCGACGCCGCCGTGGTGCCGGCGGAGCGGATCCGCGAGGTGGCGCTGTCGGTGCCGGGGGTCGAGAGCGTCCACAAGATCCGCACCCGCGGCCAGCCGCGCGACGGCCATGCCGACCTCCACGTGCAGGTGCGGCCCGACCTGCGCATCGACCAGGCGCACGTGATCGGCCACATGGTGAGCGAACGGCTGCGCAAGGAGCTCGGTTTCCGCGACGTCGTGACCCACCTCGAGCCCGAGGAAGGGCACCGCACCGAGTGGCGGCCGGAGAAAGCGGACCCGGGCGCGCAAGGGCCGCGTTGACGCCCAGATCCTCCCACCCGTCCGGAGGGGTGGCCGCGGTCGGCGATCTGCGGTATTCTGGGCCCTTCTCAGGAGACTTGCCTATGATGAAGACCCTCACCCATTCCTACGCCGTCGAGCCTCGGCTCATCCACTCCACGCTGGCGCGGCACATCCTGGTCGACGGCTTCCACGTCGCCATCGACCTCGAGAAGTCCCACGGCTCGTGGATCCACGACGCGATCCGCGGCCAGGAGATCCTCGACTTCTACTCCTACTTCGCCACGCTGCCGATCGGCCACAACCATCCCGCCCTGACCGGCGACGACGAGTTTCTGCGGGCGCTGACGCGGGCGGCCGTCGCCAACCCCGCCAACTCCGACATCTACTCGAGCGAGTACGCGGCCTTCGTGGCCACCTTCGCCGAGCTCGCCAAGCCGCCCGAGTTCCGCTACCTGTTCTTCGTCGCCGGCGGCGCCCTGGCGGTGGAGAACGCCCTCAAGACCGCTTTCGACTGGAAAGTGCGCAAGAACCGGGCCGCCGGCCGCGGCGATCTCGGCACGCAGGTGATCCACTTCCGCGAGGCCTTCCACGGGCGCAGCGGCTACACCCTGTCGGTGACCAACACCGACGGCGTCAAGGTCGACGCCTTCCCCAAGTTCGACTGGCCGCGGATCGTCAACCCCAAGCTCGAGTTCCCCGTCACGCCGGAGGTCGAAGCGCGCACCGCCGAGCTCGAGCGCCAGGCGGTGGCGGAGATCGAGCGCGCCTTCGCCGAGAACGCGCACGACGTGGCCGCGATCCTCATCGAGCCGATCCAGGCCGAGGGCGGCGACAACCACTTCCGCCCCGAGCTCTTCCGCGAGCTGCGGCGCCTGGCCGACGAGCACGAGGCGCTGCTGGTCTTCGACGAGGTTCAGACCGGCTTCGGGGCGACCGGCAAGATGTGGGGCTACGAGCACTTCGGCGTGGTGCCCGACGTGGTCGCCTTCGGCAAGAAGAGCCAGATCTGCGGCATCATGGTCACCGAGCGCATCGACGACGTGACCGACAACGTCTTCCACAAGTCGAGCCGCATCAACTCGACCTGGGGCGGCAACCTGGTGGACATGGTGCGCTGCGCGAAGTACCTCGAGGTGATCGACGGGGAGCGGCTGGTGGACAACGCCGCGCGCATGGGCGAGCGCCTGCTCTCCGGCCTCTCCGAGCTGGCGACGCGCCACGCCTCGATCTCCAACGTCCGCGGGCGGGGCCTGTTCGCGGCGTTCACCCTGCCGTCCACCGAGGAGCGCAACGGCCTGCGTCAGACCCTGTGGGACCGGGGGCTGGCGACGCTGCCGTCGTGGCCGCGGTCGGTGCGTTTCCGGCCGTGCCTCAACGTGACGGCGGCGGAGATCGACCGGGCGCTCGAGATCCTCGACGGCGGTCTCGGGCAGCTCGGGGGCTGAGCCTCCGGCTCGCTCATGCGCATCCTGCACACCGCCGACTGGCACGTGGGCAAGCGGCTGGGCCGCTACGACCGCATGGACGAGCACGCCGACGTGCTCGCCGAGGTCGCCGAGATCGCGGACGCCGAGGCCGCGGACATGGTCGTCGTCGCCGGCGATCTCTTCGACCGCAGCCACGCGCCAATCGAGGCGCTGCGCCTGGCGCTCGACGCCCTCGACCGCCTGGCGCGCGGCGGCGCGGGCACCGCGGCGCGGCCGGTGGTGGCGATCGCCGGCAACCACGACTCGCCCGAGCTCTTCGAGCTCCTGGCGCCGCTGCTGCGCTCGCGCGGCGTCCGCCTGGTGGGGGAGATCAAGCGTCCCGGCGCCGGCGGCGTCATCGAGCTGGCGGCGGGCGGCGGGCGGGCGCTGGTGGCCTGCTTTCCCTTCCTGCGCGAGGGGCGCGTCGTCGAGTTCATGAAGGAGTCCGACCAGTGGCACGGCGCCTACGCCGAGCGCGTCGGCAAGCTGTGCGCGGCCTACGATGAGTATCTCGGCGAGAAGGGCGCGGGCGCGGTCAAGGTCCTGACGGCCCATTTCACGGTCCACGGCGTCAAAGTGGGCGGCCACGGTCTGCCGCGCGGCGAGCGCGCGCTGCACCTCGGCGAGGCCTATACGGCCACCGAGCAGGCCATCCCCCCGGGGCCGCAGTACGTGGCCATGGGCCACGTCCACGCGCCGCAGCCGGTGCCGGGGGCCGCGGTGCCGGCGGCCTATGCCGGCTCGCTGCTCGAGCTCGACTTCGGCGAGGCGGGGGAGGAGAAGCGGGTGGTGTTGGTCGAGGCCGAGCCCGGCGTGCGCGCGACGGTGCGCTCCATCCCCATGAGCCGCGGACGGCGTCTGCGCCGCGTCCGTGGACGCTGGGAGGAGCTGGCCGGCCGCGACGACCTGCGCGACGTCTACCTCGACCTGACGGTGGAGACCGACGGCCCCGACCCCGGCCTCGCCGATCGGGCGCAGCAGGCGTTCCCGTATCTCGTCAAGGTCCGCACTGACTACGAGCGGGTGGGCCAGGAAGCGCCGGTGCGCACCGACCAACCGTGGGACGAGCTCTACCGCGGCTATTGCCGCAGCGTCCACGGCGTGGAGCCGTCGGCGGAGCTGCTGCAAGCGTTCAGGGAGGTCTACGCGGAGGTGATCGACGCGTGACCCCAGGTGATCGACGCGTGACCCAGGTGATCGACGCGTGACCAGGTGATCGACGCGTACCAGGTGATCGACGCGTGACCCAGGGTGTTACCCTGGGCTTTGATCTTTTACCCCTCCGGGGTTTTCTCTTGAGGTAAGTGAACCGACATAACCGACATCGTCCTTGAAGGAGATAGCCTGTGTCGCACTCTCTGGCGCACGTGTACCTGCATATCGTGTTCTCGACGAAGAACCAGTATCCGTTCCTGCTTGACGACAAGCTGCGCCGGGACACCTTCGCCTACCTCGGCGGGATCTGCCGGCAGTTGGGCACGCCGACGTTGAAGGTGGGTGGCGCTCACGATCACGTCCACATCCTTTGCCGGTTCTCGCGCACCATCACCATTGCGGACCTGCTCTATGGCATCAAGCGTGGTTCGTCGAAGTGGATCAAGACCAGGGACAGGTCGCTCAGGGACTTCCACTGGCAGAACGGCTACGGCGCGTTCTCGGTCGGCCTGTCCAGTCTCGATGCCGTCAGCCGATACATCGAGAGGCAGGATATTCGCCACCGCACCGAATCCTTCAAGAAGGAGTTTCGACGCATCCTGGACGATCACGGCATCGAGTACGACGAGCGTTACATTTGGGACTGAGCCCGCGTCATCCGGTTCCGGGACCCCGGAGGGGTATAAGATCAAAGCCCAGGGTAACACCCTGGGTCACGCGTCGATCACCCTGGGTCACGCGTCGATCACCCTGGGTCACAGGAACCCTGGGGTAGCCTTCGCAGGCCGACAAGGAATGCGTCCCCTGGAGCTCGTCATCCGCGGCTTCCGCTCCTTCGCCGAGCGCACCGAGATCGATTGGCGGGGCCGCCGCCTGGTGGGCATCGTCGGGCCGATCGGCTCGGGCAAGAGCTCGATCCTCGACGCCGTCGCCTTCGCTCTCTACGGCAAGACCCCGGTCTTCTCGACCGAGTCGAAGCCGCTGATCCGTCACGGCGCCGAGAGCGCCCGGGTGGAGCTTCTCTTCGAGGCGGGCGGCGAGACCTGGCGGGTGATCCGGGTCATCCGCCACACCGGCGCCGGACGTCACGTGCTCTACCGCGACGACGGCGCCCCGCTCACCAACGCCGTCGCCGAGAAGGAGCGCGACGTCACCGCGCGCATCGAGGAGCTCCTGGGCCTCGACTTCGAAACCTTCTGCCGCTCGGTGCTGCTCGCCCAGAACCGCTTCGCCGAGCTCCTGAACGCGTCGCCGGGCGACCGCGACAAGGTGCTCAAGGGCGTCTTCGGCTTCGACCGTCTCGACGACATGCAGTCCCTGGCGCGGGCGCGGCGTGCACGGGCCGAGCTGGAGCTCAAGGAGCTCGAGGGACGCTTGGCCTCGATCGCCGACGACGAGCAACGCCTCGGCGACGCCCGCCACGCTCTCGAGCGCTCCGCCGAGCGCGCGCGGCGCCTGGAGGATGCGGCGCCGGAGATCTGTGAGCTGGCCCGGCGGGAGGACGAGGCCCGGCGCCGCGCCGAGGACGCGGAGCGCCGGCGCGCCGAGCTCGACGAGCTGGCGCGCCAGCTCCCCGGCGAGGACGAGGTGGCGCGGCTCGCCGGCGCGGCGGAGGAAGCCGCGGCGGCGCTGGAATTGCGCGGCGAGGCGGCAGCCAAGGCGCGCGACGCCCTCGCCGCGGCGGAGCGGGAACGCCAGGCGACGGTCGAGGAAGTCGGCTCGGCCGAGGACCTGGCGCGGGCCGAGAGCCGTCTCGAAGGCCTGCGCCAGGCCGAGACCCGGCTCGTCCGCTGCCGGGAGCGTCGCGCCGGCCTCGAACGCAGCCGCGACGAACGCCAGGACGCGCTGGAAACCGCGCTCGCGGCGCACGAATCGGCACGCCGGGCGGTGGACGCCGCGGCGGCCGAGGCCGAGCGGAGGGCCGGAGAGCTCGACCGGGCGCGCGAGGAGCGCGCGGCCCTGGAGTCGGAGCTTGGCGGCCCCGAGGCTCTCTCCCGGGCCCGGGAGGCGATCGAGAAGCTGCGCCTGGCACGCGCCGAGACCGAGCGCGAGCGCGCCGGCCACCGCCGGGCCGAGGCCCGGCTCGGGGAGGTCGAGCAGGAGCTGGAGCGCGCCGTGGACGAGCGCGACCGCGCCGACCGCGCCGAAACCGAGGCGGCGGCGGCCCGCGAGCTGGCCGCCGCGACCCTGGCCCGCGCCGAGGACGACCTGCACCGCGCCGAGCACGCCGAGATGGCCCTCACCCTGGCGCAATCGCTCGAAGCGGGCCTGCCGTGCCCGGTATGCGGGCAGAAAGTGCGGGTCGTCCAGTCGCGGCTGCCGTCTTCGGAGAGTCAGTCGCACGCGCGCAAGGTGGTCGAGGCGGCGCGGGCCGCGGCGCGCGACGCCGGCGCCGAGCACCTCGAGGCTTCACGGCGGGCGGCGGCGGCGAGGCAGACCGTGGCCGGCGCCGAGAGTGCCCGCGAGACGGCGCGCGGTGAGCGCGACGACGCGGCCGCACGTTTGGCCGAGCACGAGGCCGGGCAGCGGAAGATCGCCGCGTCCCTGGCGGACATGCTCGGGGAGGGCGACCCGGAAGCGCGGCTGCGCGCCGCCGAAGAGCGCCTGGCGGCGGCCGGCGAGCGCGTCGCGGCCCACGAGGCCGAAGAGCGCCGGGCATCCGAGACCCTGCGCGAGGCCCGACACGCCCTGGAGCTCGCGGGCCAGCGCCGGGCCGCGGCGGAGAGCGCCCTCGAGGGCGCCGGCGAGCGGCTCGCGGAGTCCGACGCCGAGCTCCGCGAAGCGGAGTCGGCCGCGGCGTCGGCGCGCGCCGACGTCGAAGTGCTGCTCGGAGCGGGCGAGCCCGGGGAGCTCCTGAGCCGCGCCCGCTCGCGGCTGGCGGCCGCCGACGAGAGGCTCGCGGCGGCCCGCGCCGGCGAGCGCGACGCCGCCGCCGAGGTCGACGCGGCGCGCCGGCGTCTCGAGGCGGCGCGGCAGACGCAGGAACGCGTCGCCAGCCGGCTGACAGGTCTCGGCGGCCAGCTCGGCCACGTGGTCGCCGCCGGCGAGGAGACGCCGGCGCCGCGCCGGCTCAGCCGCCTGGTGCGCGAGCGGCTCGCCGCCGTGCTGGAGACCGCCACCAGGGCCGTCGACGACGGGACCCGCGCCGCGGCGGCGGCCCTCGACGCGCGCCGGGCGGTCCTCGTCCGCCTCGAGCTCGACGCCGCGGCCGACTTCGACGCCGCGCTCGCCGCGGCGCGGGCGGCCCATGCCCGCGACGCCGCCGCCGTGGAGGATCTCGAGCAGCGGCTGGCGCGGGCGGCGGAGCTGGTGGCCGAGCGCCGCGGCGCCGAGGAGCGCCGCGACCTCTACGCCCGGCTCGCCGACGACCTGACGGCGTCGAAGTTCCTGCGCTACCTGCTCGAGCAGGAGCGCGCCGCCCTCGCCGCTCTCGGCAGCGAGCGCTTCGAGCTCCTCTCCGAGGGCCGCTACCGATTCACCACCGACGGCACCTTCCAGGTGATCGACCAGTTCAACGCCGGCGCCGAGCGCAAGAGCGGCACCCTGTCGGGCGGTGAGACCTTCCTGGCGTCGCTGGCCCTGGCCCTGGCGCTCGCCGAGAAGGTGACGGCGGGCGGCGGCCGTCTCGACGCCTTCTTCCTCGACGAGGGCTTCGGCAGCCTCGACCCGGAGCACCTGACGCTGGCCATGGAAGGCATCGAGCGCCTGGTCACCGAGTCGCCCAACCGGCTCGTCACGGTGGTCAGCCACGTGCCGGAGATGCGCGAGCGGATGGAAGACCTGATCGAGCTCGACAAGGA
>DASWIG010000371.1:0-9540 GCA_036397835.1 Thermoanaerobaculia bacterium
GACAACGGCACCTGCATCGGCATCTCGCCGTCCGTGGCGGTGGGCTCCGGGTCGACCGTCACGGTCTTCGCCAGCTACTTCCACGGCCAGCGCGACCAGGGCGACGACGCCGCCGACGGCCTCGAGATCCAGGTGCTCAACGCCGGCACCGGAGCGGTGATCGGCACCCTCGTGGACCAGGGCGACGTGACCAGCAACGCGGCGTGGACCGCGGCCTCGACCACGGTCAACAACGCCCCGTCCAGCGTCCGCCTGCGCATCCAGGCGGCGGACGGCTCGGCCACCGGCGACCTGGTGGAGGGCGGCATCGACAGCGTCCAGATCTGCTCGAGCTCGGCGCCGCCCCCGCCGCCCCCGCCGCCTCCGCCTCCGCCTCCGCCCGGCGGCACGGTCTTCTTCGACGACTTCGAGACCAACCAGGGGTGGAGCACCGACCCGAACGGCACCGACACGGCGACCACGGGCCAGTGGGAGCGCGGCAATCCGGACACCACGACCTCGAGCGGCACCAAGCAGCTCGGCACCACGGTCAGCGGCGTCAACGACCTGGTGACCGGCGCCGCCGCCGGCTCCTCGGTGGGCGCCAACGACATCGACGGCGGCGTGACCTCGATCCGTTCGCCGGCGATCGCCTTGCCGTCGAGCGGCACGTTGACGCTGTCGTTCTCCTACTACCTGGCCCATCTCAACAACGCCTCGAGCGCCGACTTCCTGCGCGTCAGCGTGGTCGGCAGCACCACCCAGCAGGTGTTCCAGGAGGTGGGAGCGGGCAACGACGACGACGCGGCGTGGGCGTCGACGTCGGCCAACGTCAGCTCGTTCGCCGGGCAGACGGTGCGCATCCTGATCGAGGCGGCCGACGCCGGAGGCGCGAGCCTGGTGGAAGCCGCGGTCGACGACGTCCGCATCGAGTCGCAGTAGACGCGCAGGGCGCGTCGGCTCGAACCCTGACGGGGGCGCTTGGCGCCCCCGTTTTTCGTTCGTGACGCCGGGAGCGCAGGCGTCCTGCTCAGGCGACGGCCAGAGGCGCCGGCTCGGCCGCGGCGTGGAAGAGCAGGATCTCCTCCGCCAGCAGCGAGTACGCCCTGGCGCCGGTGCTCGCGGGCGAGTACTCGAAGACCGTCTGCCCGAAGGCGGGGGCTTCGGCAAGACACACGTTGGTGCGGATCTCGACGGCGAAGGCGCGGGCGCCGAAGCGGTCGCGGAGGCGGCGGACGGCACCGCGGGTGGTGCTGATGCGGTAGTCCACACCGGTGAAGACCACGCCGAGAAAACGGATCCCGCGGCCGGCGCCGAGGCTCAGCCGCTCCGCCGTGGCGACCAGGTGCTCGAGGCCCTCGAGGGCCAGGAAGTGGGGGGTGGCCGGCACCAGGAAAGCGTCGCCGGCGACCACCGCGTTGCGCGTCAGCAGGCCCAGGGAGGGCGGACAGTCGAAGAAGACGAAGTCGTAGTCGCCGTCGATCGACGCCAGACGCTCGTGGAGCACCCGCTCCTTTTGGAAGAGCACGTCGAGCTCGATCTCGGCGCTGCGCAGGTCGACGGAGGCGGGCAGGATCGCCAGCCCCTCCACCCGCGTCGTCCGCACCGCCTCGTGCGCCGGCAGGTTGCGCAGCATCACGTCGGCGGCGCCGGGCACCAGCTCCGACTTGGCGAGCCCCAGCGACAGCGAGGCCCCGGCGTTCGGGTCGAGGTCGACCAGCAGCACTCGCTTGCCCTGCAGCGCCAGCGCCGCCGCCAGGTTGACGGCGGTGGTGGTCTTGCCCACCCCGCCCTTCTTGCTGATGATCGCGATCCTCATCGCCGTCCACCGCCCGGTGGCGTTCGCCCGTCCGACGGCCCGCCAGTCTATCCCAAGTATCGACGCTCTTGCATGTGAGCGTGCACGCGGGCCGGTCAGCTCCCGGCGCCGCCGGCCACCAGCGCCGCCGCCCGCGCGACCCAGTCGCGCTCCAGGTCGCCGTCGCCCCAGTGCTCGAGGAAGCGCTCGAAATACCCGCGGGCCGCCTCCGGCTGCCCCAGCTCGCGGTGGAGGTCGCCGAGCAGGTAGAGCGAGCGCACGTACTCGACGGGACAGGCCACCCGCTCCTCGGTGGCGTCGACGATGCGGCGCAGCGCCGCGGCGGCGCGCTCGCCCTCGCCGGCGGCGCGGTAGGCCGCGGCCAGCGACGCCCACAGCGCCGCGTGGTCGGGCTCGCGGTCCGCCAGGCGCAGGCCGCGCGGCGGCAGCAGCGCGGCGGCCTCCTCGAGCCTCGCCACGGCGTCGCCCGCGCGCCCCTGCGCCAGGGCGATCAGGCCGCGGAGATGGCGCCGGCGGCGCTCGCCGGGGGGCCCGGGGATCCTGGCGCCGAGGGCCGCGAGCTCCTCGGCGAGGGCGAGCGCGCCCTCGCCGTGCCCCAGCGCCAGCTCCGCCCGTCCGGCCAGGAAGAGGGCCTCCAGCTCCACCAGGCCGCCGCGGCCCTCACGGCCGGCCCGCTGCGCCTGCGCGCGCGCGGCGACGGCGTCGCCGCGCGCGAGATGGACGCCGGCGGCGCGGACGCGGACGCGGGCGCGCAGGGGATCGCCGGGGAGCTCGGCCATCAGGACGTCGGCGGTCGCCAGGGCCTCGGCGGAACGGCCGCGGTAGAGGTCGACGAGCATCCGGCACTGCCCGGCGGCGGCGCGTGCGGCCGGCTCCTGCAGCCGGCCGTGGTGCCGGGCGAGCTCGCGCGCCGCCTCCCACTCGCCGCGCAAGATCCGGATCGAGCACAGGCCCGCCAGGTTGACCTCGGTGCCCGGCTGCAGCACTTCGGCGCGCTGGAAGCTGGCGAGGGCCTGGTCGAGGCGTCCCTGGCGAGCGTACAGTCGGCCCAGGGCGCAATGACCCACGAAGGCCTCGGGAAGCCGGCGCACGAGGTCCTCGAGCAGCTCCTCGGCGGCCTCGAGATCGCCGCGGCCGGCGTAGCCCTCGGCGAGCGTGGCGTAGCCCGCGAGGTTGGAGCTGCCAAGCCGCACCTGCTCCTGCGCGTGCTCGACCGCGCGGTCGTGATCCTCAGCCATCAGGTACAGCATCTCCAGGCTCTGGCGCGCGCCGTGGTGGCCGCCGTCGTGCTCCAGGGCGCGCAGGAAGGCGTCGCGGCTGCGCGGCCAGGTGCGCAGGTCGTGGCTGGCGTAAAAGCCCTCGACGTAGGCGCGCTCCGCCGGCGGCAGGCGCTCGGCGTGCAGCAGGGCGCGGGCGGCGTGGTCGACCGCTTCGGGGCGCCCCAGGTTGCGCGCGGTCACGGCCAGCTTGGCCCACGCCATGCTGAAGCCGGGGTCGAGCTCCACGGCCTTCTCGAACAGCACCGCCGCCGCCGCCTCCTTGAAGCGCAGGTGGAGGTCCAGGCCGTCGGAGTAGAAGCGCCAGGCCTCGATCGACGAGGTGGAGATCCTGGCCACGCCGAGGTCGGAGACGCGTTCTCCGCCGCCGAGCTCGAGCTTCTGGCGGATGCCCAGGGAGAGGTCGTCGACCATCGACAGCAGGCTCTCCTCGCCGCGGCCCTCGACGTGGTCGGACGAGAGGATGCGGCCGCTCGCCGCCTCCTGGAGCTTGACCTCGATGCGCAGGGTGTCGCCGGACCTGACGACGCTGCCGAGGAGCACTTGGTCGACCCCGGCGCGGTCGGCCAGGCGCCGGAGGAGCTCCGCGGAGCCCTCGCCGGCCTCGCCGGCGCCGGCGAGGGCGCGGTGGAGCTGGCTGGTGCTCAGGACGCGGATCCGCGACGACTGCGAGAGGTCGGTCACCAGGAGCTCGGTGATCCCGGTGCGCAGCCAGTCGAGGTCCGGGTCGCCCGACGGGTTGTCGAAGAAGAGCACCGCCAGGGTGGGGCTCGCGGCCTCGCCGGTTCCGCCGCGGGCGGCCGGCTCGCGGCCGCGCGGCAGCCACCAGAGGGCGGCGAGCAGCGCCAGCGCCGCCGCCAGCGCCGCCGCGCGCCGGCGCCAGCGCCGCGGGAGGAAAGCTCCCGAGCTCATCGGCCGCAGGGCCGAGGCCGGCGGTGGGAACAGGATGCCCGAACGCGAGCCGTCGCCGGCGCCGCCGTCGAGCTCGCGCAGGTCCCGCAGCAGCTCGTCGCAGCTCCGGTAGCGCGCCGCGGCGTCCTTGGCGAGCAGCTTGCGGGCGATCGCCGCCAGGCCCGGGGAGACCTCGGGACGCAGGTCGCGCAGGTCGCGCGGCTCGTCGTGGTAGATCGCCTGGATGACGTCCGGCACGCTGTCGCCGCGGAAGGGACGCTCGCCGCTCAGGGCCTCGTAGAGCACCACGCCCACCGACCAGAGGTCGGTGCGGGGATCGGCCATGTTGTCGCGGATGCGCTCCGGCGCCATGTAGGCCGGCGTCCCCTGGGTCAGACCGGAAAGCGTCACGCGGCCCTCGCCGAGCATTTTGGCGAGGCCGAAGTCGAGGATCTTGACCTGGCCGTCGGCGGTCACGAAGGCGTTGCCGGGTTTGACGTCGCGGTGGATGATCTCGCGCTCGTGCGACTTGGCCAGCCCGGCGGCGAGCTGCTCGGCATAGGCGAGAGCCACGGCGACCTCGAGCGGCCCGCGGGCGATCTTCCTCGCCAGCGTCTCCCCCTCGTAGAAGGCCATGGCGATGAAGAGCTGGCTCTCGTCGGTCTCGCCGATCTCGTAGATGGTGCAGATGTTCGGATGGTCGAGCGCCGAGGCGGCCTTGGCTTCCTGGATGAAGCGCTCCTTGGCCTCCTCCTCGTCGCTGAGCTGGGCGGGCAGGAACTTGAGCGCCACCGGACGGCCGAGCTTGACGTCCTCGGCCTTGAAGACCACGCCCATGCCACCGCCCTCCAGCCTTTCGAGGATGCGGTAGTGGGAGACGCACTTGCCGATCATCGGTCGTTCCCGTCGCGCCATTCTACCCGCGCAGCGCGGAGGGCGCCATCGGTCCGGAGCCTTGTCCACGCCCGCCGGGGCCGCTAGACTCGGCCTCGTGAGCGACGCGCGCCACGACGAGACTCCCATCCCCGATCGCGTCGGTCCCTATCGCATCGTCGAGCAGCTCGGCGCCGGAGGCATGGGGGTGGTCTACCGCGCCCGGGACGAGCGCCTGGAGCGCTGGGTCGCCGTCAAGCACATCCGGCCCGGCGAGGCGGACCTGCGCTCGCGCGAGCGTCTGCGGCGCGAGGCGCGGACGATCGCCGGGCTCAACCATTCGGCCATCGTGCAGGTCCACGACATCGTCGAGACCGGCGAAGGCGACTGGATCGTGATGGAGCTGATCGAAGGCCGCACGCTCAAGGAGATGATCGACGACGACGCCCTCGACCTGCCCGAGGTGGTGCAGCTCGCCCGCGAGATCGCGGAGGGGCTCGCCGAGGCCCATGCCAAGGGCATCGTCCACCGCGACCTCAAGACCGAGAACGTCAAGGTCACGGACCTGGGCCACGCCAAGATCCTCGACTTCGGCCTCGCCAAGCGCGACGGCCACGCGCCGAACGAGGATTCGCTGTCGGTCCAGGGCGCCATTCTGGGGACCTACCGGGCGATGTCTCCGGAGCAGGCCCTGGGCGAGGAGGTCGATCACCGCTCCGACCTCTTCTCCTTCGGCATCCTCCTCTTCGAGGCGGTCACCCGCCGCCGCCCGTTCGAGGGCTCGAGCCTGATCCTCACCCTGGCCCAGATCTGCACGGAGGAGCAGCCGTCGGCCCGCAAGGTGAGCCCCGCGGTGCCGCGGGACCTCTCGGAGCTGATCGACCACCTGCTCGCCAAGGACCCGCTGCAGCGTCCGCAGAGCGCCGGCGAGGTGGTCGACGCGCTGGAGCGGATCGCCGCCAGGATGGCGTCTCGGTCGGCGAGCGCCGGCGACGATCCCAGCGACACGGCGGTGGCGCCGGCGTTGCCCCTGGCGCCGCCGATCGCCGGCCGGCCCTCGCCGCCGGCGGGCCGTTTCGCGAGCCGCGGCAGCGGCGGCCGGGCCATGGCGGCTCGCTCTTCCGAATCGACCGCCGGCTTCTTCGTCAAGACGTTGGTCGAGATCGCCCTGATCGACGCGCGGCTCGGCGACCGCTTCGGCGACGCCGGCACCTACGAGCTCTGCTCCCGTCTCGACCGGCTGGCGCGCGACGTGCTGGCGGAGCACGACGGACTCGAGGTCCACAAGACCGAGGAAGGGTTCCTCTTCCTCTTCGAGCGGCCCGTCGACGCCGTCGAGTTCACGCTCGCCTACCACCAGCGGCTCGCCGAGTTCGCGGCCGACGTCGAGATCGACCTCAAGGCCCGCGGCGCCATCCACCTGAGCGAGGTCTTCTTGCGCGAGAACACGCCGGAGGAGATCCACCGGGGGGCCCACCCGCTCGAAGCGGAAGGACTCGCCAAGCGCGTCGTGGCGCGGCTCGTGACGCTCGCCGACGGGGGTCGGACGCTGCTGACGCAGGAGGCCCACGACATGGCCCGGCGCTCGCTCGTGGGCCATCCGCTGGCCGAGCGGGACCTCCGCTGGTGGGCGCACGGCCACTACCTCTTCCGCGGCGTCGACGAGACGGTGCGCGTCTTCGAGGTCGCCGCCGAGCCGATCGACCCCGGGGCGGGGCTGCGCGAGGCGCCGGAAGCGCAGCGGGTGGAAGGCGGCGAGGGCCGTCTGCGGCGCGGCCGCCGCGGGGGCCGCTTCCTGCTGGCGGCCGCGGCCGTCGTCCTGGCGGTGGTGGGCAGCACCCTGGTGAGCCTCTACGCGCTGCGCGAGAGCTCGCGGTCGGCGGCGGAGAGCGCCGCGGCGCGGCCGGACGGCGTGCGGCCGTCGCTGGCGGTGCTGGGCTTCCGCAACCTCGGCGGCCGAGCGGAGGACGAGTGGCTGGCGACCGCTCTCGCCGAGCTGCTGACCACCGACCTCGCCGCCGGCGAAGACCTGCGCCTGGTCGCCGGCGAGAGCGTGGCGCGGCTCAAGAGGTCGCGGTCTTTCTTCGAGGGCGAGGCCCTGGCGCCGGACACCCTCGGGACGATCCGCGACAACCTCGGGGCCGACTACGCGGTGCTCGGCTCGTACCTCTATCTCGAGCGCAACGGTCAGCTCACGGTGCAGATGAAGGTCCAGGACACCTGGCGCGAGGAGACCTTCACGGTCCAGGAGACGGGACCGGAGAGCGGCCTCCTGGAGCTGGTGACGCGCTCCGGCGACCAGGTGCGCGAGAGGCTCGGTCTGGAGTCGATCCCGCGCGACCGGGTGCGGGCGGTGCGGGCCACGGTCTCCGAGGACGACGAGGCGCTGCGCCTCTACTTCGAGGCCCTCGAGAAGCTGCGCGGCTTCGAGCCGCTGGCGGCCCGCGACCTGCTGCTGCGCGCCCTCGAGCTCGATCCCGGATTCGCCATGGCCCACGTGGCCCTGAGCAAGGCCTGGCAGAGCCTGGGCTACGACCGCGAGGCGGAGGCGTACGCCCGGCAGGCCTTCCAGCTCGTCCGCTCCAGCGCCCTGCCGCGCGAGGACATCCTGCAGATCGAGGCCACCTATCACGAGATGGCCCGCGATTGGGAGCGGGCGATCGATACCTACAAGGTGCTCTGGGGCTTTTTCCCCGACGACGTGGACTATGGCCTGCGGCTGGCGCAGGCCCAGGTCGACGCCGGCCGCGGCGACGCCGCGCTGGCCACGGTCGAGAACCTGCGCCGGTTGCCGGCGCCGGCGCGCGAGGATCCGCGGATCGATCTCGTGGAGGCCGCGGCGTCCGACGAGCAGCAGAGGTTCCGGCGAGTCCTGGAGACGGCCCAGCGCGCCAGCGAGAAGGGCCGCGACCTGGACAACGCGCTCCTGACCGCTGAAGCGGAGCGTCTCAAGGGACGGGCCCTTACCCGTCTCGGCAGGCTGGAGGAAGCCGGGGGAGCGCTCGCCGAGGCGCGTCGCCTGTTCAGCGAAACCGGGGACGAGGTGGGGCTGGGCAAGGCGCTCTACAACCTCGCTTCGCTGCAGTTGGGCAAGCGCAACCTCTCCGCGGCCGAGAGGCACCTGCGCGACGCGCTGGAGATCTTCCTGAAGACCGGCAGCCGCAAGAACATCGCCTGGACCCAGAGCGGCCTCGCCGCCATGATGCAGGCGAAGGGACAGCTCGCCGAGGCCCGGGACCTGATCGTCGGGGCGATCGAGACGTTTCACGAGCTCGGCTCGCAGCGGCTCGAGATGCACGCGCTCGACACCCTGGTGTGGGTGCTGCTGCAATCGGGCGACCTGAACCAGGCCGACGAGCTGGGCCGTCGCCTGATCGCGCTCAGCCAGGAGCTGGGCCACCGTTCGGGCGAGGCCTGGGCCTACTACAACCTCGCCTACGTCGCCCTCTGCGCGGGAGAGCTGACGGAGGCGGAGAGCCGGCTCGGGCAGGTGCTGGCTTTCGCCGAGGAGACCCGGGAGCGATCCCTGTACGTGCTCGCGAACAACATGCTCGGCGCGGTGTATCTCGATCAAGGCGACCTGGTTCGCTCGCGGGAGGCCTTCGAGCGCTCCTGGGAGCAGCGTTCGAGCGGCGAGTGGGGCGAACAGTCGGTCACGGAGGCCCGTTTCGCCCTCCTCATGCTCGAGCTCGGCAAGCCCGCCGAGGGCGCGGAGCTGGCGCGGATGATCGCGGAGCGCTACCGCAAGGGCGAGCAGCCCGACTACCAGGCGGCCTCGCTGGCGGTGGTCGCCCGCGCCTTGCGCGTCCAGGGCCGTCTCGAAGAGGCCGGCGCCACGCTCGAGGAGGCCCTGGCCCTGGGGCGCCACAGCCAGGTCGCCGACGTCCGCCTGCGCCTCGCCGTGGACGAGGCCGTGTTCCTCGCCCCCACGGATTTCGGCGACGCCTCCCGGCGCCTGCGCCACGCCCTGGGCGAGGCCCGCAAGTACGGCCTCAAGAGCCTGGAGCTCGAGGCCACGCTGGCGCTCGCCGAGATCGAGGCCCGGCACGCCCCGAACGAGCAGCAGACCGGGCGCAGCCTCGCCCGCCTCCACGCCGTGGCCGACGAGGCCCAGCGCCTCGACTTCGGCCTCATCGCGCGCCGCGCCGCCGAGGAGATCGTCCGCCTCGAGGTCAACCGCCACGCGGCCGCCGCCGGCGCGGCGCGGCCGACCGGCTGAGAGCGGGCGGCTCCTCTCGAGGTCCGAGACGTCGTGCGCCTGGATCAGCAGCCGCAGGGCGTCATTGACCGTGTCGGAATCGGGAAACGCTCGTCCGTTGCCGCCGACTCCGGCCACGGCCGCGTGGGCTCACCCTTGCCACCCGGCGGTGGCGACTTCGGCGCCGAGCGCGACCGGCCGATTCACGCCGGCGTGAGCGCCGACGCTGACGTCATCCGGCCGATTCACGCCGGCGTGTGCGCCGACGCTGACGTCATCCGGCCGATTCACGCCGGCGTGAGCGCCGACGCTGACGTCAACCGGCCGATTCACGCCGGCGTGAGCGCCGACGCTGACGTCAACCGGCCGATTCACGCCAGCGTACGCGCCCACATTGACGTCAATCGACCGATTCACGCCAGCGAACGCGCTCACGATGACGTCATCCGGTCGATTCACGCCAGCGTACGCGCTCACACTGACGTGAATTGGCCGATTCACGC